>JADKCI010000004.1:477500-777500 GCA_016714645.1 Chromatiaceae bacterium | reverse complement strand
CACCGGCAGGGGGGGCAGCGGCTGTCCACGCTGAGCGGCCAGGTACTGTTGTTTGGCCGTCTCCGCGTCAAAGGCAAAAATCAGATGGGGGCGCGGTATCTCCAGGCGCGCACCCGCCTTGATCTTATTGATATTCCCGCCACCGAAGGCTTGAGGGTTGGCGCGATAGATGGCCAGGGCCGTCTGGGCCTGGCTGGCGCCCTCGGGGGCCATGCGCCGGGCCACGCTGGTCAGGTTGCCCCCGGAGGGCACCGGGCCATAGCGCAGAGGATAGCCGGTGGGGGGCGGCGGGAGCGGCGCAGGGGCAGGCACCCGGGCCTGGGGCGACGGGCTGGCCGTTTGCCCCGCGAAGACCGGCGACCTGTCCGGGGGGGCGGTAGAGGGCGAGGCCGGCGCGGCGACGGGTGCCGGCGCCAGGGCCTTGGGCGGCGTCACCTTGGGCGGCGGCCGATGCAGCGTCGTCGGGGGATCGAGCAGGACCGTGTAGCCCTTGACCAGACGCCCCTTGGGCCAGGTGACCTCGACAAGAAAGTCCAGGTAGGGCTCGCGAATGGGCTTGGTACTGGTGACCCGCACCTGGACCTTGCCCTCCGGGGAGACCTCGGGGACGAAGATCAGGCCGGTCAGAAAATCGGACCGAGGGGAGCCGGCCTTGGTGAACTCGGCCTCGGGGGCCAGAAATACCTTGACCCCATCCAGTTCCTCCGGGGCGACACCGTTAAGCTCGATCCGACCCAGGAAGGGTTCGTTGAGGGCGGATTCGCCGCGGATACCGCCCAACCCCAGGGCCCCGGCGAGGGCCGGCAGCAGGGCCAAGGAGAGAACGGAGGCCTGTTTCAGGCAGCAGGACATGGACTTGCGTCAGTCACACACCGGGAGCCGAGGGGGTTGCGCAGCCCCGCCGGTCCCTGATGTCGCGCCACCCACGACCAAACCGACCTCAGCCTTGCCCCAGGAGCCGCAGCATGCGGCGCAGCGGCTCGGCGGCGCCCCAGAGCAACTGGTCGCCGACGGTGAAGGCGTTCAGATAGTCGTCGCCCAGGTTCATCTTGCGCAGCCGGCCGACGGGCACCGTCAGGGTGCCGGTGACGGTGGCGGGGGACAAGCCGGCGACCGTCGCCGGGCGCTCGTTGGGGACCACCTTCACCCAGTCGTTGGCACCGGCGATCATCTCCACCAATTCGTCAAGGGGAGCCTTTTGCTTCAGCTTAATGACCAGGCCCTGGCTATGGCAGCGCATGGCGCCAATGCGTACACAGGTGCCGTCGATGGGGATGGGGTTGTCCTGGCGGCCGAGGATCTTGTTGGTCTCCACCAGGCCCTTCCACTCCTCGCGGCTCTGGCCGTTCTCCAGCGGGGTGTCGATCCAGGGGATGAGACTGCCCGCCAGGGGGGCCCCAAAGTTTGCCGTCGGGAAGCCGCCGCCACGCATGGTCTCGGTGACCACCCGGTCGATCTCCAGGATGGCCGAGGCCGGGTCCGCCAGCCAATCGGCGCAGCCGGCGTGGAGGGTACCCATTTGGGAGAGGAGTTCACGCATGTTCTTGGCGCCCGCCCCGGAGGCGGCCTGGTAGGTCATGGAGGTAACCCACTCCACCAGGTCATGGCGGAAGAGGCCGCCGATGGCCATCAGCATCAGGCTGACCGTGCAGTTGCCGCCGATGAAGTCGCGCTTCCCCGCCCCCAGCGCTGCCTCGATGACGTCCAGGTTCACCGGGTCCAGGATGATAGTGCTTTCCTGCTCCATGCGCAGGCTGGAGGCGGCGTCGATCCAGTAGCCCTTCCAACCGGCGGCGCGCAGCTTTGGATAGACCGCCTTGGTATAGTCGCCGCCCTGACAGGTGACGATGGCGTCCATGGCGGCCAGGGCCTGCAAGTCGTTGGCGTCGAGCAGGGGCACGGCCCCCTGACCCACGTCCGGACCGGGCTGGCCGACCTGGGAGGTGGTGAGGAAGATGGGCTCCGGGATGACCGCAAAGTCATTTTCCTCCAGCATCCGGCCCATAAGGACCGAGCCCACCATGCCGCGCCAACCGATAAAACCGACTCGATTCATAACTAACTACTCCCCACTCAGGGCCGCCACGACGGCGTCGCCCATTTCAGACGTGCTGACCCGCCGCATGCCCGTGGACATAATGTCCGCGGTCCGCAACCCCTGATCGAGGACCCGCGTCACCGCTCGATCGATCCGCTTGGCCCCGGCTTCGTCGCCCAGGGAGTAACGCAGCATCATGGCCAGGGACAGGATGGTGGCCAGCGGATTGGCCACGCCCTGGCCGGCGATGTCCGGGGCCGAACCGTGGATAGGCTCGTACATGCCCTTGCCGTGCTCGTCCAGGGAGGCCGAGGGCAACATGCCGATGGAGCCCGTCAGCATGGAGGCCTCGTCCGAGAGGATGTCGCCGAAGATATTGCCGGTGACGATGACGTCGAACTGCTTGGGGTTGCGCACCAGTTGCATGGCGCAGTTATCGACGTACATATGGCTCAGGGCCACGTCCGGGTACTCGGCCCCGACCTCGGTCGCCACCTCACGCCAGAGCTCGGTGCATTCCAGGACATTGGCCTTGTCCACCGAGCAGAGGCGCTTGCCGCGCTGGCGGGCGATGTCGAAGGCGACGCGACAGATGCGACGGATCTCCGACTCGCTGTAGATCATGGTGTTGACGCCGACGCGTTCACCATCCTCGCGGACATGGGTGCCCCGCGGCTGGCCGAAATAAATGTCGCCCGTCAGTTCGCGCACGATGACGATGTCCAGCCCGGAGACGACCTCGGGACGCAGGGACGAGGCCGCCGCCAATTGGGGGTAGAGGATGGCCGGACGCAGGTTGGCGAAGAGGCCGAGACCCGCACGCAGGCCCAGCAGGCCCTTTTCCGGCCGGATGGCGATGGGGAGGGGCTCCCACTTGGGGCCGCCCACGGCGCCGAGCAGGACGGCATCGACCTCCCGGGCCAGCTCCAGGGTCGCCTCCGGCAAGGGGCCGCCGGTGGCATCGATGGCCGCGCCGCCCACCAGGGCCTCGTCCATAGCGATGTCCAGGCCATAATCGTCGCGCAGACAGGCCAGGACCTTGACGGCCTCATGGACGATCTCGGGGCCAATGCCGTCGCCCGGCAGGATCAGAATCTTCTTGCTCACGTGTCTCGTTGCCTTGTGGAATGATGGAGTTATCGCTAAAAAGCGGATGAAATTCCCGGGGGTAAGGCTGGCGAGGCGCGCCTAGACGAACAACCAGGGCGCCTCGCGCCAGCGCCGCTCCTCGTAGGTCCGAATCTCATCCACGTGATGGAGTGTCAGGCCGATGTCGTCCAGGCCCTTGTGCAGGCATTCCTTGTGGAAGGGGTCCATATCAAAGGGGAAGGCCTTACCTCCAACTGGCGTCAGGGTCTGGCCTAGGAGATCCACCTCGATTTCCAGGGCCCGAGGGCCATTAGCCTGGGAGAAGAGCCAGTCGATCCTGGCCGCGTCCAGGACAATCGGCAGTATGCCGTTCTTGAAACAGTTGTTGAAGAAGATATCGGCGAAGCTGGGGGCCAGGATGACGCGGAAGCCGTAATCCATCAAGGCCCAGGGGGCATGCTCGCGGGAGGAACCGCAGCCGAAATTCTCCCACGCCAGCAGGATGCTGGCCTCGGCATAGCGCGGGTCGTTGAGGACGAAGTTCATGTTCAACGGACGGTTGGTGCAATCCTGGCCGGGCTCGCCCTGATCCAGATAGCGCCACTCGTCGAACAGGTTGGGCCCGAAGCCGGTCCGCTCGATGCTCTTGAGGAATTGCTTGGGGATGATGGCGTCTGTATCGACATTGGCACGGTCGAGGGGGCAGACCTTGCCCGTGAAATCGGCGAATTTTTCCATTGACAGGGTCCTCTTAAAGCGTCCGCACGTCGACGAAGTGGCCGGTCACGGCGGCGGCGGCGGCCATGGCGGGGCTCACCAGATGGGTGCGCCCACCCTGCCCCTGCCGGCCCTCGAAATTACGGTTGGAGGTGGAGGCACAGCGCTCGTCCGGCTCCAGGCGGTCGGCGTTCATGGCCAGACACATGGAGCAGCCCGGGTCGCGCCACTCGAAGCCCGCGGCGCGGAAGATCGCATCCAGGCCCTCGGCCTCGGCCTGCTCCTTCACCGGGCCCGAGCCCGGCACCACCATGGCCAGCTTGATGCTGGCGGCCACCCGGCGGCCCTTGATCACCTCGGCGGCGGCGCGCAGGTCCTCGATGCGGGAATTGGTGCAGGAACCGATGAAGACCTTGTCCGGCCGAATCTCGGTAATCGGCGTCCCGGCCTCCAGACCCATGTACTCCAGGGCGCGGCGCATGCCCGCGGCCTTGGTCGGGTCGGGCTCGGCGGCGGGATTGGGCACCCGGTCATCGATGGCCACCACCATCTCCGGCGAGGTGCCCCAGGTGACTTGTGGTTTGAGGGCCGCCGCGTCCAAGTGGACCACCCGGTCGAACCGGGCGCCGGGGTCGCTGACCAGGGTGCGCCAGTGGGCTGCCGCCTGTTCGAAGACTTCCCCCTGGGCGACAAAGGGCCGGCCACGGACGTACTCGATGGTCTTCTCGTCCACCGCCACCAGACCGGCGCGGGCCCCCGCCTCGATGGTCATGTTGCAGACCGTCATGCGGCCCTCCATGGACAAGGCCCGGATGGCCTCGCCGCCAAACTCGATGACATAACCGGTGCCGCCCGCGGTGCCGATCTCGCCGATGATGGCCAGTACGATGTCCTTGGCGGTGAGGCCCCGCCCCAACTGGCCATCGACGCTGACCAGCATGGTCTTGGACTTGCGCTGCAGCAGGCACTGGGTCGCCAGGACATGCTCCACCTCGGAGGTGCCGATGCCGAAGGCAAGGGCCCCAAAGGCGCCATGGGTCGAGGTGTGGGAGTCGCCGCAGACGATGGTCATGCCCGGCTGGGTGAAGCCCTGTTCCGGCCCCATGACGTGGACGATGCCCTGGCGGGGATCCCCCATGCCGAACTCGGTGATGCCGAATTCGATGCAGTTGCGGCCCAGGGTCTCCACCTGGAGGCGCGAGACCGGATCGACGATGCCCTTATCGCGATCCGTGGTGGGGACATTGTGATCGGGCACCGCCAGATTGGCCGCGACCCGCCAGGGCTGGCGCCCGGTCAGGCGCAGCCCGGCGAAGGCCTGGGGCGAGGTGACCTCGTGGACCAACTGGCGGTCGATGTAGAGGAGCGCCGTGCCATCCTCGTCGTAGCGGACGAGATGCTCGTCCCACAATTTGTCATAAAGGGTCTGGGCAGCCATGGGGGGCCTCCGCGCATAACGAATCGAATCGCAAAAGAATAATGGGGCCTGGGATGGGGCGCAAACCCAGAATTCGCCGTCAGCCGGGCCCGGTCAGACGTAGCGCACTTCCAGGATCTCGAACTCGCGCAGCCCCCCCGGGGCGTCCACGGTGGCCGTGTCGCCCTCGCGCTTGCCAATCAGGGCCCTGGCGATGGGGGAACTGATGGAAATCATGCCAAGGGCCAGGTCGGCCTCGTCATCGCCGACAATCTGGAAGCTATGCTCGGTCTCGTCCCTATCCAGCTCCAGCACGATCGCCGTGGCGCCGAAGACGACCCGGCCATCCGTCGCGAGCTGCGTGACATCAATGATATGGGCGTGGGACAGCTTGCCCTCGATATCCTTGATGCGGCCCTCGATGAAGCTCTGCTGCTCGCGGGCGGCATGGTATTCGGCGTTCTCCTTGAGATCGCCGTGGGCCCGGGCCTCCGAGATGGCCTCGATGACGCGCGGACGCTCGATGCGCTTGAGCCGCTCCAGTTCCTCGCGCAGCTTCTCGGCGCCCCTGGCGGTGAGGGGGACTTTGCTCATGGTGATGTCCTCATCAAAAAAACCGGGCCGCCCGCGGCGGCCTCTCGTTCGGTTCCGGCGCCGGCCCAGGCCGGCGCCGGAATCTCAGTAAAGTTCCTGCAAGCGATTCACCGCCAGGGCGGCCCCGTGCCGAAGGGCCAGGCAGGTGGCCTCGGCGCCGGCGATGGTGGTGGTGTAGCTCACCTTATGCTGGAGCGCGGCCCGGCGAATGGCGGCGGAATCGGCGATGGCCTTGGCCCCCTCGGTCGTATTGACGATGAAGCTGATCTCGTTGTTTTTTATGATATCGACAATGTGAGGCCGGCCCTCGAAAACCTTATTGACCCGCACGCAGGGGATACCCGCCGCCCGCAACACCGCCGCCGTGCCATGGGTGCCGTAAAGCTGGAAGCCCAGCTCGACCAGATCCTGGGCGACGGGCACCAGGCGGCGCTTGTCGGCCTCGCGCACGCTCAACAGAGCCTTGCCCTTGGCCGGCAGCTTGGTCCCGGCACCCAACTGGGCCTTGCCAAAGGCCTCGCCGAAGGTCTCGCCCACGCCCATAACCTCCCCCGTCGATTTCATCTCAGGGCCGAGGACCGTATCCACGCCCGGGAACTTGATGAAGGGGAACACCGCCTCCTTGACGAAATAGTGCTTGGGCTTCAGCTCCTTGGCATGGCCCTGCTGAATCAGGGTGCGGCCCACCATGCAGCGGGCCGCCACCTTGGCCAGGGGGACACCGATGGCCTTGGAAACGAAGGGGACGGTGCGGGAGGCGCGCGGATTGACCTCCAGGATATAGACATCATCATCCTTGATGGCGAACTGGGCGTTCATCAAGCCCACCACCTTGAGGGCATGCCCCAACTGGGTCATCTGCTGGCGCATCCGGTCCTGAATCGCCGGGGAGAGGGTGTAGGGCGGCAGGGAGCAGGCGGAGTCACCGGAATGGACGCCGGCCTGTTCGATGTGCTCCATGATGCCGCCAATGAGGACGGTCTCGCCGTCGCAGATGGCATCCACGTCCACCTCGATGGCGTCGTCCAGGAAGCGATCCAGCAGCACCGGCGACTCGTGGGAGACCCTGACCGCGTCGCGCATATAGCGCTTGAGATCCGCGGCGTCATAGACGATCTCCATGGCCCGGCCCCCCAGGACGTAGGAGGGCCGCACAACCAGGGGATAACCGATGCCGGCGGCCTGCGCTATGGCGTCATGCTCGCTGCGGGCGGTGGTATTGGGCGGCTGCAGCAGGCCCAGTACCTGAACCATGCCCTGGAAGCGCTCCCGATCCTCCGCCAGGTCGATGGAGTCCGGGCTGGTGCCGATGATGGGCACACCCGCGGCCTCCAGGGCCCGTGCCAGCTTCAAGGGGGTCTGACCGCCGAACTGGACTATGACGCCGAAGGGTTGCTCCTTATCGACAATCTCCAGCACGTCCTCCAGGGTCAGGGGCTCGAAATAGAGGCGGTCGGAGGTGTCGTAGTCGGTGGAGACGGTCTCCGGATTGCAGTTGACCATGATGGTCTCGTAGCCATCCTCGCGCAGGGCCAGAGCGGCATGGACGCAGCAATAGTCGAACTCAATGCCCTGGCCGATGCGGTTGGGCCCGCCGCCCAGGACCATGATCTTCTGGCGGTCCGTGGGGTTGGCCTCGCATTCCTCCTCGTAGGTGGAGTAGAGATAGGCGGTACTGGAGGCAAACTCGGCGGCGCAGGTATCCACCCGCTTAAAGACGGGGCGGATACCCAGGGCATGGCGCCTCTCGCGAATGGCCTGCTCGCCGCAGGCCGCCAACTGGCCCAGGCGACGGTCGGCAAAGCCCTTGCGCTTGAGGAAGCGCAGGCGCTCGTAGGTCAGACTGGGGAAACCCTGGTCACGAATCTCGGCCTCCAGGGTCACCAGTTCCTCGATCTGGGCCAGGAACCAGGGATCGATGGCGGTAATGTCAAAGAGTTCCTGGATCGTGAAACCGGCACGCAAGCCATCGGCCAGGTAGAAGATGCGTTCGGCGCTGGGCTGGCGCAGCTCCTGGCGGATGCGGGTCAAGGCGCCAGGCTCCGTCAGATCCACCAACTCGTCAAGACCGTACTTGTCCGTTTCCAGCCCGCGCAGGGCCTTTTGCAGGGATTCCTGAAAGGTGCGGCCAATGGCCATGACCTCGCCCACCGACTTCATCTGGGTGGTGAGGCGTGGGTCGGCCAGGGGAAACTTTTCGAAGGTGAAGCGCGGGACCTTGGTCACTACATAGTCGATGCTCGGCTCGAAGGAGGCCGGGGTGGCGCCGCCGGTGATGTCGTTTTTCAATTCATCGAGGGTGTAGCCCACCGCCAGCTTGGCCGCCACCTTGGCGATGGGGAAGCCGGTGGCCTTGGAGGCCAGGGCCGAGGACCGGGAGACGCGCGGGTTCATCTCGATGATGATCATGCGTCCGTTCTCGGGGTTGATGGCGAACTGGACGTTGGAGCCCCCCGTATCGACGCCAATCTCCCGCAGCACGGCGATGGAGGCATCGCGCATGATCTGGTATTCCTTGTCCGTCAGGGTCTGGGCCGGCGCCACCGTGATGGAATCGCCGGTATGCACCCCCATGGGGTCAAGGTTTTCGATGGAACAGACAATGATGCAGTTGTCGGCGCGGTCGCGCACCACCTCCATCTCGAATTCCTTCCAGCCCAGGGCGGATTCCTCGATCAGCAGCTCGCTGGTCGGGGACAGGTCCAGACCGCGAAGGCAGATAGTCTCGAACTCCTCCTGGTTGTAGGCGATACCGCCACCGCTGCCGCCCATGGTGAAGGAGGGACGGATGATGGCGGGGTAGCCGATCTGGGCCTGGACCTGGATGGCCTCCTCCAGGCTGTGGGCAATGGCCGAGCGCGGCATGTCCAGGCCAATGCGACGCATGGCCTTGCGGAAGAGATCGCGGTCCTCGGCCATGTCGATGGCCTCCCGAGTGGCGCCGATCAGCTCGATGCCGTAACGCTCCAGCACCCCGTGGCGTACCAAGTCCAGGGCGGTGTTGAGGGCCGTCTGGCCGCCCATGGTCGGCAGCAGGGCATCCGGGCGCTCGCGCTCGATGATGCGCTCCAGCGTCTTCCAGGTGATGGGCTCGATGTAGGTGGCATCGGCCATCTCCGGGTCGGTCATGATGGTGGCCGGATTGGAATTTACCAGGATGACCCGGTAGCCCTCCTCGCGCAGGGCCTTACAGGCCTGGGCCCCCGAGTAGTCGAACTCGCAGGCCTGGCCGATGACGATGGGGCCGGCCCCGATGATGAGAATGCTCTGGATGTCTGTACGCTTGGGCATATTCTTTCAGGCTAGTAATAGCATCCTGGCCAGGGTAGGGCCAGGTTTGGCCAATGTGCTTGGGGGTCCGGTCCGACCCAGGGCCAGGGTGTCATCCCTCGCCCGCCAGGACCTGGCTAGGGCCGGTGGGCCCGGATCAGGTCGATGAAGTGATCAAAAACGGGTGACACGTCATGGGGTCCCGGGCTGGCCTCCGGATGCCCCTGGAAACCAAAGGCCGGTTGCTCGCGGTGATGGATACCTTGCAGGGAGCCATCGAAGAGGGATCGGTGGGTCGGCTCCAGGGTCGGGGGCAGGCTCGCCTCGTCCACCGCAAAGCCATGATTCTGGCTGCTGATCATGACCCGCCGGGTGACCAGGTCCTGAACCGGGTGGTTAGCGCCATGATGACCGAACTTCATCTTCAGAGTGCGCGCCCCGCAGGCCAGGCCCAGTAATTGGTGACCCAGACAGATCCCAAAGATTGGAATACCGGTCTCCAGCAAGTCGCCGATGGCCTGGATGGCGTAATCGCAGGGCTCCGGATCGCCCGGGCCGTTAGAGAGGAAGACGCCATCGGGCTGGAGGGCCAGCACCTCCGCCGCCGGCGTCCTCGCCGGGACCACCGTCACCCGGCAGCCGCGATCCACCAGCATACGCAGGATGTTGCGCTTGATACCGTAATCGTAGGCCACAACCCAATAGGGGCAGTGGTCCGGATCACGGCTCGCGATCGCTGCCTCCCCCTCCAGGCGCCAGACACCCCGGCCCCATTCATAGGCCCGGTCCGTCGTCACCTCCTGGGCCAGGTCCAGGCCCTTGAGGCCGGTAAAAGCCCGGGCCGCCGCCAAGGCCACCGTCTCGTCAATCGCCTCGCCCGCCTGCAGACAGCCATTCTGGGCACCCTTCTCCCGCAGGATGCGGGTCAGCCGGCGGGTATCAATATCGGCGATGCCCGGCACGCCCTGACGCAGGAGGTAGTCATCCAGGCGCCCACGCTGGCGCCAATTGCTGGCCAAGGGCGGCAGGTCGCGGATAACGAGCCCGGCGGCCTGCAGGGCGGGGGATTCCTCGTCCTCGGGATTGACGCCGGTGTTGCCGATGTGGGGGTAGGTCAGGGTCACCAGTTGGCGGCGGTAGGAGGGGTCGGTGAGGATCTCCTGATAGCCGGTCATGGCCGTATTGAAGACCACCTCGCCGACGCTCTGGGTCTCGGCACCGATGGACAGGCCACGAAAGACAGAGCCGTCTTCCAGAACGAGAACCGCGGGCTTTCTCAAGGTCATCTCCGAGTTCAGCCAGCCCGCGTCCCGGCCGGAGGGCCGCGGGGACATGAGGCGCCCAGGGGCGCTGAAATCACAAGGACGCGCGATGCGGGAAAGCGGCCAGGATCGTGCGGCGGTGCACGAAGACGTGAGGACGAGAGCGGCGGGAACAGCTAGGGCCAGCATCTCGAACGGGGGAAATTCTAAGTGATTCCCCTTGCCCTGTCCATCCGCCACCAGGGAGCCTGGCACATTTCCGCCCATGCATCCAGCCATCCGTGGATGGCTTGGGTCGCTCACAGGGAGCGGCGAATCCAGTTTTCCAGCGCCACGGCGTCCATGGCCCCCGAGGTGCGCGCCACCTCCCGGCCGCCGCGAAAGACCACCAGGGTCGGGATGCTCCGGATGCCATGGCGCCCCGCCAGGGCCTGAGCCTCCTCCGTGTTCACCTTGATCAGCCGCGCCTCGGGCTCGATGCGCCGGGCCACGGCCTCGAATGCCGGCGCCATGGCGCGACAGGGCGCGCACCAGGGAGCCCAGAAATCCACCACCAGCGGCAGATCGCTCCGCCCCAGGTGCTTGGCGAAACGCCCCTCGTCCAGGGCCAGGGGGGCACCGGCAAAGAGGGGCGCACGGCACTTGCCGCACTTGGCTTCCTCGCCCAGACGCTCCGGGGGTACCCGGTTAACCGCATCGCAATGGGGACAAACAAGGTGAACAGCTTGGGTCATGGGGCTGGGCTCCTGGGGGCTGAATGAGACCTGGGCGCCGGCGGGACGGATGATACTGGACTCCGCCGGCTTGAATCGATCGCTTTGCAGGACTATTTACGGGCTTCCAAACCAATTCCAACCGCTCGATTCAGGAGGACGGCGCCAATGGCCAACTCACCCTATCTGGTCGCCGTCACGGCGCAAAACTTCCAAGAGGTGGTGCTCGAGGGCTCCTATGACCGCCCCGTGCTGGTGGATTTCTGGGCCGACTGGTGCGCCCCCTGCCGCGCCCTCATGCCCATCCTCGCCAAGCTGGCGGACGAATACAATGGTCGCCTCCTGGTCGCCAAGCTCAATACCGAGGAGGAACAGGCCCTCGCCGCCCAGTTTGGCATCCGCAGCCTGCCCACGGTCCAGCTATTCAAGGATGGACGCCCCGTCGACCAATTCATGGGCGCCCTCCCCGAGGCCCAGATCCGGGCCTTCCTGGAACCCCACCTGCCCCGGGAGTCCGACAGCCTGCTCGACGCCATCTCGGACCGGCTGATCCTGGGCGACCTGGCCGGTGCCCAGGCCGAACTGGATCAGGCTCGGGCCAAGGACCCCGACCATCCCCGACTCTTCCTCGCCGAGGTCCAGATCAAGGCCGCCAGCGGCGACATCCAGGGCGCCGAGGCGCTGCTGGATCGGGTCCCCATCGATCTGGCCAAGGACCCGGAGGTCCTGGCCCTGCGCGGCCAACTCCGCTTCGCCAATCTGGTCGCGACCGCCCCGCCCGAGGCCGAATTGGCCGCCCGTCTCGCGGCCAACCCCAAGGACAGCGAGGCCAGCTACTTGCTCGCCGCCTGGCAGGCCGTCAATGGCAACCTAGAAGCCGCCCTGGCCGGGCTCCTCGCCCTCCTCAAGCGCGACCGCGCTTATGGCGACGATGCCGCCCGCAAGGCCATGATCCTCATCTTCGACCTGCTTGGCGGCGCGGGCCCCCTGGTCGCCGCCTACCGGGCCAAGATGCTCAGTGCCCTCTACTGAGAGGGGAAACCCGCGCGACTAAAGGCCGACATGAGGGCGACCAGGGTCAGGGGGGCGCCGCATCCTCGGCGTCTGGGTCCAGTGGGCGGGCCCGTCACATGGAGCGCGCGCTGGCCAAGGTTCGCGCGGCCCGCAGGGCTGCACTGCTCGAAAAAGGCTTACCTAATCACCCCACAACGAGGCATCCCGCCAGGTGCGGATGGGGAACCAGGCCAGTCCGTCAGGGTCGGCCAAGGCCACGAGCAACCCCCAGCCCCCCACCAGACCGCTACCGAAGGCCGCGAAACAGCCACCGACCACCAGTAAATTACCCACGGTGGGCAGGCCCGAAACAAAATGATAGCCCACGTCCGCACCCTGGCGACGGCGATAGCGACAGGGACGCAGGTAGAGCAAATAGAGATTGATACCGGCGATGAGACCCGCGATACCGACCAGGACCAAACCCAATCCCTCCTGCATTAGCGGGACGGGTCGTGGCCAGAGACCACAGACCAGCGCAAATAAGGCCGGGAGCGAGCACAGACCAATCCCAACCAGGCGGCGGACGAGAGGCGTCAATAAGGTCGCTGCCGCAAATGTAGCCGGTAGAGGGGCCCAGACACCGCCATGTCAAACAGGGTGAAAGCGGCCACCAGCAGGCCCAGGTCCAGCCACCCCAAGCCGAAAGACCCAGCCACCGCGATCAGGGGCAGCAGGGATTCGGGGATCTGATCCAGGCCGGTAGCCTTGTCACCGGGTTTGAGCCCCAGGCGGCGCTTGACGAAGCTCGACAAGGCATCGCCCACCATCGCCAGCAGGCCAATCAGTGCCCCCAGGCCAGCGCCCAGGCCGAGCAGATAAGCCAACACCATCGTCGCCAGCACCGCGCCCACCAGACCCCGCCTGGTGACGTGCCCCCCCAGCAGAGGGCGGCCATCGGCGTGCATCCAGCCGCCATCCAGGGGCCCATCACAGCGCTTGCCCAGGGCCCAGGCCAGCAGGATCGGCGCGCCGTTGGCGGCGATGAGCAACAACAGCAAGCCCGCTTTTTCCCACATTTCATCCCATCTCTCGCGCCGCGGCCGGTGTCTTGATGTAGATTATGGTCGATTCTCGAACATCCGCCCTCCCCCGTCCCAATCCCGCCGGCGGGGTCATGGAGTGCCACCATGCAACCACCGCTTTCGACCTTGCTCCTGGCCTTGGCCATGGGGGTTCAGGCCTTTCTCACCGGCGCCCAGGCCCAGACCCCGATCCAAAATCCCGGTCCTGCCCCGGCATTCCCCCCCACCGCCTTCGACGAGAGGCCAGGGGTGACGGAGCCCTCCCTCTGGGACAAATCCCTGGGCACGGCCGGGGACCTCTGGCGGGGGACCAAGGACAGCGCCGGGCGCTGGTTCGAGGGTTCCCAGCAGAGCGCCGAGACCCTCTGGCAAGGCTCCAAGCAGACCGCCGGCTCCGCCTGGGACACCACCCGGCGCTATCTGGGGCCGGACCCCCAGGCCAACTTCGCCCGCCTTTGGGATGGGGTCCTGCCGACCCTGGAGGAGTCCCTGGCCCTGCAGGAGCGCCAGGCCAGCCTGCCGGAGAACCGCTGGTTTGGCGACGACCAGGCCAGCAACCAGGCGGAGATCGACCAACTCCTCGACCAGGCCGTCGCCATCCTCTCCGGCTCCAACACCCAGGACCATCGGCAGCGCATCCGCGTCCTCCAGCAGGAGATCGCCTCTGCCCGCCAGGACCTGGCCGAATATCGCCGCCAGCGCGTCTCCGCCCCTTCGGACTCCCTGGTCAAGAAAACAGTCGCGGACTATGACGAGGCCATCGCCGACCGCCAGGCCGACATCGCCCGCTACGAGGCGAACCTGGAGACCGTCAAGCGCGATTTCGCCGCCGAGTTGCGGGCCATGGGCCTGGAGCTGAGCGACGACCAACTGGATTTCATGCTCTCCACCGTGGTGGGCGACAACCTCATCGACCTCGGCATCCTCTTCGACAACGTCAAGGCCATCACCGGCCAGCTCGAAAAACTTGTCGAGGAGAGCGGCGAGGACCTCCAGAGCGCCCGCCGTTACTACGGCCTTTATGTCGTCCTGCTCAAGAGCCTGCGTCAGATGCATCTCCAGGTGGAACAGGCCATCGCCAACAACTATATCCCCCGCATCGACGCTATCGCCGAGCGCGCCCGGGAACTCTCCAGCCAGACCCAGGCCCTCCTCAAGCAAGCCCCGGAGAAACGCGAGATTCTTGTCGCCAATCTCGATGCCCAGCGCCTGACCATCGAGGCGGCGGGGGTCTATCGCCAATACCTTGATGAACAGGGCCGCCAGATCACCGCCGCCCGGGTCGCCCTGGAGACCGATATCGCCACCGCCTGGAATACCTACGAGACGGTGCGCGTCTCCGGCGAGTTGGTCGGCATCGTCAAGGCCAGCCGCAAGCTGCTGGACGGCCTCATCAGCCGCCAGGTCCCCAAGCCACGACCCTTCCGCAACCTCGAAATGCAGCGCGAATTTGAAAAGCTGACCGAGCAGTTGCGCACGGGCGGGGTTGGGGTGGCGAAGTAGCGACTCACTTCAATGTTCGATCGGTAGGTCTATTCCTGATGGCTTACCCTTCTCCTTTATGGCCCTCAGAAACCCCAGGATGCGCCCCTCCAGCCAGTAATCCGGTCGCCATGGCAGGTTGCCGGCGACGAATCCGACATGGCCGCCATGGGGACTGAGCTCCAAAATGACGCCGGGTCCCAGTTCCTGCTCGAAGGGGACGCTGGAGGGAAACATGAAGGGATCGTCCAGGGCGTGGATGATCAGGGTCGGCGTGGTGATGGCAGGCAGATAGCCACGGCAACTGGCCCGGTTGTAATAATCGAAGACGCCGGCGAAGCCACAAAGGGGAGCGGTGATGCGCTCGTCGAAGGCATTGAAATCCCGAATCGAGCCGATGTCGATCCTGATGGGGCAGGTCCGGGTGGCGAACTTACGGAGGAAGGTCTGCTTGAGTCGGCCCACCAAATGACTCCGGTACAGGCGGGAGACACCCTGATTCAGCCGCAACATGGCATCGCGCAGAACAAAAGGGGGTGACACCGCGATCCCGGCGCCCAGCAGGGGGCCGCGCGGATCCTTGGCCGGATAGCCGCCCCGCTCGCCGAGATACTTGAGGAGGAGGTTGGCGCCCAGGGAGAAGCCAATGGCCGCGAGAGGCATCCCAGACGGATCCCGGGCCAGGTGCGTCAGAACCTCGTGCAGGTCTTCGCTAGCCCCGGAGTGGTAGCCGCGCGATAGCCGGTTGGGTTCGCCGGAACAGCCCCGCAGATGCATAAAGAGGGGACAGTAACCCTGGCCGGCGAGGGCCGCGAGGAGGGTCCCCGCATAATGAGACCGAAGATCGCCTTCGAGCCCGTGGATCACCAGGACCCGAGGCCCCCTGCCCATCCCCTGCGCCAGGTCGATGAAGTCGCCGTCCGCGAGTTCGATGCGGCGGCGCTCCGGCGGCGGATCCGGCCGGGACCGCGCCAAGCCTGGCCAAAGGGTCTGGAGGTGGGGACCCGGCAACCACCAGGCGGGGCGGAAGCTGCTTGCGACGATGGTCCCCATGGTTATGATTCCCCATGATATGAGTGGTGGCGATGGCGGATGGATCAGAGGCTTGCCGCCAATGGCCCCAGCCCCTCACCCATGGCGTGGTTCAACGCGAATTCCGGTTAAGTCAACACCCCGACCGAGATGGCCAGCCGGGTAATGAGGTCGGCCACCTCCTCCGGGCGCTCCTCGTGGGCCAGATGCCCTAGTCGCGGCAAGGAGATGATCTGGGCAGTGGGCAGCCGGCTCCGGACGCGCTGGGCCTCGGCGGGCGGCACCGTCCAGTCGTTGTCTCCGACGACCAGGAAAAGGGGGGGCCGTAAAGCCGGCAGGGCCCGCTCCAGGGGCTCCAGGTTCCAGTTGGCCATCATGGACAGGGTGGCGCCCACGTGGCCGGGACAGGAGATCAGGCGGCGGTAGAGGGCGATGCCGACGGGGTCCAGGGTCGAGCCGGTGCTGCGTACCAGCCGCTCTACCGCATCGGGGGCGCTGGCGCGCCAGGCGAACAGACGCGGCAGAAAGGGGGTCGCGGCAAGCAGCTTGGCGGCCGGGGAGAAGAGGTGACCCGGCAGGCCATTCAGGGGCAGGAGGGCGCCGTTGAGACTGATGAGGGCCTGGGGGCCGATGAGGCCATCCAGGCACATGCGCGCCAGAATGGCGGCCCCGGCGGAGTGGCCGACGACCAGATCGGGCGCCTTGCCCAACTGGCGCAGGAGCCCGCCCAAGGCCGCCGCCATGCCCGGGAGCGAGAGGGCCGGGGCGGCGAGGGCCTCGGTAAAGCCATGGCCCGGGAGGTCCGGGGCTATAACCTCGAAGCGTTCCGCCAGCAGTGGCGCCAGGCGGCGCCAGGAGTGGGTCGCCGCCCCCGTGCCATGGACCAGCAGGATGACGGGCCCCTCGCCCATCACCTGGAGATGCCAGCGTAATCCCGACTCCACCGGGAAAAGGCTCGCCTCCCGATTGGGCCAATCCCGCCCCTCCCGCTGCCAGTGCGGACGGTCGCTCATCAAGCCCCGACCTAGCCCGTGGCGGCCTGAACGGCACTGGACAGGACCCGGGCATCGGCGTAGGGGAGCGGCAGATAGGTCGCCCCCATGGCCTCGGCCAACTCCCGGGCCTTGGGCTGGGGGTGCGGCGAGGTATCCACCAAGAGGGCGCGGATATCCGCCGCGCGCACCAGCCGCGCCGCGACCAGGGCCTCCTCGCTCGCCCGGGCCCGGCCCCCCTGACCATCCCGGGCGACATTGGCGCGACCATCCGTCAGCAGGACGATGGTAGGTGTCCCGCCCCGACGCTGCACCGCATCGGCAAGGAGCAGGGACACATCGATGCCGGCGGCCAGGGGCGTGCCGCCGCCGCCCGGCAGGCTCGCCAGGGAGCGCTTGGCCCGCACCAGGGAGCGGGTGGGTGGCAGCAGCAGTTCGGCACTCTGACCGCGAAAGGCGATCAGGGCGACGCGATCGCGGCGCACATAGCAGCTCGCCAGCAGCAGTTCGATAGCACCCTTGGCCTCCGCCAGGCGGTGCAGGGCGGAGGAACCGGAGGCATCCACGGCAAAGATGGTGGTGGTCTCGGCGCGGTGCTTGAAACGCGTGACCCGAAAATCATCCCGCCGGACCTCGACCCGCTTGACCCTGTCGCCCGCCGGCTGCTCCCGCCGTCGGATGACTTGCCAGGGCGCGGCCGCGCGCAGGGTTTCGACGACATTCAGGCGCACCCCAGGCCCCGGATCGCCCCGCCGGGCGCCGATGGGCCGGCCCCGCAGGGAGGCCTGTTGAAGGGCACCGGCCTTGCCCGGGGACCGGGAGCGGGCACGCCGGGCGGCGCCCTGCCGCAGCCGGTCGAGCATGTCGCGCGGCATGGCGGCCTGGGCCGCCTCCAGGACCATCTCCTCCAGGGGTCGGTCCTCCCCACCCGTATCCTCATCTCCCTGGCCATCTTCATCGGGCTGCTCGGGCGGTTCCTCATCCTCGCCGGGCTGATCGGGCTCTTCCTCCTCGGGGGAGGGCTCACCGGCAGGCAGCCGGGTCGCGCGCGGCGCGAGCACCAGGCGGGCGGCCACGGCGACGTCCTCCTCGATGACCTGGTCCCGCCCCGCCAGGGCGGCCGCCGCCCGGGCGATGCGAATGGCGAGCAGGGAGCCGCGGATGGAGGCGATGCCCAGGGCCAGCGCCGCGCCGCAGAGGGTCTCGACCATCTCGTCGGCGATCTTGACATTGCCCAGGCGGGCGCGGGCGGCCAGGACCTCCCCGGTGCCCCACGGGGCCTCCTTAGGCAGGTCCCGCATCGCGAAGCGCGACAGGTCCAGGTGGAAGGCCAGGCGATCCAGCAGCGGCGCCGGCAACTGCTCATCCTCGCCCACGCCCTCGTCCAGGGCGATGACGCCGAAGCGGGAGGCGGTACGGGCGGCGATGCCGTCACGTTCGAGAACAACCTCGCCTGCGTCCAGCACCGCCGTCAGATAGGCGGTGGTGGCGCCCTCCAGCCGCTCGGCCATGGACAGTTCCACCATGCCGCCATCGGCCTGGGCCAGCAGGCCCCGTTCCGCGACGGGCCGCCCCGACTGGAGGGTGGCGGCCAGATCCATGCCCCCCAGCAGGCGACTCACGCTCACATGCAGGGGAATCTTGAGTCGCGGGCATTCAGTCGGCAACAGCCCCCGCGCCAAGGCGAGCCAGTGGTCCCGGACCGGCCCCGCCAGCGCCCGCAGGGCGACGCCGCCGGTGCCCGCCGGGTCCACGGCGAAGAGGGCGGCCGCCAGGGCGACATCATCCCAGGGGGAGATCAGGGTCTCGATCCCGGGGGTTGTGCTCGGGGTCATGCGGGAAACAGCTCCTCGACGGCGCGCTGAACGCGTACCGTCGAGCCAGATTCATCGAGGGGATCACGCCGCAGCCGGTGACGCAGGGCCGGGGCGGAGACCCGCCGCAGATGGGTAATGCCCACGACCGTAGCGCCTTCGAGGGCGGCCAGGGCGCGGGAGGCACGGATCAGGGTGAGTTCACCGCGCAGGCCGTCCGTACCCAGGGCCATGCACAGCATGGCCGCCTGTTCCAGGGCCAAATCGGGGACCTCGACCGTGGACAGGGCCTTGCGCGCCGATTCGAGCTGGTGACGAATCTTGCCGTCCTTGCGCTTCCACTTGGCAACGAAGGCCGCCGGATCACGCTCGAACTCATCGCGCAGGCGAACCACCTTAACCCGGGTGGGCAGGTCGCCGGGGGTCTTGACCTCCACCGAGAGGCCGAAGCGATCCAGGAGCTGGGGGCGCAGTTCGCCCTCCTCGGGGTTACCGCTGCCGACCAGAACGAAGCGGGCCGGATGGCGCAGGCTCAAGCCCTCGCGCTCCACCAGATTCTCCCCCGAGGCGGCCACGTCCAGGAGGGCATCGACCAGGTGGTCCTCGAGCAGGTTCACCTCGTCAATATAGAGGAAGCCGCGATGGGCGCGGGCGAGAAGGCCTGGCTCGAAGGCCTTTTCGCCCTGAGTCAGGGCGCGCTCCAGGTCCAGGGCCCCGATCACCCGGTCCTCGGTCGCCCCCAGGGGCAGATCAACCACCGGCACTGGCACCGAGTGGGTCTTGGGTACTCCCCCTTTGTTAGCGCGCTCCCGGCATTCCGCGCACAGGGCGCCCGCGTCCGCCGCTGGATCGCAGGAGTAGGCACAGCCCAGGACCGCTCGCATCTTAGGCAAGAGGGCCGCCAGGCCGCGAATCGCGGTGGACTTGCCGGTGCCGCGATCTCCGAAGACCAGCACGCCCCCAATGGTTGGATCGACCGCCGCCACCAGCAGGGATTGCTTCATCTCGTCCTGGCCGACGATCGCGGAAAAGGGGAAGGCGATAGGCATGGGTTAAAGGTCTCTATGGGAAAATAATAGGGAAAATAGAGTAAATGCAGACTAGCGGCGGCCTTAGCCCCGGGACTCGGGGTCCGCCGCGACGGGTTTCGGGGCCCGCAGCCAGCCGGAGACGGCCTGCTCGAAGGATTCCAAACACTCCTCCTGGGGCACATGCCCGCAGCCGGGCAACAGCTCCAAGGTGGCGTTCGGGAGCCGCTCGGCCACCTTACGGGTGTCGGCGACCGGGACCACCTTGTCCTGGTCGCCCGTCAGCATGAGGACGGGCTGGGTAATCTGGTCCAGCCGCGAACTCACCGTGACCGGACTGGACAGGGACCGATTCAGCAGTTCGCCCCAGGCCAGGTCCCAATTCGCCATCCGGGTGTGGATCGTCATGAGGAACCGGCGATCCTCGTCGAGGCGCCCAGGGTCGGCATAGGAGTAATCGAGGAGGCCACCCTGGCCGAGCTTACGGGCAATGAGGAGGCTTAAGCGACGTAACTGTGGCAACTCCGCCACGGCGGCGGGCATAGTCGGCCGTTGGGCGTAAACCCAAGGCGCCACCAGGATCAGGCGTTCGACCCGCTCGGGCCTGGCCAGGGCCGCCTCCATGGCCAGGGTGCCACCCGAGGAATTGCCCACCAGGATCGCCCGCTTGATGCCCAGGGTATCCATGAAGGCAAAGAGCTGCGCGATCGCCGCCTCCTTGGCGTAGGGGTTGGGGCCGTCCCAATCCGCGGGCGTCAGCTTGGCGCTCAGGCCGTAGGGTATCTGGTCAAAGGCGAACACCCGCCCCTGCCGAGCGAAAAAATCCAGGGCCGGTTGCCAGGTGAAGGCATTGAAGGTGAAGCCATGCAGCAGGATGAAGACCGGGGCATTGGGCGGATTCTCGGGCCCGGCTTCCAGATAGTGGAGCCTGATCCCCCCGGTCCCGGGGAAGGGAATTTCGACAAAGTGGCTCTGAGCAGTCGCGACCGCGCCCGCCGGCTCCCGGCCCGCCAGGGACTCGGTCGAGATCAGGAAGGGCCCCAGGAGCGCGGCGCCCAGGGCCAGTCCGAGGATGATCCCCAGAATCCAGAGGATGCGTCTCAGCATAGCCCTTCCCCGGGCGCGCCCGGGCGCACCCCACGACGTGCCGGAAACCGATCGATGTTCAATGCCAACTTCCCTCTTGGGTCTAGTGACCGCCCTTGTGGAATGATTGTCAGCAACTCCGCCACCCGCCTTGTCGAAAGGGTCGAGCAACCGACGCGGAGCAAGGGGCGGGGTCCAGGGCAGGGCCGCATCATAGCGAAACCTTCAAGGGGGGGCTAGGTTCTGTCCGGTCGGCCGGGTGGGTCCGATCGGTCCGGCCGGGGCTCCACGAGTTCCACGGCGGCCAGCACCGTGGCCGCGATAATCTCCCGACGTCGAGCGGAGGCTCCCGCCGTTGCTCCGCAGACCAGCTCGCACAAGCCATCCGTCGGCGACTCGAAATCGCAGTGCCCGGCGCCGGGAACGGACTCGGCGCGACCCAGCCGGCTCGCCTTCAAGACTTGCAGCCCCCGGGCCCCGGCATTACAGGCGGAGGGCTCGCCCATGAGACCGATCAGGGGCTTGTCGAGTCCCGCCGCCAGCCGTAGTCCCAGCCCGTCGGCATCGACCAGGTCCAGGGCGATCACGCCGAGGGCCTGGGGATCCCGGTACCCGGCGACCAGGGCCGCCAGGGCGCCGGCGGAAAAGCCCACATAGACGACCCGACGCCCTCCCAGTTCCTGGGCGAGCCGCACCATGTCGAGGCCGTTTTGATAATGGCCGCCATCCCAGAGTCGCCCATTGCAATAGTCCAGGGTCGCCGTTGCCAGCCCCGCGGCGGCCAGGGCCCGAGCCAGCCCGGCCAGGTGCTCCTTGCCGCGCATGAAGCCAGGCCCCAGAATAACTAGCCCTTCGGCGGAGGGTTGCGCGGGGCGATAGAGCCGATAGTCGAATTCACATCCGGTGGCGGAGAGGATGACACCCTCCTCCACCCGGACCTGGTGGGCCCGACCCGGGACCGCCACCCCGGGTTCTGGCGCCTGGGTATCAGGGCCAGCATCCCGCACGGCGGGGGGCGCGCAACCTAGGAGCGACAAGCCCGCCCCCAAGACCAAGACCAGGCCCAGCGCGGGATTCCGCGAGAGCGAGTCGACTATGGGGGTCATAAGGGCTGAGAAGGTCGATTAATCGGCCGCATGTTCCACCTACTTGACGACAACCTAGCTTGACATCCTCGGGCACGGGTTTATATTGCCACAAACCCCAGATTGACCGGTCATTACCGCGTTTTTGCCAGGGCGCGGGCTCGCAAAAGCAGCTGTCCGGTGTGGATATTTATATTTTTCAAGACCCTATGTTAGGGTAGGTAACGGCGCCATGCAGACTGATTTCTCCATTCCCCTTCCCGCCGCCTGCCTGCCGGCTTACCGGACCGCCCTGCCAGAGGCGATCAGCGCCCCGCGCCGGGTGCTCGAGTCCCAGCGGGCCGGGCGCGTCAGCTATTACGCAGACACCCAGGCCCAGGGTCGGCCCCTGGTCTTGGTGCATAGCATCAACGCCGCCCCCAGCGCCTTCGAGATGCGGCCCCTCTTTGAGCATTTCCGCTCACAACGGCCGGTTTTCGCCCCCGACCTGCCCGGATTCGGCTTCTCGGATCGCAGCGCCCGCCGCTATTCCCCCGAGCTGTATGCCGATGCCCTGACGGACTTCCTCGCGGGGGTGGTGCGCGAACCGGCGGACGTCGCGGCCTTCTCCCTGGGTTCGGAGTTCGCCGCCCGGGCTGCCCTGGCCGTCCCCGAGGCCGTCACCTCCCTGGTCATCCTCTCGCCCACGGGCTTCAGCAAGCGCTCCCTGCCCTCGGGCGATCTGAGCGTCCGGGTACACAAGGCCCTGAGCCTGCCCTATCTGAGCCAGGGGCTCTTCACCCTCCTGACGTCCCGGCCCAGCATCCGCTACTTTCTGGGCCAGGCCTTCGTGGGCAAGACGCCGCCCGAGATGGTCGAGTACGCCTATGCTACCGCCCATCAGCCCGGCGCCCGCTATGCCCCGCTCTACTTCCTCTCCGGTCAGTTATTCACCCCGAAGGCGGCTGACATGCTGTACGCCAAGCTCAAGTTGCCGGCCCTCGCGCTGTACGACCGTGATCCCAATATCTCCTTCGACCTGCTGCCTGACCTGATCGCCCAGCACGCCAACTGGCGCGCCGAGCGCATCAGCCCCACCAGTGGTATCCCGCACTGGGAGAAGACCGCCGAGACCGTGGCCGCCATGGAGCGCTTCTGGGCCGACCTCACCTAGGGTTCGGAGCCGATCGCGACACCCCATTTTCAGTAGGGTCCGGGAGACCGGCCCCCATGAACCGACAGCCCGCGCGAGTCCCGACCCAAGTCATCCCCATGCCTGCGCCACCCGCTATCCTGGACCAGATGAAGGGCCGTCTGCGCGCAAGCGCGAGGGCCATCGGCGCCGAGGCCGAGGGATTCGTCTCCCTGGCCCTGGATCTGCCCCGGCCGCCGACAGCGACGCCGGCCCTTGATGGCCCCCAATTTCAGTTTCTCCAGGGCCACCGCGAGGAGCAGCGTATCGGCTATGGTACCGCGGCCGAGTGGCGCGCGGGGGGCCCAGACCGCCTGTCAACCCTGAGGGCCCACGCCCAGAAACTGGCGGCCTCCTGGCGCCAGCTCGATTCCGATGCCACTGGCCTGGGGGGCTTCGCGCTCCTGGGATTCGCCGCCCGGCCGGATGACCGGGCCCCGACGCCAGGGGAGTTGCCCAATGCCTTACTGCGGGTGCCCGAGATTGCCCTGCGCACCCTCGGGGACCATGCCGCCCTGGTGTTCAGCGCCCGCTTGCCGGCGGACCCCGCCGACCTGGTAGGCCGCTGGTCGGCCCTGTTGGATCGCCTGATCCCCGCCCTCTTCCAACCCCCGCCAACCCCGCTGGGTCCCGCCCACCTCCGGCGCTGTCTGGACACGCCCAACGCCACGGGCTGGCAACGCCTGCTGCGGACCGCCCTGGACCGGATTGCCGCCAAGGAGTTGCAGAAGGTCGTCCTCGCCCGCCGGCTGCGCCTCGAGGGGAGCCGGTCTTTCGACCTCACCCGCCTGCTGGCAGCCTTGCCCACCCTCTTTCCCAGTTGCCAGATCGTGAGTATCCGCCACGGGACGCGCAGTTTCGTGGCCGCAACCCCCGAAAGACTGCTGAGCCTGCGTGGGAACCGGGTAGAGGTGGACGCCCTAGCCGGGACCATCCGCCGCGCGGTGGAGGCGGAGCGTGACGGGGCTCTGAACCAGACCTTGCGCGGTTGCGCCAAGAACCGCCACGAGCACCGTCTGGTCATCCAGGCGATCCGCGATGCCCTGGGGCCCTGCGCCGCAAGCATTGATGTCCCGGCGGAGCCCGATGTCATGCAGCTCAGCAACGTCCAGCACCTTTGGACCCGCATCGTCGCCACGCTCCACCAACCCACGGACCTCTTCTCCCTGGCGGAACGGCTCCACCCGACGCCGGCCACCAACGGCCAGCCGCGCCGGGAGGCCAGTGCCTGGCTCAGCCTCAGCGACCCCTTCGAGCGCGGCTGGTACACGGGCGCGGCGGGCACCCTGGAACCGGACCTCAGCGGCGACCTCTGGGTCCTGCTGCGCTGCGCCGACATCCACGAACGCACCGCCGACCTCTATGCCGGCGCCGGCATCGTCGCGGGCTCCGATCCCACCCAGGAGTGGTGGGAAACCGAACACAAGCTCGCCGCCATGCTCTCGGCCCTGCGCTTCGCATGACAGCGTCCGCCTCTCCGGACCACGCTACGATCGGCCTGCGCTGGGCCCTGGCCCTCCTCGACGGGCTCATCGCCGGGGGCGTGCGCCACCTGGTCATCTCCCCGGGCTCCCGCTCCACGCCCGTCATCCTGGCCGCCCAGCAACGCCCGGACCTGACCCTCACGCCCATCCTGGACGAGCGCAGCGCCGCCTTCTTTGCCCTGGGCCTGGCGCGCGCCAGCGGCCGACCGGTGGCCCTGCTCGCCACCTCCGGCAGCGCCCCGGCCCACTGGTATCCGGCGGTGATGGAGGCCAGCGCCGCCGGCATTCCCCTCATCCTCCTCTCCGCCGACCGCCCCCCGGAGGCACGCGGCTGGGGGGCCAACCAGACCACCGATCAGACCCGCCTCTTCGGCACCCAGGTCCGGGAGTTCCACGACCCCGGGGCGCCGGTGGACGACCCCGCCATCCGCTGCACCCTGACCGCCCTGGGAGGCCGCGCCGCCGCGGTGAGCCAGGGACGGCGACCCGGGCCGGTGCATATCAACCTGCCCTTCCGCGAGCCCCTGGTGCCCTGCGCGGACAGCCGCCCGGAGCCGCCCGGATCCGCGGCAGCCTGGCCCGTCAGTGACGGATCAGGGGTCGCCCCTTCCGCGCCCTTGCCGAGGGGCGAGAAGCCGGGCGGGATCGCCACGGGTATCCAGGAGATCACCCTGACCTTGCCGCCCGCCATCAGGGACCGGCTGCGGGGAAGGGGCCTCATCTATTGCGGACCCGATAACCCGCGGCCCGGCTTCCCGGCGGCCGTCCTCGGCTGCGCCGCCGCTCTCGAGGTGCCTCTGCTGGCCGATCCCCTCTCTGAATTGCGCTTCGGCCACGGCCAGGGAGCGGCCCCCTCGCCCCTGATCAGCCGCTACAAGTCCCTGGTGCGCAATCCCCAAGCCGCGCGGGCCCTGCGACCGGACTGGGTCTTGCGCTTCGGGCGGGCGCCCGTCTCCCGGACGGTGCTCGACTGGCTGCCCGGCATCCCCCTGATCCTGGTAGACCCGGCCGCGCGCTGGTCCGACCCGGCCCACGACCTGGCCCTGGAGCGGTCGCTTCATCTGGACCTGGACCCCGTCGCCCTCTGCAGGGCCCTCGCCACCGACCCGCCCGCCCCCGCGGACCCGGCCTGGCTCGCCCAGTGGGCCCTGGCCGAGGCGCGGCTCGCCGCCCTCGCCACCGACTACCTGGCGGCGGCCCCCTGGTGCGAGGGGCACCTGATCAGCGACCTGGTGGCCAGGCTGCCCGCGGGCGAGGGGCTCCTCTGCGCCAACTCCCTGCCCATCCGCCAGTTCGAGACCTGGTCCGGCACCCGGGAGGCAGGCCTGAGGGTCTTCGGCAACCGGGGCCTGAGCGGCATCGACGGCCAGCTCTCCACCCTGGCCGGGCTCAACGCCGCCGGCATCCCCACCACGGGCCTGCTCGGCGACCTCTCCTTCCTGCACGATCTCTCGGGCCTCCTGCTCGCCGCGCCACTGCCCCGCCCCTGTATTCTGATCAATAATGGCGGCGGCCGGATTTTTGACTACCTGCCCCAGCGGGGCCTGCCGGATTTCGAGCGTCTGTGGCGTACCCCCCAGGCCCTGGACATCGGCGCCCTGGCCGCCACCTTCGGCCTGAGCCACCGCCGGGTCGGCGATGCCCAAGGTTGGCGTACGGCCCTCGCGGCGGGCCTGACATCTACCCCGGGCCTCGTCGTTGAGGTCATGATGGACGCCCCCCGCAGCCAGGAGATCCACCTCGAATTCCGGCGGCGAGTGGCGGAGGCGGACCTGCTCGGCCCTTGAGGGTGGCCCGGCGGCATCACCCCGGCGCAGTCATTTATAGAAAACACGGAGCCAAGACGCATGCAGCACAGCGCCGACCCCAATGCCGTGTCCTGGGAGACCCTGCCCGGACCCGCCTACGAGGATATCCTCTACCAGCACTGGGCGGGAGTGGCCAAGATCACCATCAACCGGCCGGAGGTCCGTAATGCCTTCCGCCCGGAGACGGTGCGGGAGTTGATCGACGCCTTTCATCGCGCCCGTCTGGATGCCACCATCGGCGTCATCATCCTGACGGGGGCCGGTGACCTGGCCTTCTGCTCTGGGGGGGACCAGCGCATCCGCGGCGACCAGGGCTACCGTGACACCGCGGGGGGCGAGCACCTCAATGTGCTGGAACTGCAACGGGACATCCGCACCCTGCCCAAGCCCGTGGTGGCCATGGTGGCGGGCTATGCCATTGGCGGCGGCCATGTCCTGCACCTCATCTGCGACCTCAGCATCGCCGCCGATAATGCCCGCTTTGGCCAGACGGGACCCCGGGTCGGCAGCTTCGATGGGGGCTTCGGCGCGGGCCTGCTGGCGCGTACGGTCGGGCTCAAAAAGGCCAAGGAGATCTGGTTCCTGTGCCGCCAGTACGACGCCCAGGAGGCGCTTCAGATGGGCCTGGTGAATACCGTGGTCCCGCTGGCGGAACTGGAGACCGTCACCCTGGACTGGTGCCGCCAGATGCTCCAACTCTCCCCCACCGCCCTGCGATTGCTGAAATCGGCCTTCAACGCCGAGACCGACGGCCTGGCGGGCATCCAGGAATTGGCGGGAAACGCCACCGGTCTCTTCTACACCACCGACGAGGCCCAGGAGGGTCGGAATGCCTTCCTGGAGAAGCGCGCCCCGGACTTCCGGCGTTTTCCCCAGCGCTCCTGACATGCCCGCCCCGACGGTCAACCTGGCGCGCTGGATCGCCGCCGGACGCCCCCGCACCTTGCCGCTGGCGGTGGCCCCGGTGCTGGCGGGCATCGCCCTGGCGGCCTTCGTGACCGACGGGCTCGAGCTGCCGACGGCCCTGGCCACCCTGCTGGCCGCGGTGGCCATCCAGGTCGGGACCAATCTGCACAACGATGCCGCCGACTTTGAGCGCGGCACCGACACCCAGGACCGCGTCGGTCCCGAGCGGGCGGCGGCCCAGGGCTGGTTCACGGCGGCCCAGGTCAGGCGCGCGGCGCATCTGGCCTTCCTGACTGCCTTGCTGTTCGGGGTCCTGCTCACCCTGCGGGGCGGCTGGCCCATTCTCCTGCTCGGACTGGCCGCCCTGGCGGCGGGTTATGCCTATACCGGGGGACCGCGCCCCATCGCCTACGGCCCCTTCGGCGAATTGTTCGTGCTGATTTTTTTCGGAATCGCCGCGGTCACCGGTAGCCACTACCTCCAGACCCTGGCCTTTTCCCCGACCGCCCTGGGCCTGGGCGTGGCCCTGGGCCTGCCGGCGGCGGCCGTGCTCACCCTCAACAGTTACCGCGACCGGGAAACCGACTTGCGGGCCGGGCGCCGGACCCTTTGCCACTACCTGGGCCCAGGCCGGTCGCAACTCCTCTACGCGCTGCTGCTGCTCGCCCCTTTTCCCCTGCTGTACCTTCTGGATCTCCCCGGGCGTCTCTGGCCCGTCCTCGCCGCCTTGCCCCTGAGCGCCTGGCTGATTATCCGGCTCTTTCGTGGGCAGGAAGGCAGCGCCCTCAATGCCCTCCTGGGTGCGACCGCCCTGTACCAGTCGGCCCTGGCGGTGTTGCTAATCATCGGCTTCGCCCTGCCGACCGCATGATCGAGCGACTGGAGATCCAGCCCTACCGCCTGCCCCTGCGGCGGACCTGGCAAAGCGCGCGTGGCCTGATGCACGAGCGCGAGGGCTGGCTCCTCTGCGCCCACGCCCAGGGCTTGCGCGGTTACGGCGACTACGCGCCTATGCCCGAGGCGGGGACCGAGAGCCGCGAGGCCGGGCTCATGGCGCTTGAGGGCTGGCGCGCCCGGGTCGTCGGTCAGCCGCTGGCCAGGTTGCTTGAGGAGATCGAGGCGGACCGCTCGCCCGCCCCCGCCGCCCGCTTCGCCCTGGAGTGCGCCCTGCTGGACCTGACCGCCCAGGAGGCGGGGGTGCCCCTGCGCCAATGGCTGGACCCGCAGGCCGCGGATTCGGTCGCGGTCAACGCCACCCTGGGCCCCTTGGGGGACGTGATGCCCGAGATGATCAAGTCGAGTTGCCGCTCTGGCTTCCGCATCCTCAAGATCAAGGTCGGACTGACGGACCCGGACATCGAGTTGGGACGCCTGACCGCCCTGGCACGTCATCTCCCACCGGAAGCAGCCTTGCGCCTCGACGCCAACGGTGCCTGGAGCTATGCGCAGGCCGTCCCTCTGCTGGCCGCGCTGAATACCCTCCCCATCGAGTCCCTCGAGGAGCCGCTGCGGGAGCCGAGCCGGGATCAGCTCCAACCGCTCCAGGCAATCGCCCGCTTTCCCCTGGCCCTAGACGAGAGCCTGCATCGCGGCGCCACAACCATCGAGCTCGAGGGCCTGGGCGTCCGCCGCATCGTCCTCAAGCCCGCCGCCGTCGGCGGTCTGCGCCGCACCCTGGACCTGGCGAACCGTGCCGTCGAGCTGGGCATCGAGGTGGTACTCACGAGCCTCATCGAGTCCGCCGCTGGGCTCTGGCCGAGCCTCCAGCTCGCCGCCGCCCTGAACTCTCCCCTGGCCCAGGGCCTCGCCACCTCCCCCTGGCTGGCCCGGGATCTGGGCCGGGCCCCGGAGGCCGAACAGGGTCACATCCGGCTCGGCCCAGAAGCCGGCGGCGGCTTTAACCCGAGGCCGGCGGAGCCAGGGTCGTGAAGGTCAAGGCCGTAACCCCTGCAGACCCGCCGGCTCATGCTCCCTCCCCCCGAGTGGCGGAGGGTTGGGGCGAGGCGTCCGAACCCTTCCGCTACGACTTCAGGGTTGCGCTGCATGACATCGACGCGGCGGGCATCATGTTCTACGGCCATCTGTTCCGTCACGCCCACGATGCCTACGAGGCCTTCATGGACGCCATCGGTTTTCCCCTGGAACGTATCATCGCCGCCGCTGACCCCCTATTGCCCTTGGTCCATGCCGAGGCGGATTACTACCACCCCCTGCGCCATGGGGAGGCCCTGTGCGTGGCGCTGGGAGTCCACCATATCGGGAGCACCGCCTTTACCCTGGACTATCGGTTCCTTGACGGTGACAGCCAGTTACGAGCCTGGGTCCGCACGGTCCATGTGTGCCTCGGCCCCGACCGCGGATCCAGTGCGCCCTTACCACCGGCCCTGGTGGCGGCCCTGAACCCCTGGCGCTGGCAAGAGGGATCGCCCTGAGTCCAGCCGGGCTAGAGACATGACTACAGCAAGGCCGACGCTACCGCGCGAAAACTCGCCAGCCCGGCCTCCAGATTCTCGATGATTTCCCCGGCCAGTTCATCCGGCTCCGGCAGGTTGTCGAGATCGGCCAGGCTCTTGTCCTTGAGCCAGAAAATATCGAGGCTGGTCTTGTCGCGGGCGATGATCTGCTCGTAAGCAAACTTGCGCCAGCGGCCTTCCGGATTCTCGGTTTCGTGCCAGTTCTCGGCGCGCTTGAAGCGGTTCAGCGGCTGGTAGCAGGCGACGAAATCCTGCAGGTCCCCGAAACGCAACGGCTTCTTTTTCAGGGTGTGATGGACATTGGTGCGGTAATCGTAAATCCACACCTCCCGCGTCCAGGCTTCCTTCCTCGCCGGCTGGTTGTCGAAGAACAGCACGTTGGCCTTGACGCCGTTGGCGTAGAAAATGCCCGTCGGCAGGCGCAGGATGGTGTGCAGGTCGGTGGTTTCCAGCAGCTTGCGGCGCACCGTCTCGCCAGCCCCGCCCTCGAACAGCACGTTGTCCGGCACCACCACGGCGGCGCGGCCGGTGCTCTTCAGCAGGCTGCGGATGTGCTGCACGAAATTGAGCTGCTTGTTCGAGGTCGTCGCCCAGAAATCCTGGCGGTTGTAGGTCAGGTCGTCGCGGTCCAGCTCGCCTTCCTCGTTGGTGAACACCATGCTGCTCTTCTTGCCGAAGGGCGGATTGGCCAGCACGTAGTCGAAAGTCTCCTTCGGCGGCGCAATCAAGGCGTCGTTCGGCGACACCGGGCTGTCGCCGTCGATTTCGCCGATGTTGTGCAGGAACATGTTCATCAGTGCCAGGCGCCGCGTACCGGCGACGATCTCGTTGCCGAAAAAGGTGTCGTGCTTCAAGAAGGCGCGCTGGTCGCGGTCCATGCCCGGATAGGTATCAACCAGGAAATCGTAGGCGGCGAGAAAGAAACCGCCGGTGCCACAGGCGGGGTCGGCGATGGTCTTGGCCGGCAGCGGGCGCACGCATTCCACCATCGCCCGGATCAAGGGGCGTGGCGTGAAATACTGGCCGGCGCCCGACTTCGTATCCTCGGCATTGCGCTCCAGCAGGCCCTCGTAGATGTCGCCCTTGACGTCCGCCCCCAGCGTCACCCAACTGGTTTCATCGACCATGTCGATCAGCCGCGAGAGCTTGGCCGGGTCCTGGATCTTGTTCTGCGCCTTGGTGAAAATCTGCCCGAGTAACCCCGGCTTGACGCCCAGCTCGCGCAGTATGGACACGTAATGCACCTCCAACTCCGCCCCGCGCTTCGCTTTCAGGCTCGGCCAGGCATAGTCGGTGGGAATGCCAATCTTGCGGTTGTAGGGCGGCCGACCGTACTCGTCGGCCATTTTCAGGAAGATCAGGTAGGTCAGCTGTTCGAGATAGTCGCCATAGCCGACCCCGTCGTCGCGCAGCGTGGTACAGAAGCTCCAGACACGGGAGACGATGGAGGCGGTTGCGTTCATGGATTGCTTTCCGATTTCTATGCGCTTTTCTATACGCCTTCTATGCACCGAGGCGCGTAGAAGGCGTATAGACTAGGCTTTTACATAATACGCATGGCGCATTACACCATGTTTTTTTAATATATTTTTCTCAACCAGCTGCTTCAGCAGCTTATACGCCTGATCCGGCGTTAAGCGGCAAAGCTCGATGGTTTCCCGGCGTGTGATACGCCCGTGCTGCTTCACGTAATTCTTTACCAGTTGCTCGTGCTGCAAGCGATCAAAGCCGGCCTGGCGCGTGTATTCCGCTTTTTCGCCCAATAATCGGTATAAATCAGCAGACAGCGTGTAGCTCCGACCGCGCCCCACACCATGCGCCTGCAACAGCCCCGCCTCAACCAAGGCTTCGAGGCTGGCCTGGATACGCCCCACCTCCTTTTAGACTGAATTCGCCAACTGCTCGCTGCTGGCCCACCGCTGTTCCCGCAATGCCGCCAGGATGATAAGGCTATCGACGGGCAACTCTTTGTGGCCCCGTGCCTCTTCCTCAAGAATCACCTTCAGGAAAGCCTCGTCGGCAGCGGCAAGGCTCAAAGACAACACCACGGAATGGCTATCGGACTGGCTGAAATCCGGCACATGCCGGCCATATCGCAGCAAGCCGCGATAAATCAGATCAACGCCGCGACCAGTCCGCTCAACCAGCCTGATACGTTTCAAGGCATCGGCCAGCGCCGGATTTCGTGGGCGCGGCTCGGTGCTCAGCAAGTTGTTCAGCGTCACCCCTTCGACGAAACCACCGGGGTTGCTGATGGTTAGCGAATCGCCGGAAAGCCGCACATGTACGGCGCCGCGCAGCGCGTAATCGCGGTGCGTGATGGCATTGGCGATCGCCTCGCGGAAGGCGCGATGATCCAGACGCGGCACCGGCACGCGGAACAGCCCGGACTGGAATTCCCGCTCCGTGTTAAGCGGCTTGAACAAGGTTTCCACCCACTTGAAAGCGCGCAGCAAGGGTGCCCGGCTGAATTCGTTGAAGCGCACTTCCTCGCCATCAAGAATCTGGAAGGCAATTTCATGCGTCGGCACCAGCGCCCGTAGCGACGACTCGTTGCCGATCAGCAGCAGGCCGGTCAGGGAGGGCAGATAACCGGCCGGCGTGCGTACCGTCAGGCCGAGGGCGGCATCGAGTTGCGCATCGTCCAGTTCCAGCAGGGCACGGTCACCGTTGAAACGTTCGATGAACTGGCGCAGCCGCGCCCGCTCGATCGGGTCGAGATCACTGGCCATGGCCCCGGCCAGCGCCTGAGCGCTGACATCGAGCAGCCCGAAACTGGCCTGCCGGCTGGCAAACTCATGCGGCAGATACGGCACGCACTCCGGCTGGCCGTTCGCCTGCAAGCGGCGGCGTTTCAACAAGCCGTCGCTGGTCGCCACCGGCTGACCGCATTTCGGCACCCTGATACGGGCAACGGTCAGGCCATCGACCTCAAGCGCCTCAACATCGACCCGCAGCCCCGGTTGCGTGCGGTTGGCGATCAAGGCCGCCAGCCCATCGAGAAAACGATGCTCCTTGTGCAAGCCCGTCACCCGGCCATCGTCCTCGACACCGAGATAGATTTCCCCACCCTCGCCGTTGGCCATGCACACCACGGCCTCGATCAACTCCCGATCCGGCAGGCATTTACGGTCACTCTTGAATTCGCAGGTCAGGGATTCAGAAAGGGGTAGCTGACTCATGACGTCATCCTTTTTCATCCCCGAATCAAATTCATAATCAGATGAATCATCAGTTGTTTCTGCGCCGGGTCGCTCTGCGCCACCAGCAGCGCAATCGCCGCCAGGGCGTTGTCGTTGATCTTCAATTCGCCATCCGACTTCAAATGATGCTGGTTACGCTGCAGAAACCAGATGAACAGGAAAGCGCCGATGCGCTTGTTGCCGTCCGAAAAAGGGTGGTTCTTGATCACGAAGTACAGTAGATGCGCCGCCTGTTCCTCAATGCTCGGGTAAAGATATTCGCCGCCGAAAGACTGCAGGATATTGCCGAGAATGCCGGCAAAGCTGTCGTCCTTCTGGTTACCGAAGAGTGCCGAGGCCTCGCCGCGCCCGAGCATATCCGCCTTCAAAGTCGAAATTCCGGCCAATGCCTCATCCTCGCGGATTTCGTAATGGATCGTCGTCGCGAAATCACCCAGCGGCAGGCGTTCGCTATCGAACTGGTTGAGCAGCACGAAGGTGCGTGCATAGCCGGCAATCACATTCACCAGCCCGCGCGCTTCCGGCAGGCTGCCCTGCTCGATCAGGTTCTGCTGGAACAGGCTCAGGGTGCGCTCCAGTTGGCGGATGTTCTCCTGCTGCTGCGTCAGTCGCTGCTGATTCAGCGCATAGCCCTGCACCAGATAATCCTTGAGGATGCGGTTGGCCCAGATGCGGAAACGTGTGCCTTCCGGCGATTTGACGCGGTAGCTGACGGAGATGATGACATCGAGGTTATAGTGATCGACCTGATAGGTTTTACCATCATCGGCAGTACGTGCAAAATTTGCACATACTGAATTTGCCTCAAGTTCTCCCTCGGAAAACATATTGCGCAGGTGCTTCGAGATGACAGAACGTTCCCGGCCAAACAACTGGCTGATCTGGGCTTGTGACAGCCAGACGGTATCACCTTCAAGACGAACCTCGGTAGCAATCGCGCCATCGGCGGACTGGTAGATGGCGATAGGCGCCTGGGGGCTGGTTTGGGTTTGCATGGCAGGACTCAGAAAATAACTATATATAACAACGGTATATTAGCTGGATTTCCCCCGTTTGCCAGATATTTTCATGCCATCCGGCTTTTCGGCGCGAATGCGTTCGAGCAGCGCAGTGGCGGGTTCGTCGTTTTTGTCCTGTTTGATCAGTTGACCGCAGAAAGCCTTTTTCAGGATGGACTGGCGCAGCGCCTCGGCCTGTTGCAGGGCCGTGGCGAGGGTTTGGTCGAGTTGGTCGGCTTCGGAGAGTTTGAATTCGAGATCGGCAATTACTTCAGCTTGTTCGCTCAAACTACAAACAGGAACAGCCAAGCTGAGAAAAGCGCCTTGGTTCAGATTTACGCCACTGTCGTTGATCCCCGATTTGATTCGCTCAAGCACATCAAGAACTCTCGGTGAATTCAGAACAGACTCAAGAAACAGAGGGCTACACAGCGAGGACAAGGCACGTATTCGATACGCCTTGTCACAATTCATCAACTTAGTTCTTACTGAGCGAACAAGGCAGCACACACCGACGCGAACTCTTGGCCCGGCTCGGGTGACGAGAATATCTCCCGACTGAAGTTCGTGCTGCGCTCTTGGTGAAAGCCCCGGTGGCAAGGCTTTGTTTTCAAAATCATCGAAACGGCCATGCTGAATTGCGGTGGTTTTGATTACTGCCCATTCGTTTTCCTCTGCTGGGCGCCCATCACATTTTGGACTCCAACCTTGATCTACCCCCGAAACCAGACCCTCTAACCTCAACCATCCCCACCCCGCCGGCAGTTCAGGCAACTCGGCGAGTTCTTCGGGGGTGAGCGGGGGCAAGGGCTTGGGGGGTTTGGGTTTGGGGCCTTGTTGGCCGCGGGCTTGCCAGTCGGCGAGTTGCTGGCGGTGACGGTCGGTGCGTTCGCTGGCGATGCGTTGTTGCAGGGCGGCGGCGGTTTCGAGCTGGTCGGCGTGGGCGGCGCGCCAGGCGGCGGTCAGCTTGCCGGCGAAGGCGTTTTTCAGCAGCGACTGGCGATAGACCTTGAGCTGTTCGCGGGCAGTTTTCAGGCTGGCCACGCCCTGATCGAGTTCGGAAAACAGTTCCTCGATCTTGGCGACGATGCGGTGTTGTTCATTAGCCGGCGGCAACGCCAGAGGAAAAGACGCCAAGGCTAATGCCTCGATACTCGCAACGGTTGTTCCGTCCTTGGAGCATTTGCCCAAAATATCCCGCTGGTTTGCCAACAACTGCCACGCGATAAACCTTGCATTAATTTCGCGCTCAGGAACGAAGCCGCGCATGTCCTGATTAATCGTCACCGCAAGATGGTTGATTGCGACAGGAAGGATGCGGGACAAAATCCCCGAACGGACAACAACGAGAACGCTATCCGGGGGAATCAGCGTCAGCCGCTTTAACGCCGTTTCTGAAACGGCATCCTCGCTGCCATGGAGACCAAACACCTTCATGTCCTTGGGCGAAACCCAAGGCACCGTGCCGTTTTCCCATAACGATGGATCGCTCTTCGACGGTGTCGAGCCGCCGATTGGCCGAGCAATCTCAGCCAGTGAGGAAACGCACCAGTTACTTGGTAACTTTTCAATTCCCATCACGCCACCAACGCCTCATTCAACTCATCAAGCAGCGGGTCCATTCCCTCACCGAACAATTGCCACATTTTCCCCAACCCGCCCTGGGCGTCGAAGGGGCTCATGTCCAGATCGCTGCGGTCGACGTGCAGGGAGTGGCAAATATGGTCGCGCAGCAGGCGTAGCCAGTTCATTTGTTCTTCGTTGAATTTCTCGGTGCCGCCGGCGTGGTGGCGCAGGATCCAGTTCTGGAAGTTGCGGCGCACGGTGTCGGCGAAGGGGGTGATTTTTTCGTCCAGGCCGCAGACGCGGCGGATCAGGGCGACCAGTGCCGTCAGTTCCTGTTCCGGCAGGGCGCCGTTCGAATTTGCGTTGATGGCGTCCAGCTGGCCGTAGGCCTGCCAGACGCGCAATGGGGCGAGTCTGGGCTGGTCGGCTTTGAGCTTGTCGAAGACTTGGCGGATCAGGTTCAGCGTGACCTCGCGTCGGCGCCAGGGTTGGGCGAAGAAGATGGTCAGCGCCTCGATTTCGTCACGGTGGGCGGCCAGCCAGTCGGCGAATTCGTGGGTCATGCTGGCGGCCTGGGCGGCGCTCTCGGTGCTCCAGCCGGCGTAGCTCAGGCTGTCGAGGTTGTCGTGGTCGATGGTTTGTTCTTTTTCGCGGCGGATGGTGTCGATGAGTTCGATCAGTTCGCCGTTCATCAGCGCCGCCGCTTCGCCGACCAGTTGTTGCTGCGCTTTATCGCGCGCCGTTTCGCCGGGGTCGTTGCCTGCTGGCAGACCGGCCAGGTCGAGGGCGCGGGCTTCGATGAGGTCGGCGTCGATGGCGTTGAACAGTTTGCTGACCAGATGGCTCAATTCGACGCCGCCGGCCGCGTCGCGCAGCCGCCGCTTGTCGTCGGCGTCGAGCTGTTTGTCGAGGCGGGCCAGCCGGCCGGCCAGCGAGGAGACGCTGTCGGCGTCCCTGGCACCTATCAGGATGCCCATGGCCAGATCCTTGAGCGGCACGCCGGGCTTGGTGATGAGCGGCTGGCTAGCGGTTTTCAACGACTTGGTGACACCGATGGCGTCGACAATGACGTAGTGGGTCTTGGCGCTGGTGGCCGAGGGGGTGACCTTTTTCAGGTCGTCCATGTCCAGCGTGCGGGTGCCGCGCCCTTTCATCTGCTCGAAGTAGTTGCGGCTCTTGACGTCGCGCATGAAGAGCAGGCATTCGAGCGGTTTGACGTCAGTGCCGGTGGCGATCATGTCCACGGTGACGGCGATGCGCGGGTGATATTCGTTGCGGAACTGGGCAAGGATGGATTTGGGGTCTTCGCCTTGCTGCGTGCTGCCGTCGGGCAGGATTTTGTCGCGGGCGGCGCGGTAGGTGACTTTCTTGCAGAAGGCGTTGCCTTCGGCGAATTCCTCGCGGACGGTGTTGATGATGTCGTCGGCGTGGCTGTCGGTCTTGGCGAAAATCAGGGTTTTCGGGACTTCGCCGCGGCCAGGGAAGATGGCCGGCAGCTTGTCGCGGAAGGCGCGGATGACGGTGCGGATCTGGTCCGGATTGACGATGTCGCGATCGAGCTGGGTGGCGCTGTAGGCGGCGTCTTCGTCCTGCTGTTCCCAGCGTTTGCGGCGGGTCAGGCGCTCGCGCTTTTCGACCTGCTGCTCGGCGACGATGATGCCGCCGTGGCGGCTGATGTGGGTGTCGATCAGGTAGATTTCGTTACCGACGTTGACGCCGTCGGCCACCGCCTTTTCATGGCTGTAGTCGCTGACCACGTTCTTCTTGAAAAAGCCGTAGGTGCGGTTGTCGGGCGTCGCGGTGAGGCCGACCAGGCTGGCGTCGAAGTAGTCGAGCACCTGCTGCCAGAGGTTGTAGATGCTGCGGTGGCATTCGTCGATGAAGATGAAATCGAAGAACTCCGGCGGGATTTTGGCATTGTAGGCGACGAGTTGCGGGGCCTTGGGCTGGGTGAGTTCAGCCGGGTTGATTTCTTCGGCGTCCTCGGGCAATTCCTTGTCCTGGAGCAGCGCGTAGAGGCGCTGGATGGTCGAGATGCAGACGTCGGCGCCCTTGTCGACGAAGCTCGATTTCAGGCGCTGCACGGTGTACAGCTCGGTGAATTTGCGGCTGTCGTCGATGGGGACGTAGGCCATCATTTCCTGCTCGGCCTGTTCACCAAGGTTCCTGGTGTCGACCAGAAACAGCACGCGCCGGGCGTTGGCGTGCTTCAACAGCCGGTAGATGCTGGTGATGGCGGTGTAGGTCTTGCCGGCGCCGGTCGCCATCTGGATCAGCGCGCGCGGCCGGGCTTCGCGGAAGGATTGCTCCAGGTTGGTGATGGCGGTTTCCTGGCAGTCACGCAGGCGCAGTTCCTTGGCGGGCTGGTGGTCGGGATTCAGCGGTGGCAGTTGGGCGAGGCGGGCGCGCAGGCTGTCGCCGTCCCTCAGCCAGTCGCGTAGGGTTTCCGGGCGGTGGAAGCTAAACACTTCGCGCGAACGCGGCTTGGGGTCGCGACTATCGGTAAAGCGGGTGATGATACCGGTGGCCTCGTAGAGGAAGGGTAGCGGCTCGCGGTTGTTCACCCACTTCAGTTTGGCGACGGCATAACCTTCGGTCTGAGGCTCGTGGACGGTCAGATGCTGGCCTTCCCCTTCGCGCTTAGCCTCGATGACACCGACCGCCTTTTTATCGACGAACAGCACGTAGTCGGCGGGGCCGACATCGGTGGACCATTCGCGCACCGCTTGCCCTTTATCCTGCGCAAAATCGATCTTCTTTTGCACCGCCCAGCCAGCGGCACGCAGTTGCGCATCGATACGGTCGCGAGCCTGTTGCTCTGGGTTCTGGTTGTCGCTCATCGGAAAGTTACCGGATCGGTGAGGTCCCACATCCTATATGAAGCCCGGCCGGCATGCTTGATGCGAATCAGCTAGTCTCCCCCAGAATCAGCGACTTGATCCGGCCCCGCTCGGGTTTGCCGGAAGGCGTGGTGGGGAGCCGGGTAAAACGCCGGTAATCGCGCGGGCGTTCACGGTCCGCCAGATGCTCCCGGCACCAGCCAGCGAGGGCGTCCGGGGCCATGACGCCCACATAGGCCGCGACCAGGCGATAACCCCAGACCGGATCACCGAGGGCCACGACGACCACGGCCTCCAGGCCCGGGGCCGACATCATCTGGTCCTCGACCCGGGCGGGCAGTACCGCCTCGCCCCCGATCACCAGGACCTCGTCGGCGCGCCCCAGCACCGCGACCTCTCCCCGCGCGGTGAGGTAGCCAAGGTCGTTGGTGAGGAACCAGCCATCTTCGAGGCCGACGCCGGGCCGGCGCCCCGCCTCGGCATAACCGGCCATGACCACGGGGCCGCGGATCGCGATCCGCCCGGGCGATGTGGGCGTGCCGGCGCACCGGAGCTGGATGCCCGGCAGGGCAGGCCCCACCAAGCCCGGCTCGGGCACGGCCCGCAGGCAGGGCGAGGCGGCGACCAGGGAAGCGGTCTCCGTCATCCCATAGGAGAGGTACAGCGGCCAGCCGGCGGCGATGGCCTGGCGCGCCAAGGCGCCACTCAGCGCCTGACCGCCCACCAGGAGGACACGCAGACAGGGCGGCGGCCGCTCCCTCATGGCCAGGAGTCGGGCGAGCATGGGGGGAACCAGGGACAGGTGGGTGACCCGCTGGCGCTCCAGGTCATAAGCCAGGTTAGCGGCATCATACCGCTCGTGAAGCAGGAGGCTGGCCCCCGCCAGAGCGCATCGGTAGCCGATCATGAGGCCGCCCACATGGCTCCGGGGCAGGCAGGAGAGCCAGCAGTCCCCCGCTACCAGCCCCAGTTGTTGGTTGGCCAGGGCGGCGGAGGCCAGGACGTTGGCGGCGGTCAGCATCACCGCCTTGGGCGCCCCACCGCTGCCGCTTGTCTGGATCACCAGGGCGGGACGTGCATCGCCTGGCCCCGGTGGGGAGGCCGCGCCGAAACCGGTGGGAATCAAATCGCCACCCTCATCCGCCCCAGGCTGCCAGCGCCACTCCACCCCCGCCGACCGCGCCACGGACGGGTCGCGATCCATTCCAGCTTGAGGGGAGAGGGGGAGCAGGCCGCAGCCGAGAAGGGCCAGGGCATGCTGCATGACCAGCAGGTCCAGCACCGGCGCCTCGGACACCCACACTACCTGGCCAGCAACCAGGCCCTGGGCGCTCAACCATTGGGCGCGACGCGAGGCCCGGGCCGCCAGCTCGGCATAGTCCCAGCGCACCGGGCCCGCAACCAGCGCCGTCATCTGGCCGCTCCGGCCGAGGGCCCGGTTAAGGATTTCCCATTGACTCACGGTTTGTTGCCTACCGACGCCCCAGGACCAGGCTTGGAGTGCGGGGTGCGCTGGCTACCAAAGCACCTCGAAGGTGCAGGCGTCGGCCCCCATGGCCTGGCAGGTGATTTCGGTCACCCGGGCGCGGGGTTTGACGAGCTTTTGGAAGAGCCGCTCGATCGCGGCGGCATAGAAATCGCAGAGGGGCATGGGGGACTGGGCCCCATGGCAAATGCAGCAACCCGCGATGGAAAGCCGGGGGGGAAAGGCCTTGCGCACCCCCAGCACGCCGCTCCCGGCGAAGGTCCAGGCATGACGCTGGATGGCGCCGAGCAGTACCCGGCTGGCCAGTCGGGCAGGTAGCCAGGACAGGAGGACCTGGACGCCGGCGGGAATCCGGTGCGCCAGAAGGTAGTCGCCCGTTCGCACCCCCGCGCCTCGGGCCAACCGCAAGGCAATCTCCACGCCCAATTCGGTGCGCAGGACCCCGTGGAGGCGCGTTACATCCCGCTCGTCAACCATCTTCTGGGGGGGCTCCGCGAGGTAGCCGGCGATTTCCGCGAGGGCAAAAAGCCGCTCAACCTCCGACTCGGGGTAATCCTCGCGCAGCACCTCCGCTACCCGGGTGATGGCGTTGGGGCCGATGCGATGTGCCGCCGGGGTCTGGCTCATCGCGATTTCGGGAATAGCCATGGAGCGCTATCCCAATCCAGCGAGCTGGCATGTTGTGAACAAAGGGATTCCAGAAAGAAGCGACCGCGTTCGGTTACCCGGATGCCTTCGGCGTTCATCTCCAGCAGACCGTCGTCCGCGCAGCGCCCCAAGCTCTCCAAATCCGCGCCAAGGGTCTTGGCGGTACTGGCGGGCAGGACCAGATTACAGAGGAGATGTTCATAGACACGGCGGCGCCGAAAGTCTTCATCGCCAAGGCGGTGGCCCCAGGCAATCGGCAAGCGCCCGGCCATGACCGCCCGCGTCCAGCCGGCCAGGCTGGGTTCATTTTGAACAAAGAGGCTCCCGACTTCGCCGAGGCCATGAGGACCGCAGGCTAGCTGATAATCGGTCGGCGCGGCGGTATAGCCCATGCTGTTGCGGCGCAGGCGGCCCTCGGCCTGAGCAAGGGTCCATTCGTCCCGCGGGCCGGCAAAACAGTCCGCGCCTATCCAGGTATAGCCCGCCTGGGTGAGTTCCTTCACCACGCGGCCGAAAAGGGAGATTTTCTCGGTCGGGCTCGGTAGCGACTGGGAGTTGATGGCCAATTGGTTAGGACGCCGGGCGGGGGCATGGGCATAGCTGAAGCACCGGATACGGTCGGGTCTCAGGGAGATGACCTGCTCCAGAGTGCTGGCCAGGGCCTTATCCGTCTGATCCGGGAGGCCATGAATCAGGTCGATGTTAATGTTTTGGAAACCCACCTCGCGAGCCATCTGGCAAACGTCCCGGATGACGGCCTCGGACTGGATGCGGCCAATCGCCCGCTGCACCTCCAGTGACAGATCCTGGACGCCCAGACTGATCCAGCCGAATCCGAGACCCTGGAGCAGTTCCATCTGTCTGGCGGAGGCTCTTCGCGGGTTACACTCGATACAGACACAGGCATCCTCGGCGATCTGGAAATGCTGATGGACAATCTCCACCAGGCGGACCAACTGCTCATCACTCAGGTGGTTGGGCGTTCCACCCCCGACATGGAGCTGGCGTACCTGGCGACCCTCGCCGAGGGTGGCGACGACCAGGTCCATTTCCCGTGCCAGGGTATCCAGGTAATCATCTATCTGCTCGGCATCATGGGTGACATTAGTGTTGCAGGCGCAGAAGTGGCAGCGTACCGCGCAGAAGGGGACATGGAGGTAGAGGGCCAGGGACTGATTGCTACCGACGCCGATGTTACGAAGCGTCCGGGCGTACTCATCGGGCCCGATCCCGTTGACCTTGACCTCCACCTCCCCCGCGGTGGCATGGTCGACCGTGGCGCCCAGATACCGGTCAATCAGGCCGGGAGGAATCTCGTCGAGGATGGATAGGTTCATTGAACTAAATCCGATCATCCATAAGTCAAGGCGCCAACCAGGTTGGCGACCACCCGGGGGAGCCACTGGCAATCGATCTCGGCGCGGGCCGAGGGGTACTGGTGTTGGGTCATGATGCTATTCATGCGCGGGGCCTCAAGTATCAATTTTATCGCGCTCCCGAGTCGATCTCGTTACGGGTAGCGCCCCATTAACCGCGGAAAACCTGAGGATCATGGGCCAGCGCAACCCTTGGGCGCGGGTTCCGGGATGATCACCGGACTCGGGCAGGATGAACATTCGGGCCCGGACTTCAGGAAGCGGGCATCGCATCCCGACCCGGCCTCGATGGGTGCCGGGACCGGTAGCCCATTCGCCAACGTGCCTGGTTGCTTGCCCTTCATGGCCCAGCGCCAGATCACCTCCTCGGAGAAGGGCAGCACCAGGAACCAGTGTTCCAGGATGCCCAACGCCAGGAGGGTAGATACCAGCATGAGCCCAATCCGCTGGAAATTCCCCATCTCCGGCTGGGATGCGATCTGGACCAAAAGTCCCAGAACCAGGGTCGCGGCGGTGATGGAGAGGGGGAAGAGGAGATTCATGGGACGCCGGATCATATAGGTCGAAAGGAACCGCATATGCTCGGGCAACCAATGGTCGTGGAGGTTCGGGACTCCGAGGAAGAGGTTGAGCTTGGCGCTTAATCGCATCAACCACAACACCAGGAAACTCCATACGCCCACCTGATTTGGCGCCTCCCAGGCGGCGACCACCAGCACGGCGGCGGTGACGATAATGCCGATCTCCAGGTAGAGGCCGGTACGCATCGCCAGCCAAAACCGGCGCCTACCGCTACAGCCCTCGGGGCAGGGATCGCAATGGGGCCCCACCAGGAATCCCGTGAAATAACCCAACTCCAGCCACCCCCACAGGACCAGGGCGCAGGAAAAGGCGAGGTAGGCGTCACTGGGCTCGGTCCCCAAGCTGGCAAGGGCATGGCCGAAGAGGGCGGCCCCCGCGATCACCATCATACCCAGCATGCTCCGGCGGTAGGTCCGCGCCGGCAGGCGGTGTAAATACAGCAGGACACCCGTGGTCAGCCACCAGACGAAGAGGGTGTATAAAACGGGAATCACATAATCGATCATCGGCGCTTGCTCTTAGGCAAGGCCGGATGACCAAGGGGAGCGGCAGACCTCATGGGGCAGGTTCCCCGTCATCCAATAGCCGTGTAAAGGCCTCTTCGTTGGTGGGTCCGAAGGCCCTGAGATCGATGAGTCGCCCCGTCGAGAGGTCTTCCAGGGTGACTCGACCATCGGCGAGCCGGCTAAGCCGAAAAGGCACGGCTGCCTCCTGATCCCCATGACTGCGACGTTCCCTCGCCAGGGCGCGGAGCACACCCCGCACAAAGCCGCCGCTGCCGGGTGGCACCAGGTCCACGACCTCGTCGCCCTGACCCTCATAAACCAGAACCGCGCCATCTCCACGGTCCGCGAAGCGCAGTTCCCGGGATTCAACGACGGGGGCCAGGGGCTCCCCGCCCCTTTCCAATCCAACAAGCCGGGCCAGGGTGACCGCCAAGAGGGAAAAGCCAATCAGGGCCGCCGCGCCGATCAGGGCACCACGGGGAAAGGGCTGTTGGTTCAGGGATTCACTCACGCCGCCATGCTCCGTCTCCAAAAAGGTTTCATGCGGAAGTTACCGCGGACAGATCCGGTGCCGAAGGGTCGGCCCCTCCTCCCTTGATGGGGCTGGCCACCGGGGCCACCTCGGCCCCAGGGGTCGTCAAGGCTTTCAAGGCACCCGAGAGGATATCGGCCACGCGGGCGGCATCCGGTACCACCCGTAACATGGGCTCTACCTGGCCAAAGCGCCAGGGCCGCACATGCGGCCAGAGCACCAGGTAGGAGACACGCTGCCGCCCGGCCAGGGATAGGGTGATGTCCCCCGTCCCATCCTCATACCGGCGCAACCCAGCGGACCCGATCTGGGTGAAGGGAATGTTAATGGTCATGGATACGGCAACCCCAAAGCGCATGACCACGCGCCGGTTGGTCAGGGTGTAGAGGGTGGCGCGACTATTGGCCCAGGCCAGCAGCAGCAGTAGTCCGATCGCCACCAAGGCCAGGGCCAGCAGCCAGCTTCCCAGCACCACCCCCTGGACCAGGGATTCCCCCGCCAGGAGCTTGGTAGCCAGAAACCAGACGAAGATCACCGCAAAATAGATGACCACCTTACGCACATGGAAGGCGCGTCGCGCCAGGCCCATCCAGCCTGGCGCGCCCTGCCAGAGGATCCTCTCCCCTTCGGGAGGGATCTCCGGCAGACCAGGAATCGGCTCTTGGTCGTACTCGTTCACGGCCGGGTTCAAAACAGGGGCTCGGAGCGCTCGGCCTTGGCGTAGAGGGTACCTCCCGCATAATAGGCGCAGATCTTGTCTTCCTCGCGCAGCGTAATCTGCTCTGGGTTGGACAAGCGGGGCACATGGGCAAAGTGCCGGCCCAAGATGGAGGCGACCTTGATCTGACGCTCCTTACGGTTTACCCGCACGAAGTTCATGGGTAGCAGCACCTCCTGGATCAGGGCGGGCTGTTCGTTCGCCAGGGCATCTTCCTCGGCGGCGGCCAGCGTCACCTCGAGGTAGCGGATCTGAGGCTCCGAGAGATCGACCCAGATATCCTTGACGATGCCACCCACCTCGCCATCGGCGCCCACAACGGGCAGGCCGCGCGGGTCCACGTCCCGCGGAGCGACCGAGAACTCCTGCGCCACCCGCATCGGGATAATCTTGGGCATGCCTTCGAGGGTCAGATCCGGCACATCGGCGCGATCCGGGGAGGCACCAGGGCCCACGGCAGCCAGCATGGGATCGCCATTGGGCTGCAGGGGCGCGCCGGGCCAGGGCTCGACCGGAGTAGCGTTGACGATCTCGCGGGCTTCTTGTCTCGGCGCCGTACGGATACCACCACCATGGGGCAGGAGGAAGGTCTTGGGCTCGGGCATGGACGGGAAGCCAACGACCTTGATCTGGGAGCGGTCCGACTCCAGAGGATAGCCTTCCCGCTTATCCTCGCGGCGAAGATAGATGATAAGCCCCGCGAAAAAGAGCCAGAAGGCGTACAAGACGATCTGGGCAACGTCAAGATGGCTGGTTAAAGCGCCGGTGTACATGAGGGTTCCTCCAGTTGCAAGTTACTAGCCGGGAAAATCGGCTAGGCCGAAACGCGCTGACATCGATGTCACGGGCCGCTGGCGGGTGCCCACGAGCGGTCCAATTGCGACCAGGGTCGCGAAAAGCAGTCCAATTTCCAAATGATAGACTACGCCATAGCCGGTTGCCGGGCTGTTAAGCGCGACACCCAGCAGCCCCTGCTCGGCGAATCCCGCGACCAGGTCGCGGAGCACGCCGCCCAATGCGATGGCAAGGCCAGCGGCGGTGGCCTGCACGGCGCCCCAGGCTCCCAGAGCGAGGCCGTGATAGCCCTCCGCCGCCTGATCCATAGCCGCGGTCAAGGTGCCCACCGCGAAGAGACCGCCACCGAAACCGATAAGGAAGGCGCCGGTGCGAAAGAGCAGCGCGGAGGCCAGGGGCGCGGCGAAGATCACCAGGGTAAAAGCGACAACACCGATGAGGGCGCCGATGGCGGACAGGCGATAGGGGTCCCCCCCCCGGCCCAGGTGTCTGGCGGCCAGGGCAAAAGCCAGGAGCGTCCCGCCGGCGAGCAGGGCGGTGAGCGCGGTGGTGGCCCCGACCGTCAGCCCCAAAATCTGGCCGCCGTAGGGCTCCAGGAGAATGTCCTGCATGCTGAAGCCAGCGGTACCCAGGCCCAGGGCCACCAACATCCGCCTCGTGCGCCCCCCCTGCACATAGTCCCGCCAGACCTGGCCAAAATCCTGGCCCCTGGCCAGCCCCCGGGTACGACCGGGCTCGCGGGCCTCCTGCTTCCAGAGGGCCACGAGGTTGAGCATCATCGTCAGCGCCGCGGCGCCCTGGATGATTTGGATGAGCCGCAATTGGCTGAAATCATCCAGTAACAGCCCAAAGACCGTGGCACTGCCCACCATGCCCAGCAACAGCATCACATAGAGGAGCGCCACCACCCGGGGTCGGGATTCGGCCGGCGCCAGGTCCGTCGCCAGGGCCAGACCCGCCGTCTGGGTGATGTGCAATCCGGCCCCCACCAGCAGAAAGGCGAGCCCGGCCCCGAGGGGCCCCAGGAATGCCGGGCCATGGCTGTCGCCGGACAGGATCAGCAAGGCGAAGGGCATGATGGCCAGGCCACCAAACTGGAGCATGGTGCCCAACCAGATGTAAGGTACCCGGCGCCAGCCCAGGGCGGATCTGTGGGTATCGGAGCGATAGCCCACCAAGGCCCTGAAGGGGGCAAAGAGGAGGGGCAAGGAGACCATGATCGAGACCAACCAGGCCGGGACCCCGAGTTCCACGACGGCCACCCGGTTGAGGGTGCCGGTGAGCAGGACCACGGCCATGCCCACGGAGACCTGGAAGAGGGCGAGCCGCAGCAGCCGGCGCAGGGGCAACTCCGCCGTGGCGGCGTCCGCAAAGGGCAGCAGCCGGGGACCGAGCCGCATCCAGGTCTGGATCAGATCGTGGGTCTGGGCCCTCATCGGCGCGCCAGTTCCAGGGCTTGGGAGGTATAAAAGCCGCTGACGACGCGTTCGCAGCGACCCAGGCGCCAGCCGGCAAATACCGGTTCCGCCGCGATGCGGCGCTGGAGGTCCGCCTCTCCGACCGGCTCGATGGCCGGGGCCCGGTCACCGCGCGGGAAGAAGCGCCCAACCGCGTGCATCAGGGTCAGGCTGGGGGTCTTGGGCGCGAAGGTAAAGAGGATGGACCCCCGGGTACGCAACCCGATGCCGCTCAACACGGCCAGGACATCCTGGGTGTGGTAATGGATCAGGGAATCCATGGCGACCACGTGGTCGAATTCGCCCAGGGCGGGATCCAGCATGTCCCCCACCCGGAATTCCACCGCCCCTGGCGCCAGGTCCAGGGGGATGCGCTCGCGCGCCAGTTCGATGAGGGTCGGCGCCACATCAATAGCCACGACCTGGGCGCCGCGCCGCGCCGCCTCGACGGCCAGGGCGCCGGTCCCGCAGCCCGCGTCGAGCAGGCGCTTGCCGGACAGGTCCTCTGGCAGCCAGTTCAATAGCAAGTCCCGCATCCGATCCCGGCCGGCGCGCACCGTGGCGCGGATACGGCTGACGGGGGCATCGGAGGTCAGCCGCGACCAGGCCTCCGCCGCAGTGCGGTTGAAGTAGGTCTCAATTTGACCCCGCCGTTGTTGGTAGCCGCTATCCGCCATCAGTCAAACCCCAGGAAGTCAAAGATATCGCGGTCGCGCATGGGCGCCACGTCCAGGGGCTCGGTGCCGGCCCACAGGATCTCGGCCAGCCGGAGGTACTCGGCCTGGGCGGACTCCACCTCCGGGGTCGGGTCCATCTCGAAGAGGGTGGACTTCTTGAGCCGGCTGCGCCGGATGACGTCCAGATCCGGGAAATGGGCCAACCGCCGCAGGCCCACCGCATCATTGAACCGATCGATCTCGTCCGTGGCGGCACTGCGGTTAGCCACCACGCCCGCCAGCCGAACCCGGTAATCCCGGGACTTGGCGAGGATGGCGCTGGCGATGCGATTCATGGCGAAGATGGAATCGAAGTCGTTGGCGGTGACGATGATGGCGCGCTCGGCATGCTGGAGGGGGGTCGCGAACCCCCCGCAGACCACATCCCCGAGGACGTCGAAGATCACCACGTCCGTATCCTCCAGGAGCGAGTGCTGCTTGAGGAGCTTGACCGTCTGTCCGACCACATAGCCGCCGCAACCCGTGCCCGCGGGCGGACCACCGGCCTCGACGCACATAACGCCGTTGTAGCCAGCGTAGACGTAATCCTCGGGCCTCAGCTCCTCCGGGTGGAAGTTCACGGACTCCAGGACATCGATCACCGTGGGCACGAGACGCTTGGTCAGGGTAAATGTAGAGTCATGCTTGGGGTCGCAGCCGATCTGCAGGACCCGCTTGCCGAGCTTGGAAAAGGCCACCGACAGATTGGAGGAGGTGGTGCTTTTGCCAATGCCACCCTTGCCATAGACGGCGAAGACCTTGGCGGCGCCAACATCGTCGGTGCAATCGAAATCAAAGTCCACGACCCCCAGCTCATCGGGACAGGGGGTGCCGGACTGGCAGGTCGGGAACCGGGAGGCGCTGCCGATCACGCCGCCGCCTCCAGGACGCCCTCAAGCCGATCCTCTAACTCCTCACCCGCCCGGCGCAGGGCCTCCAGGGTGGCTGGGTCCGGCGTCCAGTAACGGCGCTCATGGGCCTCGATGAGCCGGCTGGCGACCTTGGCGGATGCCGTGGGGTTGAGAGCGGCCAGACGCTCGCGCATCTCGGCGTCTAGGACATAGGTCTCGGTCAGGCGTTGATAGACCCAGGGGGCGACCTGCCCCGTCGTGGCCGACCAGCCCATGGTGTTGGTGATGTGGACCTCGATCTGACGCACCCCCTCGTAGCCATGCTCCAGCATGCCCTCGTACCACTTGGGATTGAGCATGCGGGTGCGGGTCTCCACGGCCACCTGCTCGGCCAGGGTGCGGACCACGCCGTTACCCCGGGTCTGGTCGCCAATATAGACGGGGATGTCGCCGCCCTTGGAGCGGCTCACGGCGCGACTGATGCCGCCCAGGGTATCGAAATAGTGGTCGATGGTGGTGACGCCGAGTTCAACGGAATCCAGATTCTGGTAGGCGAGTTGCACATCGGACAGCACGCTGCACAGCAGTTCGGGCTGGCGCATCAGCTTGCCCGTCCGCCCAAAGGCAAAGCACTTGCGGCGGGTATAGGTCTCGGCCAGCTCGTCCTCCTCGCCCCAACGACTGCTGTCCACCAGGTAGTTGACGTTGGCCCCATAGGCGCCATCCGCGTTGCTGAAGACCCGCAGGGCGGCGGTTTCGAGGTCGCAGCCCTTGGCCGCCTGGTAGGCCAGGGCATGCTTGCGGACGAAATTGCGCTCCTCGGGCTCCTCCGCGACGGCGGCCAGATAGGCGGCCTCCGCTAACATGCGGGTTTGCAGTGGCAGAAGGTCGCGGAAAATGCCCGACAGGGTCATGACCACATCGACCCGGGGGCGTCCCAGCTCTTCGAGGGGAATGAGGCTGGCTCCGGCGAGGCGGCCATAGCTATCAAAACGGGGCCGCGTACCCATGAGGGCCAGGGCCTGGGCGATGGGTCCGCCCTCGGTCTTGAGGTTGTCCGTGCCCCAGAGCACCAGGGCAATGGATTCCGGGAACTTATTGCCCTCGGCCAGGTGCCGTTCCAGCAGGCGCGCCGCCTGGGCGTCGCCATCACGCACCGCGAAGGCGCTGGGCAGGCGGAAGGGATCGAAGCCATGGAGGTTGCGCCCGGTGGGCAGGATGTCCGGGGTACGGAGCAGATCGCCGCCGGGGGCCGGGCGGACATAGCAGCCATCCAGGGCATGGACAATCCCCGGCAGCTCGGTGTCCTTGGCGAGGAGGCGATCGGTGTTCGCCAACTCCCGGAACAGGGTGAGATTCGCCTCCTCGGGCGCCAGCCCCGCCAGGGCCAGGACCGCCTCCGGCGTCTGGCCGGCGACCAGGGCCGCGATAGCGGGCTTGGCGGGACGCACGTCATGTGACGCCTCCGCCACCGCCAGCAACATATCGGCGCGCTGATCCGCCGAGGGCGGCTTGCCGACCACGTGCAGCCCATGGGGAATCAGGGTGTACTCGAGTTCCAGTACCGTCGCCGCGAGCCGGGCCACGCAGTCTTCGGCCTCCCGCCCCCAGGCGGGCTCGGCGGCGGTCAAATCCATCTCCGCGGCCTGGGCTTGGATCAACTCCGCGAGTTGGCCGCGCTCGTCCTGGTTCTCCGGGGCCAGGCCCCGAAAGCGCTCCAGGGACACCTTGAGGTCGATGAGACCGCGATAGAGCCCCGCATGGGCGATGGGGGGGGTCAGATAACTGACCAGGGTCGCCGCGGAACGGCGCTTGGCGATCATGCCCTCCGAGGGGTTATTGGAGGCATAGAGGTAAAAATTCGGCAGGGCCCCGATAAGACGGTCCGGCCAACAGGTCCCGCAGAGCCCTGCCTGCTTGCCGGGCATGAACTCCAGGGCGCCATGGGTGCCGAAGTGCAGCACGGCGTGGGCGCCAAATTCCTCGCTGATCCAGCGGTAAAAGGCGGAGAAGGCATGGGTCGGGGTGAAGCCTTTCTCGAACTGGAGGCGCATGGGATCGCCTTCGTAGCCGAAGGCCGGCTGGACGCCGACGAAGACGTTGCCAAAGGACTGGCCCAAGACGAAGAGGGAGGCGCCATCGGTCTGCTGGCGGCCCGGGGCGGGGCCCCACTGCTTCTCGATCTCCTTGAGCCAGGTCTCGCGCCGCACATGGTCGTCGGTTCGCACCCTGGCATGAACATTGGCATGGGCACCATAGCGCGCCGCGTTGCCGTTGATGATGGACTCCCGCAGCACGTCCACGGATTCCGGCACCTCCACTCCATAACCGGCATCGCGCAACTCCGTCAGCGTATTGAAGAGGGAGGCAAAGACGGAGAGATAGGCGGCGGTGCCCGTATTGCCGGCGTTGGGGGGGAAGTTGAACAGCACCATGGCGATCTTGCGCTGGGAGCGCGGCGTGTGGCGCAACCGGACCAGCCGTTCCACCCGCTCCGCCAGGACTTCGATGCGCTCGGTCTGGGGTTGCATGTCCCGCGCCCGCTCGGGGAGGGCGGCGTTGGAGCGGCCACCGAAGACGAGGGGCCCGGTGGCGCCGTCGAGTTCGGGGATGGCGACCATCATGGTCGCCTCGACCGGCATCAGCCCCTGAGCGGAGGTCTGCCACTGCTCCAGGGTCTGGAATTCCACTGCCAGGGCCGTGATGTAGGGCACATCCAGTCCGGCGAGGACCTCCTGGGCGGCATGGTTGTCGTTATAGGCGGGCCCCCCGACCAGGGAAAAGCCGGTGAGCGAGACCACGGCGTCCACCAGGGCCTTACCATTACGGATGAAGAAGCGCTCGATGGCGGGTCGGGCATCGAGCCCGCTGGCGAAGGCGGGAACGACCTGCAGGCCGCGCCCCTCCAGGGCCTCGATCACACTGTCGTAATGGGCCGTGTTACCCGCCAGGACATAGGATCGCATCAGCAGAAGGCCCACCCGGCCCCGGGCGGGACGCGCCGGCATCGGCACTCGGGCCAGATCCTCGCCGACCCGGCCCCTAAGGCGCGGATGATAGAGGCCGACCTCGGCATACTCCACGGGGGGCGGCACCTTGAATAAGCCGCGCAAGCCGCGCCGCGGGCCCTCGGCGTAGCGGTCGATCAGGAAGGTCACCAGGGCGGCCACATTCTCGTCGGAACCCGCCAACCAGTATTGCAGGGTCAGGAAATAGGCGCGGACGTCCTGGGCCGTGCCCGGGATGAAGCGCAGCAGCTTGGGGATACGGCGCAGCATGGACATCTGCTGGGCGCCAGCGTTCTTGTTCTCGTTGGGTTTGGACTTGCCCCGCAGCCGCCTTAGAAGGGCCATGGGACCGCCACCGGTGCCGTCCATGCGAAAGCCGCCCATCCGGGTGAGGCGCATCATCTCGGCGGCGGACATGCAGACCACCATGGCGTCGCAGGCATCACGGCGGGCCTGGAGGGTGGGCAAGACCGGCAGGATGTGTTCCTCCATGACCAGCATGGTGACCATGATGATATCGCCCCGGCTGATGTCCGCCAGGCAGCGCACCAGGGACTCGGGGTCCTCGTTCCAGTCGGTGGCGGCATGCATGCTGATGGACAAGCCAGGCAGGACTGTCCTCAGATCTGCCTGGGCGCGCTCGATCGTACTCGCGAGGTGGCTGTCCAGGGACAACATCACCACGCGAACCGGGGTGGTGTCCAAGGACGCGTGGCCCTTTTTAGCGGCCAAAATAGGCTTTGGCATCGTAGAGGGTCTCCATACTGATGGTAGCAAGGCCACGCTCCCGGGCGAAGCGTTCGGTATTGCGGCGGGCTTTGCCGCGGACGAAAAAGGGAATCTTCTTGAGTTCCTGCTCGGCCTGGGCATCCCAGACGGGACCGGACTCCGGCATTTGCGCGCCCGGTCGCGGATCGACCGCCGGAGGCGCGGGGCCTTCAAGCTCCGCGGTCGGGGTCGGGGTCGGGGTCGGGGTCGGGGTCGGGGTCGGGGTCGGGGTCGGGGTCGGGGTCGGGGTCGGGGACGATCCCAGATGCGAGGGGGCGGCGCCCTCCCGAAACTCGAAATCCCCCCGAAACATGGTGATCAGATGCTCTTCGAGCCCCATCATGAGGGGATGCACCCAGGTGTCGAAGATGACATCCGCCCCCGCGAAGCCCATCTGCGGCGCGTAACGGGCGGGAAAGTCCTGGACGTGCGCCGGGGCCGAGATGACGGCGCAGGGAATCCCCAGGCGCTTGGCGACGTGCCGTTCCATCTGGGTGCCCAGGACCAGCTCCGGCTGCGACTCGCTGATCCGGGCCTCGACCTCCAGGTAATCGTCGCTGATCAGGGCCTCGATCCCATAGGCCTCGGCAGCCGCGCGCACCGGGCGGGCCTGCTCGCGCAGATAGGTCCCCAGGCCCACGACGCTCATGCCCAACTCCTCGGCGACGATGCGGGCCGCGGCGATGGCATGGGTGGCATCGGCGAAGATGAAGACCCGCTTGCCGGTGAGATAGGTCGCATCCACCGAGTGGCTATACCAGGGCAGCCGTGACGGGGGCCCGTTGAGCGCCGCGCTCACATCGATGCCGGCGACCCGGCCGATCTCCGCCAGGAAATCGCGCGTGGCCCCCACGCCAATGGGCACCGTCCGCACCCAGGGTTGGCTGAAGAGGCGCTCCAGCCAGGCGCAGGTCGTCTCCGCCACCTCGGGATAGAGACAGATGTTGAAGTCCGCCTCCGGGATGCGCAGCAGGTCCCGGGGCCGGGCGCCCAGCGGGGCGATGACATGGACATCGACGCCCACCCGCTCCAGCAACCGGGTGACCTCCACCAGATCGTCGCGGCAGCGGAAACCCAGCGCGGTGGCGCCTAGCAGGTTAGCGCGGGGACGCCGCCCCGCCTCGCGGCGCGGCCGCTCGGCGCCCGGGGCGGGCGCCCGGGGCTTCAGGAGCGCGCGCACCAGACGCAGGAAGGTCTCGCTCGCCCCCCAGGTCTCCTTGCGCGACCAGGAGGGCAGGTCCAAGGGCAGGACGGGCACCGGCAGACCCAGGGTCCGGGCCAGGGTACCGGCCTGATCCTGCAGGAGTTCCGCCGTGCAGGACTCGCTCACCAGCAGGACCTCGGGGCGAAAGCGCTCGTAGGCGGAGCGCACGGTATCCTTGACCAGATCGGCGGTGCTCCGCCCCAGGTCCCGTTGCTGGAAGCTGGTGTAAGAGACCGGTGGGCGTTGGGCCCGGCGCTCCACCATGGTGAAGAGCAGGTCCGCGTAGCTGTCGCCCAAGGGGGCGTGCAGCACGCAATGCACCCCCTCCATGGAGGTGGCGATCCGTAGTGCGCCGACATGCGTCGGGGCTTCGTAGGTCCAGAGGGCGAGTTGCATGGGCCTAAACCTTCAGCCGCTCGCGGCGGATGAGGGGGCGGGCGAAAAGTTCGGCGAGGTCCGCCGCCTGCTCGAAACCCTGGATCGGCGAGAAGACCAGTTCAATCGACCACTTGGTGGCGAGACCCTCCGCCTCCAGCGGGTTGGCGAGGCCCAGGCCGCACACCGTGAGGTCGGGTCGCTCCGCCCGCACCCGCTCAAGTTGCTGGTCCACATCCGCCCCTTCCAGCAGTTGGGTCCCCTCGGGCAGGAGGGCGACTTCGGCAGCCATCAGGCGGCGGTCCAGATAGGGCACGCCGACCTCCAGGAGTTCCATGCCACATTCCCGCTGAAGAAAGCGGGCTATCGGGATCTCCAGTTGGGAATCGGGGAAGAAGGCGATCCGCTTACCAGCCAGTGCGGGGGCGTAGTGGGCCAGGGCCTGCTCGGCCCGCGCCACCGGCCGCTCCAGAATCTCGGCGAGGCGCCCCTCCGCCACCCCCCAGGCCCGGGCCGCAACGCCCAGCCAGAGACGGGTCCCCTCGATCCCGATCGGATAGGGCGCCTCCAGCACCCTGGCGCCCCGGGCCTCCAGGGCGCGCGCCGTCCGACCCAGAAAGGGCTGGGCAAGCAGCACCTGGGTCCCGCTACCGAGTGGGGGAAGCTGGGACGAGAGGCGCGGCGGAAAGAAGTGCACGGGCCCCATGCCCAGCGCCTCGAACAGGCGGGAAAACTGGTCCTCGACCACGTCGGCGAGGGTGCCCACCACCAGAAGACCGGGCTCGCCCGCGGGCCGGCTGGGCAAGTCGCCCACCATGGCCTCCAGACAGGTATCCTCGCCCTGGGTGAAGCTGGTCTCGAGCCCACTGCCCGAATAGGCCAGGACGCGCAAGCGCCCCGGATGGGCCTTAGTCAGCCGCTCCGCCGCCTTGCCCAGATCGAGCTTGAGGACCTCCGACGGGCAGGAGCCCACCAGGAAGAGGGTGGCGATGTCCGGGCGGCGCTCCAGTAACCGTTCGACCAGGCGGTCCAGTTCGACATGGACGTCGGCGAGCCCGGCGAGGTCACGCTCCTCCAGGATCGCCGTGGCGAAACGCGGGGACGCGAAGATCATGACACCCGCCGCGGACTGCAGCATGTGGGCGCAGGTTCGTGAGCCAACGACCAGGAAAAAGGCATCCTGCATCTTGCGGTGGAGCCAGACGATACCCGCCAGGCCACAAAAAGCCTGCCGCTGGCTGCTGACAGGGGAAGTCGCCTCATCCCGGCAAGGCGCGGGGACGTCGCTAGCCATGGCGGCGACCGCCAAGGTCACTCGGCCGCCCCGACCATGCCCACGACCCCTGGGGCGGGTTGCGAAAGTCGGGCTGCGCGCAACTTGAGAAGGAACTGGGTGGCATTGATAAGGTAGGCGGCATAGGCGGCCAGGGCCAGCAACATCAGGGCCCGCACGTCCAGATAGCCACCGATCAGAGCCACCAGGTAGCCGGTGTGCAAGGCGAGGACCAACATGCTGAAAACATCTTCCCAGAAGAAGGATCGGGCAAAGAGGTAACGCCCGAAGACAACCTTCTCCCAAATGGACCCCGTGATCATGATGGCATACAGGAACAGGGTCTTAACGACGATGGATACGGTTGCCGCCGCCTCGCCCGCCCCCGTCGCCAGGTAACGCAACACCAGGATGAGGCTGACCAGGAAGACCAGAAATTGCACGGGCGCAAGAATGCCCTGGACAATCGTCCAGGTTGATGCGTCACGTCTGCGACGCTCCTCGGGTGAATACAGCGGCCGAGGCAAGGAATTCCGAGACTGAGAGTGACCCATAGCGAAACCCGCCGTGCGCAGCCAATGCTTGCCGGTAAAATCTAGCCCCCTCGGGGGGCAAGTGTCAACCTAAGTTTACGTCAAGGAAGAATTGAGATGGGCTCGGACCAGCCGCTAATGCCGCCGACGAGGTACTCTATTCGGGTACCAGTCACCTGCGGTGATCAGCCACCCGCCGAGACCCCGACCGGATCAGGAGTCCCGCTCCGGACCGGGGGTGTAAACTTTGGTTGACACTGGCAGGTGTCAGGTAGTAGATTCGCGCCATGAGTGAATCATCCCTGTCGGCGATCCTGGATAAATCCCCAAACGGGGCAGTCATCCTGGAATTGCTCAAGCCCATCACCTGGTTCCCACCGATGTGGGCCTTCGGTTGTGGGGTGGTTTCCTCGGGGCAACCTATCGTGGCGCATTGGCCACTGGTCATGGTCGGCGTCCTCCTTGCCGGTCCCCTGGTTTGTGGCACCAGCCAGGCGGTCAACGATTGGTTTGATCGGCATGTGGATGCTATCAACGAACCGCACCGCCCCATTCCCTCGGGGCGGATGCCAGGCCGCTGGGGATTGCGCATCGCGATCCTCTGGACCCTGGTCTCCCTCGCGATCGCTGCCCTGCTGGGCACCTGGGTGCTGGGCGCCACGGCCCTTGGCCTGGCGATGGCATGGGCCTACAGCGCGCCCCCCCTGCGCCTCAAGGGCAACGGCTGGTGGGGCAATGCCGCCGTCGCCGTCTCCTACGAGGGGCTGGCCTGGGTCACGGGCGCGGCGGTCATGATCGGGGGCATGATGCCCAATTGGCGCATTCTGCTGTTGGCCGGCCTCTATAGCGCGGGCGCCCACGGCATCATGACCCTGAACGATTTCAAGGCGATCGAGGGTGACCAGCGCCTGGGCATCCGCTCCCTGCCCGTTCAGTTGGGTGTCCGCGGCGCGGCCTGGGCGGCCTGTCTCTTCATGGCCCTGCCCCAAATCGCGGTCGCCGCCGCCCTGGCCGCCTGGCAGCGGCCATGGCATGCCTTCGCCGTCGCCCTGATCCTGCTCATCCAACTCCTGATGATGATCCGGTTTCTGCGCAACCCACGCGAGCAGGCGACCTGGTTCAGCGCCATGGGAGTAAGCGTCTATGTCACTGGCATGCTCATAAGCGCCTTTGCCCTGAGAGAAATGACTTAATGAACAGTAGCCTGCAACCCAATCTCGGCTGGCTCGGCATCCTGCGCCTGGGACTGGTCCAGACCTCCCTGGGCGCCATCATCGTCCTGACGACATCGACCTTGAATCGGGTCATGGTCGTCGAGTTCGCCCTGCCGGCCATGATCCCTGGCGCCCTGGTCGCCCTGCACCATCTCGTACAGATATCCCGCCCACGCTGGGGTTATGGCTCGGACATGGGCGGGCGCCGCACTCCCTGGATCATTGGCGGCATGGGGTTACTGGCCCTCGGCGGGGTCATGGCGAGTGTCGCCACCGCCTGGATGGAGCATAACCTGTCCGGGGGGACCGCCCTGGCAATCCTGGCCTTCATCCTCATCGGCGTAGGCGTGGGTGCCTGTGGTACCTCATTATTGGTGCTCCTGGCCCAGCGCGTCGGCGAGCGCCAGCGGGCGGCGGCGGCCACCACCCTCTGGGTGATGATGATCATCGGCTTTATCATCACCGCCACCACCGCCGGTCACTTCCTCGACCCCTTCTCCCCTGGACGCCTCGTCATGGTCACGACGACCGTCTCCGCCATCGCCCTAGTGGTTACCCTGCTCTCCATTTGGGGGATCGAAGGGGCCGCCCACCCACTGACTCCCGGGCCCGGCCAGGCTCCCGCCTCCGGCAAGGCCAGTTTCAAGGAGGCCTTGGCCCAGGTCTGGTCGGAGCCCAAGGCCCGGCGCTTCACCCTCTTCGTCTTCTTTTCCATGCTGGCCTACAGTGCTCAGGACCTGATTCTGGAGCCCTTCGCGGGTATCGTCTTTGGCCTGACGCCTGGCCAATCGACGCAACTCGCGGGCACCCAGAATGGTGGAGTGCTCACCGGCATGCTGCTGCTGGCCTTCATGGGCAGTTCCACCTGGGGGCGCCGTTTTGGCACCTTGCAGGACTGGACCGTGCGGGGTTGCATCGCCTCCGCGGTCGCCCTTTTCGCCCTCTCCCTGGGCGCCTTTTTCGCCCCGGCCTGGCCCCTGCATATCACGGTCTTCGCCCTTGGCGTCGCCAACGGCCTCTTCGCGGTCGCCGCTATCGGTTCCATGATGGCCCTCGTGGGCGCGGGCCGCGAGCATCGCGAAGGCATGCGCATGGGGCTCTGGGGCGCCGCGCAGGCCTTGGCGTTCGGGCTGGGGGGCTTCCTCGGGACCGCCGCCGTTGATCTGGCGCGTTATCTCATGGAATCGCCCGTTATGGCTTATGCGACCGTCTTCTCCGGCGAGGCGCTCATGTTCCTGGTCTCCGCGGTCCTGGCGGTCAGGGTGACCCGCCCCTTGCCGGCGCACGGGCAGCCGGCCAGCTTCCATGCCCAGGGTGAACCTGTCACCGAAACGGGAGCCTCCTAGCATGTCCGGACTGGAAACCTTCGATGTCGTCGTCGTGGGGGGCGGGCCGGCGGGGGCGACGGCGGCCAACGAACTGGCCCGCGCCGGGCGCTCGGTGGTGCTGCTTGACCGCAACGGCCGTATCAAACCCTGCGGCGGGGCCATCCCTCCGCAACTGATGCGCGAGTTCGATATTCCCGAATCCCTGCTGTGCGCCCGCATCCATTCGGCCCGCATGGTCTCCCCCGCCGAGCGCCGCGTGGACATGCCCATCAACGGCGGCTATGTCGGCATGGTCAAGCGGGATCACTTCGACCCTTGGCTGCGTCAGCGAGCGGCATCCTCCGGGGCGCAACTGCGGGTCGGCACCCTCCAGGAGGTGACGCGCGAGGCGGGGGGTAGGGTACGGATTCACTACCATCCCGGTGGGCCGGGGCAGAACTGCTCGGCCGCGGAGACGGTGCGTGCCCGCTGCCTCATCGGCGCCGATGGCGCCAACTCCACGGTGGCCAAGCAATGCATGCCTGGCACCCACAAGATGCGGTACGTCAACGCTTATCATGAAATTGTCTCGGCGCCGAACGGTGAGCGCGGCGACTATGACGCCTCCCGCTGCGACGTTTATTATCAAGGTGTTATCTCCCCCGACTTTTACGGCTGGATCTTCCCCCATGGCGACAGCGTCAGTATCGGGGTGGGCACGGCCATTGCGGGCTTCTCGCTCCGTCAGGCCACGACGAGGCTCCGGGAGGCCGCGGGTCTCGACCAGATGACGACCCTGCGGCGCGAGGGCGCGCCCATCCCCCTGCAGCCACGCCCGCGGTGGGACGACGGCCACAATCTGATTCTGGCGGGCGATGCCGCGGGAGTGGTCGCGCCGGCCTCCGGCGAGGGCATCTACTACGCCATGGTCAGCGGGCGCCTGGCGGCGCAAGCCGCCGATACTTTCTGCACTTCCGGCGATGTCCGCGCCCTGGCCTCCGCCCGGTCGCGCTTCATGAAGGCGCACGGGCGGGTGTTCCGCATCCTGGGACTACTCCAACGGTTCTGGTATTCGAGCGACCGGCGGCGCGAAAGATTCGTGAGCATGTGCCGGGACCCGGACGTGCAGCGGCTCACCTGGGAGGCCTACATGAATAAGCGCTTGGTCAGGGCGAGTCCGGTCGCCCATATGCGCATCCTGGTCAAGGATGTGGCGCACCTGCTGGGCATAGTTCCCCCTTAACACCATGATGCCAGGGAACCAAAACCCGTATGATGGAACCCTTCGGTTCGGGGCGGATCGTCGATCTGCTTATGGTCTTGATGACCCTGGAGGCAGCCCTGCTCTGGGCCTATCGACGGGTCACCGGCCGTGGGGTGCCCCTGTTCGGGCTACTGGCCAACCTGGCGGCCGGCGCTTCTCTGCTGATGGCGCTGCGGGCGGCCCTCACCAACGCCGGCTGGGAGATGAGCATCCTTTGGTTGCTGATGGCCCTGGTGGCACATGTCGCCGATCTTGCCAGCCGATGGCGTTAACTACTTTCCGTGGGGCGGCTAGCCGTATAATACCTAGATGATCCAGAAAAGCATCGCAGCGCCAGACGTCAAGCTTATGATGGACAGCTATGGCATTATTCAGGAAGCCAGCCTGTCGGACACCTTCGCGGGCGAGCACCCCGACGACTGGGTGGGCCTGTCTTGGACCGACACCGTCAGGCCCGCGGACGGTATTCACCTCAAGCACATGCTCGAGGATGCCCGTTCCCTCGGCGTTTCGGCGTTCCGACAGGTCGTACAGCGCCTGCCCAGCGGGGCCGAGGCCCATATCGAGTACACCACCATCCAGCTCGGCAAGGACCGCGGCCTCCTGGCGGTGGGCAAAAACCTGCGTGCCGTCACCGAACTCCAGAACCGGCTCGTCGAGGCTCAGCAGGCCCTGGAGCGGGATTACTGGAAGCTACGGGAGGTCGAAACCCGCTACCGGCTCCTCTTCAACTCCTCCAACGAGGCCGTCGTGATCCTGGATGCCCGGGGCCTGAGCGTCCTGGAGTTGAATCCCGCCGCCGCCCAGGCCCTGGGGCTACCCACCCCCAAGCCCAGGTCCCCGGGAACCGGCAAATTTCTTGAAACCCTCCTGGTGGAGGATCGCGAAACCTTCGCCAACATGCTGCGGCAGGTTCGCGAGCGCGGCAAGGCCCCCGGTATCCTGCTGCGGCTCGGCGAGGACCGGCAGCCCTGGCTGGCGCGGGCCTCCCTCATGTCATCCGCCGCGAACGAGATCTTCCTGGTCCAGCTCTCCCCTTCCGGGATGCCGACGACCCTCTACCAGGGCGTTACCCAAACGATCCCCATCGAGGACCTGCTCGAACGGGGGCCTGACGCCTTCGTGGTGATCGACGACCAGGGCGCGATCCTGCGAGGCAACCGCGCCTTTCTCGACATGGTACAGATGGGTTCCGAGACCTCGCTCCTGGGCAAACCCCTCGGCCGCTGGCTCGGTCGCCCGGGCGCCGACCTGACCGTTCTGCTGGCCAACGTGCTGCGTCTGGGCGCGGTAAGGCTCTTTTCAACCACGCTCCATGGCGAACATGGCACGGAGGTCGAGGTCGAAATCTCCGCAACTGGTAACACCGCCACGAGTCCCGCCTATATTGGCGTCTTCCTCCGGGATATCGGTCGCCGGCTCTCCACCGAGGGTCAGGCGGGCGGCGTGGCGCAGTGGCTGGACTTTCTGACCAAACAGGTCGGCAAGACCACCCTGCGCAAGCTCGTCGATGACACCGTCGAGGTCGTCGAACGCCACTATATTCTGGCGGCGCTGGAGTTGGCGGGCAGCAACCGGACCGTTGCGGCGGAACTGCTCGGCCTCAGCCGGCAAAGCCTCTACGTCAAGCTCAACCGTTACGGCCTCGAGGACGAAAAGGCAGAGTCGAAGCGATGAGTGCTCCAGGCCAGGGCGCGGGCCAGGATGCGTCGCCCACCGCCAATCCCGGATTCGGCCAGGCGAACCTTTCCAACTGCGAGCGGGAACAGATTCACCTCGCCAACTCCATTCAGCCCCACGGGGTTCTGTTGCTGGTTAGCGAACCGGACCTGATCATCGTGCAGGCGAGCGCCAACGCCCCGGCGTTTCTGCGCGTCCCCGACGGGGTACTTGGCAAGCCGCTGGAGGCCTTGGGTGGCAACCTGGCCCTGCGCGTCGGCACCCACCTCGGGGATCCCATCGATCAGATCCCGGTGGCGGTCCGTTGCCGGGTGGATACCCTGGGCAGCGAACTCGACGGCTCCCTGCACCGTCCGGCGGGCGGTGGCCTGATTCTGGAACTCGAACTCGCCGCCCCCCCGACCGACCCCTCGGCCTTCGTCTGCGAGGCCTTGCGGGCCATCTCGGCGACTTCCTCCCTGCCTACCCTTGCCGACGAGACCGCGAAGATCTTCAAGGATCTGACGGGCTACGATCGGGTCATGGTTTACCGCTTCGACGAGGACGGACATGGTGCCGTCATCGCCGAGGAGCGCGAGCCCGAGTTGGAACCCTTCCTGGGCAATCGCTACCCGGCGAGCGACATTCCCCAGATCGCGCGACGCCTTTATGAACGCAATCGCGTCCGCGTCCTGGTGGACGCGGGCTACACCCCGGTCCCCCTCCTCCCCGAGCGCACCCCCCTTGGCGGCGACCCGCTCGACATGTCCCTGTGCTGCCTGCGCAGCATGTCGCCCATCCACGTTCAGTACCTCAAGAACATGGGCGTCTGCGCCACCCTGGTGGCATCCCTGGTCGTGGGCGGCAAACTCTGGGGGCTGGTGGCCTGTCACCATTACACCCCCCGCCTTATCCAGTACCCCACCCGTGTCGTCTGTGAACTGCTCGCCGAGGCGACATCGACCCGCATCGCTGCCCTCGAAAGCTTCGTGCAGTCCCAGGCCGAGCTATCCGTGCGGCGCCTCGAGCAGCGCATGGTCGAGGCCATCTCGACCAACGGTGACTGGGAGGGCGCCCTCTTCGACAACCCCCAGTTTGTGCTGCAGCCGCTGAATGCGACGGGGGTAGCCTTGCTGCGGGATGATGCCATCGTCACCGCCGGCGATGTCCCGGGGACGCAGCAGTTGCGCGAGATCGGGGCCTGGCTGGATCGACGACCCCGCGAACCCGTGATGGCCACGGCCGCCCTCTGTCGTCGCGAGCCACTCTTCCAGCCCCTGACCCCCGTCGCGGCCGGCGTCCTGGCCGTGCCCATCTCCCAAACCCCTGGGGAATACCTGCTCTGGTTCCGACCCGAGCGGATACGGACCCTGACCTGGGGCGGCAACCCCCACGAAGGGGTAAAAACCGGCGACGATCCCACCCAGCTCTCGCCGCGCCGGTCCTTCGCCCAGTGGCACGAGGTTGTCGAGGGCACCTCGGACCCCTGGACGGCAAACGACCTCACCACCGCCCGCCTGATGGGAGACTCGGTAGCGGACGTCATTCAGCAGTTTCGCGCGGTGCGATTCCTGATTACCCAGCATCAACTGGAACAAGTGATGACGCGGGTCCGCTTCTCGGAGCAGCCCCTGCTGATTGCCGATGCCGGGGGACGGATCCTTTTGACCAACCAGGCCTTCGACCGCCTGCTCAAGGCCGGCCCTCGACCCAGCACGCTGGAGGATATTCTTGCCCTCTTCGTGGACAAGACCGAGGCGCGGCGGCAACTGCTCGATCTCCAGGAGCATCTCCGCCCCTGGCGGAGCGAGACCTTGCTGTTGGTCCCCGAGGGCGGCGGCAGGGCCTTTCTGGTTCGTGCCGACCCGGTACTCTCCTCCCCCCACCAAACCCTCGGTTTTGTGATTATTTTTAATGATCTGAGCGAGCGCAAGGCCGCCGACGACGCGCGGCGGCGCTTCCAGGAAGGCATCATTGCTCAACACAAGGTGCTGGCCATCCCACTGGACTCCAAGGAGGACCTCATCTTCCGGGACCTCCTGGCGAGCATCGTCGGCAACGCCCAACTGGCCGCCCTGGAAATCAGCGACAACCTCGACGTCACCCAGGTGCCCGCCATGCTCAAAAGCGTGCAGGCATCCGTCGCTCGCACCACGGGGCTCCTGGAGCACCTGCTGTGGTACGCCGGTCATGGCTCCCGACGGGGGAGTTGACTAAACGGTAGCGAGTTGTTGCATGCGGCAGCAGCGGGAAACTTATAATTTAAGAACAGCTAGTTGCGGTTTTCCGGGCCGAGTGGTGGCGGGTCGGAGATGCCGTGAATAGGTACCGGTCGGCTTGGCGACCCGCCGCCACCCGCCCCCCTCTCTCTCCCTTGATGCCGAAGCATGACTGGCACTGGGTCTATAATCCAGGTTGTAGGCCTGCTCGAACAGTAACCTCTGTAAACCCAGTTTCCCCAACGCCGGCTGAACGCCGCGGCAGGGATGACTGGTCCGAACCCGAGGACTTGCTCCATGCGTATGGCAATGCGGTTTTTGCTCCCTTTGATCCTGGTCCTGGGGGGACTGGCCTGGGCCATCACCCCCCTGTTGGGAGAACTCCTCGAACGCTGGCTGCGCACCGACGTAGAGATGCGCTCCTCGCTGGTGTTCGACTCCATTGGGGAGAGCCTGCCACGGCTGACCAAGGATCCCATCGGCCTGCGCATCGACGCCCTCTTCACGCGCCTGGCCCGCGACGAACGGCTCCTAGCGGTCGGCTTGTGCAACCCCGAGGGCCGGCTGCTGAACCACTCCCCCACCTGGCCCCTAGGTCTGGCATGCCCGCCCCCGCCACCCCCGCCCGTGCCCCCCGCCACCGCGCCGGTGGCCCGCTATCAGACCGAGTCCTGGGGCGGCGGGAGCCTGCTAATCGCGGCCTTCCCCTTGCGGGAGGAAGGGCTGGACCTGGGCCAACTGGTCATACTCCACGACCTCAGTTTCATCGAGCGCCGCAGCGCCAATCTGGAGCGCTATCTGATGGTCTTTCTGGGGGTCCTGGGGATCCTGGTGGCGGGTCTGACGGCGATTGTCGCCAGGCTAACCCTGAGGGACTGGCTACGGGCGGTGCGCCAGGGCCTGGCCTCCGCCTCGGCCGGGCGCGCGCCCGACCCCAGCCTGGCCCCCGAGATCGCCGCCCTGGTGCGGGACGCACGGGAGGCCTTGCGCGATCTGGAACTGCCACGGGGCCTCGCCGACGCCATCCGTGTCGACTGGACCCCCGAGAGCCTGCGCCGGCTGCTCAAATCCGAACTACCCGACGCCCAGGTGATCGTCGTCTCCAACCGCGAACCCTATATCCACGTCCGTGGCGAGGATGACGCCATCCATATCCAGCACCCGGCCAGCGGCCTGGTCACGGCCCTGGAGCCCATCCTGCGTGCCTGCGGCGGGACCTGGATCGCCCACGGCAGTGGCAACGCCGATGCCGAGACAGTGGACGGCAAGGACCACATCCGGGTCCCGCCGGAGGCCCCGAGTTATGACCTGCGGCGCGTCTGGCTCTCGGACACCGAGCAGGAGGGCTACTACTACGGCTTGGCTAACGAGGGGCTCTGGCCCCTCTGTCATATCGTCTTCGTCCGGCCGACCTTCCGTGCAGCGGACTGGGACCAGTATGTCGCCGTCAACCGCAAATTCGCCGAGGCGGTCGTCGCGGAGGCACGCACCCCCAATCCGGTAGTTCTGGTTCAGGACTACCACTTCGCCCTCCTGCCCCGCATGGTACGCGAGCGCCTCCCGGAGGCGACCCTCATCACCTTCTGGCACATCCCCTGGCCCAACGCGGAGGTCTTCGGCATCTGCCCCTGGCGGGAGGAGATCCTGCGCGGGCTCCTGGGCAGCACTATCCTGGGCTTCCACACCCAATTCCACTGCCTGAACTTCCTGGATTCGGTGGACCGCTTCCTGGAGTGCCGCATCGACCGGGAGCACAGTACCGCCGCCTCCGGGGGGGGCATCACCCTGGTCAAGCCCTATCCCATCTCCATCGCCTGGCCACCCCCGGCCCTGGCCAGCCAGCCCAGCGTCAGCGACTGTCGGACTCGGGTCCGCCAGGCCCAAGGGCTGGCCCCCGACGCCCTGCTAGCCGTGGGGGTGGAGCGCTTCGATTACACCAAGGGCATCGCCGACCGCTTCCGCGCCATCGAGACACTGCTAGAGAACCATCCGGAGTGGCTCGGCCGGCTGACCCTGCTGCAGATCGCGGCCCCGAGCCGCAGCCAGTTGCCCAGCTATCGCCTTACTCAGGAGGAAGCAGAGGCCCTGGCCAGTGCCGTCAACCAGCGCTTTGGCCGGCCCGGTTGGCAGCCCATCCGGCTGGTGCCACGCCATCACGAGCCGGAAGAGGTCTTCAGCCTGTTCCGCGCCGCCGACCTCTGCCTGGTGTCCAGCCTGCACGACGGCATGAATCTGGTGGCCAAGGAATTTGTCGCCGCACGGGATGACGAGGACGGGGTTCTGGTATTGAGCGCCTTCGCCGGCGTTTCCCGCGAATTGCAGGAGGCCCTCATCGTCAATCCTTTTGATAGCCAGGCCATGGCGGAGGCCATCCATCGCGGTCTGCTCATGCCGCTGGATCAGCGCCGAGCGCGCATGCGCCTGATGCGCTCCATGGTCAGCGAATACAACGTCTATTTCTGGGCCGCGCGCATGTTGCTGACGGCAGCGCGCCTGCGTAAGCGGGCGCACATCCAGGCGCAGATCGACGCGGTGGCACGACCTTTCGGTCTGGGGTGGCGACGGGAGACGCGCCGATGAGGGCACCACCACCAGTCATGACGGACCGTACGGATTGGCCGGACGCCTGGACCCTGTTTCTGGATATCGACGGCACCCTGCTGGATTTGGCGCCGCGCCCGGAACTCGTGATTGTACCGCCCGACCTGCCGGCCCGTCTGTGCCGGCTCGCCGACGCCCTGGGGGGCGCCCTGGCCCTGGTCAGTGGCCGGCCCCTGGCCACCATAGACCGGCTCTTCCCTGTCGACCTGGACGCGGTCGGGACCCATGGCGCCGAGTGGCGCCTAGGTGGCCAAGTGGGCGAGGTCGCCCCCGCCGGCCGGGTGCCCTTGGCGGCGATCGCGCGAGCCCTGGAGGAACCCCTGCGCCAACTGCCAGGAGTCTGGCTGGAACCCAAGCCCAAGGGCCTGGCCCTACACTTCCGCGCCGCCGCGGCCCTGGAGACCCAGGCCCTGAGCCTGGCCCGACAGGCGGTCCGGACCCTGGGACCATACTACCGGCTCCAGGCCGGTAAGCAGGTGATGGAAATCCTCCCGTCTACCGCCAGTAAGGGCGCCGGCATCCGCCGCTTTCTGGCCAGCCCACCCTACGTCGGTCGCACCCCCATCTTCGTCGGCGACGACCTGACCGACGAGGACGGCTTTGCCGCCGTCAACGCCCTGGGCGGCATTTCCGTCCGGGTGGGGGCGGGCGACGGCACTCAGGCCCGCCATGAGTTGGCGGTGCCCTCCGACCTGCGCCACTGGCTTGAAGGCCTGGCGGCCAGGCTGAAGGCTTGACCAGGCCCCATTGCCCACGGAGATGAACATGAATCCCACGCACCCAAGCTGCAACCTGGACCTCGGCGTCATCGGTAACGGCACCCTGGCGGCCCTCATCGACCCGGTGGGGACCATCCTCTGGTGTGGCTTCCCGCGGCTGGACGGGGACCCCATCTTCTGCGCCCTGCTCGGGGGCACTCAGCCCTATCGTCCTCAGGAGCCGGGCAACGGCGGCTATTTCGCCGTAGAGCCGGCGGGTGGAATGGCCAACAGCCACCAGACCTATCAACTCAACTCGGCGGTGCTGGTGACCCGGATCGAGGACCGGGAGGGTAACGTCGTGGAAATCACCGATTTCGCTCCCCGCTTTCACCAGTTCGACCGCATCTTTCGTCCCCCCACCCTGGTGCGGATTATCGTGCCGGTAAAGGGGCTGCCTCGGCTGCGGGTGCGTCTGCGCCCACGGTTCGCCTATGGCCAGGAAACACCCCAACTCACCCTCGGTTCCAACCATATCCGCTACGCCAGCCACTCCGACGCCCTGCGCCTGACCACGGATGCCGCCCTGTCCTACCTGGTAGAGGAGACATCCTTTGTCCTGGATCGGCCGCTGCATTTCATCCTCGGCGCCGACGAGAGCCTGGGCGCAGGCATCGGCGATACCGCACACTCCTTTCTGGAGCGGACCCTGGAGCATTGGCATAGTTGGGTCCGGTCCCTATCCATCCCCTTCGAGTGGCAGGACGAGGTCATCCGCGCCGCACTGACCCTCAAGCTCTGTAGCTTCGAGGAGACGGGGGCCATCGTCGCCGCCCTGACCACCTCCATCCCCGAGGCGCCGGGCAGCGAACGCAACTGGGACTACCGCTTCTGCTGGCTGCGCGACGCCTATTTCGTCGTCAGCGCCCTCAATCGCCTGGGCGCCACCCGCTCCATGGAGGAATACCTCGGCTACATCACCGACATCGTCGGCGAGTGCATGGACCGGCGGCTGCGGCCCTGCTATGGCATCACCCGCCGCGCCGACTTGCAAGAACGCACCGCCCCCGGCCTGTTGGGTTACCGGGGCATGGGACCGGTACGGGTCGGTAACCAGGCCCATCTCCAGGTCCAGAACGACGTCTATGGCAGCGTCATCCTCGCCGCCACCCATGCCTTCTTCGACCGCCGCCTGCCGCTGGCCGGCGACCAGGTGCTGTTCGAGCGGCTGGAGGGACTAGGCCGGCTGGCGGTCGCTGTCTTCGACCAGCCGGATGCCGGCCCCTGGGAGCTGCGCAACAAACCCGCCGTCCATACCTTCTCGGCGGTCATCTGCTGGGCCGGCTGCGACCGCCTGGCGCGCATCGCCTCCCGGCTGGCCCTGACCGAGCGCGCCGTCCAGTGGCGCCGGGAGGCCGATCGGCTCCATGCGGTCATCACCCGTCGGGCCTGGAATCCGGACCTCGACAGCTTCGTCGCCACCTTCGAGGGCGACCACCTGGATGCCAGCCTCCTGCTCCTTGGCGAACTGGATTTCCTGACGGCGGACGACCCGCGTTTTGCCGCCACCGTCGATGCCATCGGTCGCCACCTGATACGCGGCGACCTCCTGCTGCGTTACGGCGTGGAAGATGATTTCGGACGGCCGGAGACGGCATTCACCATCTGTACCTTCTGGTACATCGACGCCCTCGCCCTTCTGGGGCGCCGTGACGAGGCGCGCCGCCTCTTCGAAAACCTGCTCGGGCGCCGTAACGCCCTGGGCCTGCTATCCGAGGACATCCACCCAGAAACGGGCGAGTTGTGGGGCAACTATCCCCAGACCTATTCCCTGGTGGGACTGATCAACTGCGCCATGCGCCTCTCCCGCACCTGGGATGAGGCGCTCTGAGCCCGGAATTTTGTAACAGTGCGGTAACACAGCGTAACATTTTGGGTCTTGTCATATTAGTATCCACTGATATACTAACTCTCAATCCAACCCCACTCCCCTTTAGGAGAATTGAAATGTTAGGTATTATCGCTGCAATCGCTCTGGTTATCGGTGGTGTCTCAACCGGCGTCGTGGTCTCCGAAGAGCAATCCCTTAGCCCGTCCCAGGCCTCCGTGGCTTCGGTACAAACGGTTAAGACCCAGGATTCGGTCTTTGGAAGCTGACATATCAAGGTCCAGCACCTGTCAAAAAAGCCCCGGTAGCGGGGCTTTTTTTATGCTCGACGGACTGCCGTGAATGACTTTGAGATCCGGATGTGGGCATAACGATCCAGTGGCATCGAAACCGACCCATGGCAGGATAGTTGTTGAACCGAGAACAAGTCCCAGGTGCTGGGAGTTTGGTGGGTGGCACAGGTAAAGCCTGGTGCGGGGGCCGGGAACAAGGCCTGACAAGGGGGTACGGCGGAGGAAAAGCGTCAGGTCCGAGGCGGCGGCCTGATTAAAATTGGTGGGCGATACTGGGATCGAACCAGTGACCCCTCCCGTGTGAAGGGAGTGCTCTCCCGCTGAGCTAATCGCCCGAACACAACGATGCATTCTAGGGACAGGTCACGGGGCCGTCAAATCGGTATTTTCACCCGTGACCACCCCGGACAGCGCCCCCCTTGCGCCACCCTGGCCGGAGGATAACAGCGATTTCACTGGGGGTGGGACGGGGCGCATCAGCCGCCTGGCTCAAGGCTCAGGGTGCGAGCCGGTAGTGGTGAAAGGCCTCGTCATCGCGATAGTGGACGTCGGTCCAGCACCTGGGCAGGGCTTCACCGGAACAGAACACCAGATCGGCTTTGCGGAATTGCTCGGGATCCTGCAACTCCTCCCCGGCGCTATAGCGGCCGATGAGTAACTCATGGATGGGGTTAAAGATATCGCGCAGACCCAGCACCTCGACAAGCTTGCCGCTGGCTTTATGTTTCAGAAACATGGCTGACCTCCTTTTTGATTATTGGTTACCTTCACCCAGAAGTATGGCTCTCCGAGGCCAGATTGCCAGCCAGCAGGGCATCAAGCGCCTGATAGGCCTGATCCGGTCTGATCAGTCTCCGAGGCCGGGATCCGGGCCTTAATCGAAAGTGCGTGGAGTTCGCCGCTTTCTAGCTGTGGCCGTACCGTGGCCATGACCAGGCGTTGCCTTTCCAGCGGGCCCTTACCGAGGAAGGCCGCGCTGACCACCAGGGCCTCGAAGTGACTGCCGTCGCCGGTGACCTGCACCTGAGCATCTGGCAGACCGGCACGAATGAGTTGCGCCACGGCTTCAATTTCCATTCTTCCTTATCCTCCTTCAGGGAGTCATCGCAATGAGGCGCCGCGGTTAGAGTTCGCGGGTCGCCAGGAAACGGATATCCGGCCAGCGCTCCTGGATCAGGCTCAGGTTGACGCGCGTGGGAGCCAGATAAACCAATTGGTTATCACCATCCAGGGCCAGGTTCTCGTAGGCTTTATCCTGGAATCGTTCCCGCATCTTGTCATCCTTGCAGACCACCCAGCGCGCCGTGTGAACGCTCACAGGCTCGACGACGGCCTCGACACTGTATTCATCCTTGAGCCGGTAGGCGGCGACGTCGAACTGGAGGTTACCGACGGCGCCGAGGATGAGATCGTTGTTCTTGAGGGGTCGAAAGACCTGGGTCGCGCCCTCCTCCGAGAGTTGGACCACCCCCTTTTGCAGAGCCTTCATCTTCAGGGGATCCTTCAGCACCACGCGCCGGAACAGTTCCGGGGCGAAGAAGGGGATGCCCAGATACTTAAGCTCTTCGCCCTCGGTGAAGGTATCGCCGATCTGGATGGTGCCATGGTTGTGCAGGCCGATGATATCGCCGGGCCAGGCCTCCTCCACCAGGTGCCGCTCGTCGGCCTGGAAGGTAATGGCGTTGGCGACCTGGATGGTCTTGCCGATGCGGACATGACGCATCTTCATGCCCTTGCGATAGCTGCCGGAACAGACGCGCAGGAAGGCGATGCGATCCCGATGGCCCGGGTCCATGTTCGCCTGGATCTTGAAGACGAAGCCCGTGAAGCCCTCCTCCGTCGGGAGGACCTCGCGCTGCAGGGTCGCGCGCGGCCGGGGTGGCGGGGCGTAATCGACGAAGGCCCGCAGCAACTCCTCGACGCCAAAGTTATTGATGGCGGACCCAAAGAAGACCGGCGTCTGCTCCCCCGCCAGGTAGTCGTCCAGGTTCAGCGCGTGACTGGCGCCGGCCACCAGTTCCATCTCCTCGCGCAGTTCCGCCGCCTGCTCTCCCAACAACTCATCCAGGCGGGGATTGTCCAGACCCTCTATCACCTCCCCGCTGCGGATACGGCCACCATGCTGGGCGCTGAAGAGATGCGTCTTGCCATTGCGCAGGTCATAAACGCCCCTGAAACGCTTGCCAATGCCAATGGGCCAGGTGACGGGGGCGCAGCGGACCTTGAGCACCTGCTCGATCTCATCCAGCACCTCGATGGGGTTACGCCCTTCCCGATCCAGCTTGTTGACAAAGGTGAGGATGGGCGTGGCGCGCAGGCGACAGACATCCATGAGCTTAATGGTGCGCTCTTCCACGCCCTTGGCCACGTCGATCACCATCAGGGCGGAGTCCACCGCCGTCAGGGTCCGGTAGGTGTCCTCCGAGAAGTCCTCGTGACCCGGGGTGTCGAGCAGGTTGACGATGGCATCGCCATAGGGGAACTGCATCACCGAGGAGGTCACCGAGATGCCCCGTTGCTTTTCCAGTTCCATCCAGTCGGAGGTGGCGTGTCGCGCGGCCTTGCGGCCCTTGACGGTTCCCGCCATCTGGATGGCACCGCCGAACAGCAGGAGCTTTTCGGTCAGAGTCGTCTTGCCAGCATCGGGGTGGGAAATAATGGCGAAGGTTCGCCGCTTAGCGAGTTGCTCGTGGAGCTGGGCCATGAAACATCCGGTAGAAGGCGCCCGGTTAAAGCGCGAAATGAAAACGGCCCCATGCCGGGCCTGGCCACCGCGCCCGCGGTTCGGCGGTCCGGGACATGGGCCACCCGGACCCGAACGTGTCGGGCCCGGGTGCGAGGAAGGGGCTATCAGGCCCCAAAGAAGGTCCGCGACAGGATGCCGATCAGCAGGGTAAAGGAGCGCACCGCCTCCAGGGAGACATTGGTCCCCTTCAGGGCACCGCTGCCCTCGATCTGAGTGGCCACCTCGTCCTCGACCCCATCCACCTTGGCCTTCACATGGCCCGATTCCTTCATGATGATGGTGCCGGTCATACCATCAACCGTGGCAAAGAGATCGCTATCCCCGTCGGGGTTGGCAAACAGGGCATCGTCCGAACCGATGGCCGCGCTCGGCAGAGTCAGGGTCAAGTCATACTGGGTCTGGTTGGTCGCGCCCGGGGTGTCGGTCCAGGGCATATTGCCCTTGAGGGCATAGTTCTTCTCTCCGCACTTGGCGGTGAGATTGATGAACCAGGAGTTCGTCTGGTAGGAAAAGATCATGTCCCCGTTCCAGGCACAGCCCTTCTCCGAGGGCAGCCCCGCCGAGGGAATAAAAAAACTGGAGAGCTGGACGGTGTCCACCCGTTCGTCGATGACGGAGCCCGCCCCCTTTTCACCCCGCAGCTTCTTCAGGATAGCGGCCTGCAGCTCCGCCGCCCCCGGGGAGGGGTTTTCCGGCTTCAGCATCATGCCGCCACCGAAGGATTCCGAGGAGGCCGGGACCTTGCCAACCGCCAGGTAGTTCACGCTGAGGGTATTGCCTTCGACCTGGCCGTTCTCCTTGACCGTAAAGCCACCCGCGTACTGAGCGCGGGGCATCCGCTGGCCAGGGTTCGAGGGATTGACGATGGCACCCGTACCTTTGACGCTGCATTGCTCATTGGTGCGCAACACCAGGGCCTGGGTCCGGCCGGCCTGGCATTCCAATTCAAGGCTGGTGACGATCTTGGCGTCCGTCAGGGTGAATTTGAAAGTATCGTTCCGGGATGGGTCGCGAATGGAGGGCATGGCGGCATTCAGCGTGATGTCAACCTTCGCCTCTTGGGCGAGGGCGGGCAGGGTCGCGACCGAACACAGGGCTGCCAGGAGCATTCTTTTCATGGTGTTACCTCTGGTAGTTGACATAATTGGGGGGGAGCAGGTTAGGGGTACCTCAGGCACTCGGAGAATTTTGAGTATGGATGCGGTCTTCAGGAGGGTCAAGGCCATAGCCCCCCAAGTCCGATCCGCAAAGACACCCGAATGGCAAGGGCAGGCAGGCCTGATCGGGCATGCCCTTGCCTGCCCCCTCAGGTCTCCGCCAGACACATCGCCAGGGAGGTTTCCCAGTGCGGGAGGGCCAGCCCGAAGGTGTCCAGGAGCTTGCCGTTATCGAGGACGGAGTAGGTCGGCCGCTTCGCGGGGGAGGGATAATCGCGCGAGAGGATCGGCAACAGGCGGCAGTGGGCGCCGCTGGCCTGCTGGATAGCCTTGGCAAAGCCCCACCAGCTCGTCTGGCCACCGCCGGTGACCTGGTAGAGGCCGGACTGGCGCTCCAGGTCAATATCTCCGCTGATGACGCGGTACAAGAGTTGGGCACTGACCTCGGCCAGCAGGCGACTCCAGGTGGGGGCGCCGATCTGATCATCCACCACCTGAAGCTCCTCCCGCTCCCGCAGCAGGCGCTGCATGGTGAGGAGAAAATTCTGACCGTAGCGGCCATAGACCCAACTGGTGCGCAGAATCAGGGCCGGGGTACCGGAGTCGAGCAGCCGATTTTCGCCGTCGAGCTTGGTGGCGCCATAGACATTGAGGGGGCCGGGTTCATCATCCTCTTTGTAGGGGCTCTCGGCCTGACCGGAGAAGACAAAATCCGTGGAGTAATGGAGGACGGGCACGCGGCGCTCGGCGAGCAGGCGGCCCAGCAGGCCGGGGGCATCGCCATTGATACGTTGCGCCAGGTCCTGTTCCGTCTCGGCCTTGTCCACCGCCGTGTAGGCGGCGGCGTTGATGACGATATCGGGCCGGGTCTCGCGCAGGACCCCGGCGATGGACTCGGCGTTGGCCAGATCCAGGGCCTGCTCCCAGCGACCATCGAGGGTGGCGCGCGTCAGATGGCCCAGGGGCGCCAGGGTGCGCTGCAGTTCCCAGCCGACCTGACCGTCGGCGCCAATCAGCAGGATTTCGGGTCGCTTTTTCATGTGGGGATTCAATCCGGAGTCCAAATCAGGGGCCGGCATAGGCCGGCAGGCGCTCGGTCGGGACGGCGGCGAGCGGAGTAGCCGCCAGATCCTTGGCGGAGAGGATGGGTTCACCCCGCAGGCGCCAGTCGATGCCAATGGCGGAGTCGTTCCAGGCCACCGACAACTCGTTCTCGGGGTGGTAATAGTCACTGCACTTATAGCTGAAGAGGGCGTCCTCGCCGGTGACATAGTAGCCATGAGCAAAGCCAGCGGGGACCCAGAACTGGCGGTGGTTCTCGCCGGAGAGCAGGACGCCGACCCAGCGCCCGAACCAGGGCGAGCCGGGGCGGGCGTCCACGGCCACGTCGAAGACCTCGCCCCTCAGCACCTGCACCAGCTTGCCCTGGGCGTAGGGATGCTGGATGTGCAGGCCGCGCAGGACACCATGGCGGGAATAGGCCTGATTATCCTGCACCAGACCCCGGGGGATGCCGGCGGCGGCGTAGCGTTCCTGCTGCCAGCTCTCCAGGAAATAGCCCCGTTCGTCGCCAAAGACCTGGGGTTCGATGACGAGGACGCCGGGGATCTCGGTCTCGATGATGTTCATGGCTCGGCGGAGCGCTCCAGCAGCCCCAACAGATATTCGCCATAGCCGCTCTTGGCCAGGGGCGCGGCGATGGCGCGCAACTGGTCGGCCTCGATCCAGCGTCTCTGCCAGGCGACCTCCTCGGGGCAGCAGATCTTGAGGCCCTGGCGCTGCTCGATGGTCTCGATGAAGTTGCTGGCCTCCATCAGGGACTGATGGGTGCCGGTGTCGAGCCAGGCGGTACCACGCCCGAGACGTTCCAGGAAGAGCTCGCCCCGCGCCAGGTAGAGGTTGTTGAGATCCGTAATCTCCAGTTCGCCCCGGGGGGAGGGCTGGAGATTGGCCACCAGGTCGCACACCTGCTCGTCGTAAAAGTAGAGCCCGGTGACGGCGTAGTTGGACTTGGGCTTGACCGGCTTTTCCTCCAGGCCGAGGACGCGCCCGAGGGAGTCGAGTTCCGCGACGCCATAGCGCTCGGGGTCCTTGACCCAGTAGCCGAAGACCGAGGCCCCGCGCTCGCGGAGATTGGCGGCGCGCATCTGCTGGACCAGGCCATGGCCGTAGAAGATGTTATCGCCCAGGATGAGGCAACTCGGGTCACCGGCGACAAAATCGGCGCCGATGATAAAGGCTTGGGCCAGGCCGCCGGGCTCGGGCTGGACGGCATACTGGAGGGAAATACCCCACTGGCCGCCGTCGCCGAGCAGGTCCTGGAAGGCGTCGGCATCCCGGGGGGTGGTGATGACCAGAATCTCCCGAATCCCCGCCAGCATCAGGGTGGCGAGGGGATAGTAAATCATGGGCTTGTCGTAAACCGGCAGCAGTTGCTTGCTGATGGTATGCGTCAGCGGATAGAGCCGGGTGCCGGAGCCCCCGGCCAGGATGATGCCCTTGCGATTCATGCCGCGCCCTCCCCCAGGTCATCCTTGCCCGCGCCTGTCCCCAGCCGCTGGCCACGATAACTGCCGTCCATCACCCGTCCACACCAGTCAGGGTTCTCCAGATACCAGACCAGGGTCTGGCGCAGGCCGGTCTCGAAGCGCTCCTGGGGTGCCCAGCCCAACTCGGTCTGGAGCTTGGTGGCGTCGATGGCGTAGCGCTGGTCATGACCGGGGCGGTCGGTGACGAAGACCTTGAGCTGGGCATGGGGCCGGTGGGGCGAGTCCGGCACCAGTTCGTCGAGCAGGCCGCAGAGGGTGTCGACCACCTCCAGGTTGGTGCGTTCGCTGTCGCCGCCGACGTTATAGACCTCGCCGGGCCGGCCAGCCGCCAGGACCCGCCAGATAGCCCGGCAGTGATCCTCGACATACAGCCAGTCGCGCACGTTGGAGCCGTTGCCATAGATGGGCAGCGACTCCCCGGCCAGGGCCTTGAGGGCTACCAGGGGGATGAGTTTTTCCGGGAACTGGTAGGGGCCGTAGTTGTTGGAGCAGTTGGTGGTCAGCACCGGCAGCCCGTAGGTGTGGAACCAGGCCCGCACCAGGTGATCCGAGGCGGCCTTGGAGGCTGAATAGGGGGAATTGGGCGCGTAGGGGGTCGTCTCGACGAAACGCCCGGTGGGGCCCAGGGACCCATAGACCTCGTCGGTGGAGACGTGCAGAAAGCGAAAGGCCGCCCGCCCCGCCAGACCCAGGCCGGACCAGTAAGCCCGGGCGCAATCCAGGAGGTTGAAGGTGCCCAGAACGTTGGTCTCGACGAAGGCCGCGGGGCCATCGATGGAGCGGTCCACGTGGGACTCGGCGGCGAAGTTGACCACGGCGTCCACGGCATAGTCCGCGAGCAGGCGGCCCACCAGGTCCCGGTCGCCGATATCGCCCTGGACGAAGACATGGCGGGGGTTGCCCGCCAGGGGGGCCAGGGTGTCCAGATTGCCGGCATAGGTCAACTTGTCCAGGTTGATGACCTGGACGTCCGTCTCCCGCAGCAGGAAGTGGACAAAATTGCCCCCGATAAAGCCGGCGCCACCGGTAACCAGGATGGTTTTCATCACAGCCATGTCCTAGAAGGGGATGTCGTCGTCGAAGTCCACGGTGGCGGCGGCGCCACCGGGACCGCCGGCATTAGCCGCGGGCTTGCCGCCGAAGCCGTCATCGCCCCAGTCATCGCCCCCACCCTTGGCCGGGCGCGACTGACCACCGCCCTGACTATCGTAGGGGGCTGAGCTACCACCACCGGCGCCACGGCTGTCAAGCATCATCATGGTGCCGCGGATATCGACCACGATGTCGGTCGAATAGCGATCCTGACCATCGGGTCCCTGCCACTTATTGGTCCGCAACTGGCCCTCGATATAGACCTTGGAGCCCTTGCGCAGGTACTGCTGCGCGACCTCGCCCAAGCGCCCAAAGATCGTGACCCGATGCCACTCGGTGCGTTCCTGGGCCTCGCCGGTATTCTTGTCCTTCCAGGATTCACTGGTGGCGAGGCGGAGCTTGGTCACCGCCATGTTGCTGGGCGTGTAGCGGGTCTCCGGATCGGCCCCCAAATTGCCGATCAGCATGACCTTGTTGAGACTTCCTTTGGACATGGGTTCCTCGTGCCACGAAAGGCGATAATGGCGCCCGCGCGGGGCGAAATTGGCGATTTGATAGGTAGGGGACCGAGATCCCGACCGGTGCGGTACTGTCCGGAGACGGCCTTAGCCTTCCGCTGCAAATTCCTGCAATCTTGCCCAATCGACTTGCCGCTTGTCCACCTTGAGATAGGCAACGCCCTCCTCGGCCACGATCAGGGCCTCCTCGACCCCCGGGATCGCCAACAGTTGGTTTCGGAGCTCGGGATCGGCGGCGCGATCGCCCACGCGGACCATGTGGGGTGTGCCCTGTCGCGGGGATTGCATACCCCAGGCCACCAGGAGCCAGACGGAGACCGCCAGGGCGCAAAAGATGGGCACGGCCTCGGGACCCAAATGTTGATGAATCCAGCCGCCCACCACACCGCCGAGAAAGGCCCCGGCGAACTGCGAAGTGGAATAGACCCCCATGGCCGTGCCCTTGGCACCGGCGGGGGCAACCTTGGAGACCATGGATGGCAGAACGGCCTCCAACAGGTTAAAGATGGTGATCAGGACGAAGAGCCAGAAGGCGATGGCCAGAATGCCATGGCCCAGGTAATTCAGCCCCAGCAGCCCCAGCACCAGGGCCGCCAAGGTACCCAGAAAAACCAACTTCATGCGCCCCTTGCCTTCGGCCTGGATGATGAGAGGGACCATGGCGAGGATGGACAGCAGCAGAACCGGCAGATAGACCAGCCAGTGATCAACCGGCGCCAGTCCCTGGTCCCGCATAAAGAGGGGCAGCACCAGAAAGAGTGAGGTCATGGTCAGGTGCAGGGTGAAGATACCGAGATCCAGCCGCCGCAACTCACCATGGGCCAGGACACCGCGAAACTGGCTGGCCACGGGCTCCGCGTCACGATGCAGGCTGGACCGGATGGGATTCGGCACCACCAGCAGCAGGATCAGGATGCCCGCGCAGGCCAGCACGGCAATGAACCAGAAGAGACCCTCCAGCCCCCCCCAATGGGCGACGATGGGCCCCAGCACCAGGGCCAGGGCGAAGGAGAGGGCAATGCTGATACCGATGCCCGCCATGGCGCGGGTGCGCACCGCCTCGCGGGTGAGGTCGGCGGTCAGGGCCATGATGGCGGCGGCGATGGCCCCGCTGCCCTGGAGCAGGCGCCCGATAATGACGCCATAAATATCGTCCGCCAGGGCCGCCACCACGCTGCCAATGACAAAGAGGATCAGCCCGCCCAGGATGACCGGCTTGCGGCCAATGCGGTCCGACAACATGCCGAAGGGAATCTGAAGGAGGGCCTGGGTCAGGCCATAGGCACCGATGGCGATGCCAATCAGCAGGGGCGTCGCCCCGGGTACCTCCCGGGCCTGAATGGCAAATACGGGCAATATCAGGAAAAGACCGAGCATGCGCAGGGCAAAGATACCGGCCAGGCCCGCCGAGGCGCGCCGTTCGGCGGAGGTCATGGGAATGGGCGGGGGTCCGGAACGGCTCATATCGGCTTTGCTTAGCTTGGGAATGGCTGAGCATAATAGCAGCTTCGCCCCACCCGGTTTAGGCTCATGGATAGCATCCGCATCCGCGGCGCACGAACGCACAATCTCAAGAACGTCGATCTGGAGCTGCCTCGGGACCGCCTCATCGTGGTTACCGGCCTCTCGGGGTCGGGCAAGTCCTCCCTCGCCTTCGACACCATCTATGCCGAAGGCCAGCGCCGCTATGTCGAGTCCCTGTCGGCCTATGCCCGCCAGTTTCTGTCGGTCATGGAGAAGCCGGACCTGGACCAGATCGAGGGCCTGTCGCCAGCCATCTCCATTGAGCAGAAGACCACCTCCCACAACCCCCGCAGCACCGTCGGCACCATCACCGAGATCTACGACTATCTGCGCCTCCTTTACGCCCGGGTCGGCACCCCCCGCTGCCCCCATCATGGCGAAACCCTGGACGCCCAGACCATCAGCCAGATGGTGGACCAGGTGCTGGCCCTGCCGGTGGGTGACAAGCTGATGCTGCTGGCGCCGGTGATCTCCGAGCGCAAGGGCGAGTATCAGCGCCTCTTCGCCGAACTCAACGCCCAGGGCTTCGTCCGCGCCCGGGTGGATGGCGACCTCTGCGAGCTGGACGAGCCACCGGAGCTGGATCTCAAGCGCAAGCACAGCATCGAGGTGGTGGTGGACCGTTTCCGCGTCCGCGACGACCTGCGCCCCCGTCTGGCCGAATCCCTGGAGACGGCCCTGAACCTGTCCAGCGGCATCGCCCGGATCGCCTGGCTGGACGAGCCCGAGAAGCCCGAACTCATCTTCTCGGCCCGCTACGCCTGCCCCATCTGCGGCTACAGCCTGCCGGAGCTGGAACCCCGCCTCTTCTCCTTCAACAACCCTGCCGGGGCCTGCCCGAGCTGCGACGGCCTGGGGGTGGAGCAGTTTTTCGACGCCGACAAGGTGGTCGTCCACCCGGAACTCAGCCTGGCCGGTGGCGCCGTGCGCGGCTGGGACCGGCGCAACGCCTACTATTTCCAAATGGTCCGCGCCTTGGGCGAGCACTATGGCTTCGACGTCGAGGCCCCCTGGCTGGAACTGCCAGAACCCATTCGCCAGGTCGTCCTCTACGGCAGCGGCAAGGACCGCATCAAGCTCAAGCTGCCCCACGAGCATGGCCCGGGCAAGGTTCGCCCCTTCGAGGGGGTCCTACGCAACATGGAGCGCCGCTACCGGGAGACGGACTCCGTCACCCTGCGGGAGGAATTGGCCCGCTACCTCTCCCACCAGGACTGCCCCACCTGCCAGGGCACGCGCCTCAACGAGGCGGCCCGGCATGTCTTCGTGGCCGAGCGCGGCCTGGCGGAGATCACCCGCCTGCCGGTGGGCGAGGCCCTGAGTTTCTTCGAGACCTTGGACCTGCCGGGCCAGCGCGGCGAGATCGGGGCCCGCATCATCAAGGAGGTCGCCCAGCGGTTGCACTTCCTAGTGGACGTGGGCCTCGACTATCTGACCCTGGAGCGCAGCGCCGAGACCCTGTCCGGCGGCGAGGCCCAGCGCATCCGGCTCGCCAGCCAGATCGGCGCCGGTCTGGTGGGGGTCATGTACATCCTGGACGAGCCCTCCATCGGCCTGCACCAGCGCGACAATGCCCGCCTGCTGCGGACCCTGAATCACCTGCGCGACATCGGCAACACCGTCATCGTGGTCGAACACGACGAAGAGGCGATACGCGCTGCCGATCAGGTGGTAGACATGGGCCCGGGGGCGGGGGAGCGTGGCGGCGAGATCGTCGCCCAAGGCACCGCCGAGGAGATCGCCTCCTGCCCGGACTCCCTGACCGGCCGCTATCTCTCCGGCCAGTTGCGCATCGCCATCCCCCAGCGGCGCACCCCCACGGACCCGGCGCGCCAGTTATGCCTGCTCGGCGCCCGCGGCCACAACCTGCGCGGCGTCGATGTCGCCATCCCGGTGGGCACCCTCTGCTGCGTCACCGGGGTCTCGGGCTCCGGCAAATCGACCCTGATCAACGACACCCTCTACCCCCTCGCCGCCCGCCACCTCAACAACTCCAACCTCCAGCCCGCCCCCCACGACCGGGTAGAGGGCCTGGAGCACTTCGACAAGGTGGTGGATATCGACCAGAGCCCCATTGGCCGCACCCCCCGCTCCAACCCGGCGACCTATACCGGCCTCTTCAATCTGGTGCGGGAACTCTTCGCCGGCGTGCCCGAGGCCCGTACCCGGGGCTATTCGGTGGGGCGGTTCAGCTTCAACGTCGCCGGTGGGCGCTGCGAGGCCTGCAAGGGCGACGGGCTCATCCGGGTGGAGATGCACTTCCTGCCAGACATCTACGTCCAGTGCGACGTCTGCAAGGGCCGGCGCTACAACCGTGAGACCCTGGAGATCCGCTACAAGGGCAAGACCATCGACGAAGTCCTGAACCTGACGGTGGAGCAGGCCCTGGAGTTCTTCGCCCCGGTGCCCACCCTGGCACGCAAGCTCCAGACCCTCATGGACGTCGGCCTCACCTATGTCCGCCTCGGCCAGAGCGCCACCACCCTCTCCGGCGGCGAGGCCCAGCGTGTCAAGCTCAGCCGCGAACTCTCCAAGCGCGATACCGGCCGCACCCTCTACTTTTTAGATGAGCCCACTACGGGCCTGCATTTCCACGACGTAAAGCAGTTACTGGATGTCCTGCACCGGCTGCGCGACCACGGCAACACGGTGGTTGTCATCGAGCACAATCTGGACGTCATTAAGACCGCCGACTGGGTCATCGACCTGGGCCCCGAGGGCGGCCATCGCGGCGGCGCCATCATCGCCACCGGCACCCCGGAGCAGGTGGCCGCCGATCCCGCCTCCCATACCGGGCGCTATCTCAAGACGCTGCTGGAGCGGGGGTGGTGAAGTCAGGAGCGGGACGGTCCGGCAGGGCGGCCAGTGCGTCCCGCATCGGTTCGACCTGTTGCTGGTCATGGGTCTGTTGATTCACCCCGGTCACCCGCACGCGCATCGTCTCGGCATCGACCGCGGCCTGGATGTTGTAGGCTTGCGCGAAGCCGCCGCCGGAGACCGGCATGATCCGGGATTCTTCGTCGGTCAGGTTGACCGGGTCCTTGGCGCGAGGGCCGGCTTGCGGAGGCGGCGGTTCCTTGCCGCGGGGCGGTTTGCCGGCTTGACGTTGTGCCTCGCGGCGGGCGACTTTGGCTTCGTAGTCCTGCTGTTCGGCGTCGCACCGGGCTTTGGCGCGGGCTTCGATCGCGGCCTGGGCGTTGGCCAAAGCCTCCCGCCGGGCCTCGCGTCGGGCCAGTTCTGCTGGGAGGTCCAGGCCGTCGGGGCGTTCCTCCCGGTCGGTGGTCTCGGCCTTGGCGAGCAGCGCCCGCACCGCGTCCCGGAGTTGGGCGGCGAGCTTGTCAATGTGGCCGTGGGACAGGGCCTGGTGCTGGGCGGCGTTGGCCGTGAGCTGGCTGCCGTCCCGGGTGAGCTGACCCCATTGGAGCCGTTTCATCGTCGGCGCGATCGACAACACGTGGACGAACAACGCTTCCCGTTCCGGCAGGAAGCGCTTGCGGAAGGTCGCGAGGGTGTCGTGGTCGGGGTGGGTGTTGGCGGCCAGGAAGCGGAAGGCGACCGAATCATCAGTGGCCCGCTCGATCTTCCGGCTGGCAAACACCCCGGTGGCATAGCCGTAGACCAGCAAGGCCAGCAACACCGCCGGGTGGTGGGCCTTGGAACCCCGTCGGGCGTAACCTTGGGTCAGGCGCGACAGGTCCAGTTGATCACTGACCTCCAGGATAAACCGGGCCAGATTATTGGCCGGCAGCCATTCATCCACCGACGGCGGCAACAGGGAGGGGGTGTCTCGGTCGGCTTGGATGAAGCTCATCGGGGAGGGCCCGCGGGAGTGGATTCAAGGCGCCCATTTTACCAACAGCGACGCGAAAGTCCGACAGGCTCCTAGCCGCCTTTGCGAAACCGGTTCTCTACCGCTCCCCGCCAAGCCTTGGCACCATTCGGGCGGGGGTCTTGTGCTTCAGCGCTGAATTGCTGACTGCTGCATTGACACATTCCGGGATATGTCCTAATGTCCTAACTGTCCACTAAGGTTTTCGAGCATTAGTCGCAAAAAGCGGACAATTTGTTGCCGTCCTTCCCCCGGTGACCGGATCGTCGAACCGCAGGAGCGGCATTTTCCGATGAACACTGAAGCCGCCGACGGTAAGTCGCACCAACGCGCTTCGTAACAACACTTTTCACCTCGCCTGTCTCAGAGGGGTCGCCATTGGCGGTCCGTCGAGACTGCCGGACTTCACGAGGTGCTTGGCTGGGCTGCTCGCAGCCTGGTCATGCACAAGACTGCTGACGGGAGCGTGATGCCTGGAGACCTGCAGCAACGTACGAACAATCACCCTGACACGCAGGCTATCAGGACGGGCAGCGATCCGCGCTCCAACCCTGAGTCCGCGGGGGATTCCGGCTTTCAGGTCAAACCGGAAGGCATCGCGTTGCCCAAGGGCGGCGGCGCCATCCGCGGCATCGGCGAGAAATTCGGCGCCAACCCGGTCACTGGCACCGGCTCCATGTCCGTGCCCATTGCCACCAGCCCCGGACGCTCGGGTTTCAGCCCCCAACTGTCCTTGAACTACGACTCCGGAGCGGGCAACGGCCCCTTCGGATTCGGGTGGGCGCTCGGCCTACCCCAGATCACCCGCAAGACCGACAAGGGACTACCGCAGTATCACGACGCTCAGGAGTCCGACGTCTACATCCTATCCGGCACGGAAGATCTCGTGCCCGTCACGATCGATCAGAACGGCACCTGGGTCCGCGAGAGGCTGTCCGATCGCGCGATCGGCTCCGACACCTACATGGTCCAGCGGTACCGCCCGCGCATCGAAGGCCTGTTCGCACGCATCGAGCGCTGGACGCGCCAGGGCGATGGCGACGTGCACTGGCGCTCGATTTCAAGGGACAACGTGCTCACGCTGTACGGCACGGATGCAAACTCGCGCATCGCGGACGCAGCCGATCCCCTGCGCGTCTTCACGTGGCTCATCTCGGAAACCCGCGACGACAAAGGCAACGCCGTCGTTTACGACTACAAAGCCGAGGACGGCACGGGCGTCGACCTGGGTCGCGCGCACGAGCGCAACCGCGGCGAGCGCGACGACCCGCGCCGGAAAACCAACCGCCACCTGAAGCGCATCCGCTATGGCAACCGGAACACGCTGCTCGACAGCGCAGGGCAGCGGCCCGCCAGGTTGAGCGCGACCGCGCTGCAGGGCGCCGGTTGGATGTTCGAAGCCGTCTTCGACTACGGCGAACATGTCGCCGAGGCGCCTACACCGAACGAGGCGGGCCCGTGGCGCTCCCGCGTCGACCCATTCTCGTCCTATCGCGCCGGCTTCGAGGTGCGCACCGCCCGCCTATGCCGCCGCGTGCTGATGTTCCACCATTTCGACGGCGAGCCTGGCGTTGGAACCGATTGCCTGGTTCGCTCGACAGACTTCGGGTATTCGCACGATCAGGATCCAGCCAACGCGCGCAACCCGGCCTACACCTTTCTGCTCTCGGTCACGCAGTCCAGCTACAAGCGCGACGCAGGCGCGTATCGAAAGCGCAGCCTGCCGCCAGTCGAGTTCGCATACACGCAGCCGAGCGTGCAGGACAGCGTGCACGAACTTGACGAAGAGAGCCTGGCGAACCTGCCGATCGGCCTGGACGGTGCGGCCTACCAATGGATCGATCTGCATGGTGAAGGCATTCCGGGCATCCTCACCGAGCAGGGCGGCGGCTGGTTCTACAAACGCAACGTCAGCCCCATCAGCGACCGGCAGGTCGAGTTCGCGCCCGTGGAACGTGTCGCGCTCACTCCCAACGCGGGCCTGACAAACGGACAGGCGCAGTTCATGGATCTGGCCGGCGATGGCCAACCGGATCTCGTGCTGCTCGACGGTCCCGTGCCGGGCCTGTACGAACACGGCGCGGAGGAGGGCTGGGAGCACTTCCGTCCGTTCACGGCTTACCTCAACCGCGATACGCGCGACCCGAATCTGAAACTTGTTGACCTGGACGGCGACGGCCACGCCGACGTCCTGGTCAGTGAAAACGATGCCTTCGTGTGGCACGCGTCGCTGGCGGAGCAGGGCTTCGGTCCGGCGCGGCGCGTGCAGCACGCGCTCGACGACGAGCAGGGCCCGCGCCTGGTGTTCGCCGACGGCACCGAGTCGATCTATCTGGCGGATCTCGACGGCGACGGTCTCACGGACCTGGTTCGCATCCGCAACGGCGGGGTCTGCTTCTGGCCCAACTTGGGCTACGGACGCTTCGGCGCCAAGGTCACCATGGACGAGTCACCGCGGTTCGACCATCCGGACCAGTTCGACCACAGCCGCATCCGGCTCGCGGATGTCGACGGCAGCGGCACGACCGACATCATCTACTTGCACCGCGATGGCGTGCGCCTGTACTTCAATCAGTCGGGCAACAGTTGGAGCGCCGCGCAGCAGTTGAACGTCTTCCCGCGCGTGGACGACTTCGCATCCATCGTGCCGATCGACCTGTTCGGCAACGGTACGGCTTGCCTGGTCTGGTCGTCGCCGCTGCCAGGCGACGCGCGTCGATCCATGCGCTATGTGGACCTGATGGGCGGCCAGAAGCCGCACCTGCTGGTCAAGAGCCTCAACAACCTCGGCGCCGAGACCATCGTCACCTACGCCCCCTCGACGAAGTTCTACCTCGCGGACAAAGCCGCCGGGAGGCCGTGGATCACGAAGCTTCCCTTCCCGGTCCACTGTGTCGAGAACGTGACCGTTGCCGACAAGTGGCGGCAGACACGGTTTTCCACTAGCTACTCGTATCACCACGGGTTCTTCGATGGCGTTGAACGGGAGTTCCGCGGGTTCGGTCGCGTCGAGCAGGTTGATGTCGAGTCCTACGGCGAATTTTCGCAGGGCAATTCGGCAAGCCCCTACATCACGGACGACAAGACCCTCTATCAGCCGCCCGTCAAGACCATCACGTGGTACCACACCGGCGCGGCGAGCGAACGCGAGCGCGTGCTCTCGCAATTCGCGCACGAATACTTCCCCGGTGGTTTCGAAAGCGCGCAATCAGGCGGACTCGCCGTACTCGGCGATTTTCAAGAGAACGTGCTGCCCGAGCCGGACCTGCGCGTGGAGGACTCGAGCGCCGACGAATGGCGTGAGACCTTGCGCGCGTGCAGAGGGATGACGCTCCGGCAGGAAACGTACGAGCTGGATGTGGATGCGCTGGAGCGCGGCGAACATCAGCCGGTGAAGCTCTTCTCCACTGCGTACCACAACTGCCACATTCGACGCGTGCAGGCGAAGGCTGCCAATCGCCACGCGGTCTTCCTGGTCGCCGAGAGCGAGGCGATCACCTACCACTACGAACTCGACCTGCGTGCTGACGCGCTGAGGCCGGACCCGCGGATCGAGCACACGCTTCACCTGCAGCACGACGAATACGCCAACATCCTGCAGTCGGTGACCGTGGTCTATCCCCGCCTCGGGCAGTTCGAAGACGAAGCACTGCCACCGGAGACGGTGGCGCTCATTCGCAGTGTCCAGCGCGAGCGCCACGTCGCTTACGCCGAGACGCGCTACACCAACGACGTGGTCGAGCCGGACACCTATCGCCTGCGTGCGCCCTGCGAGGCGCTGACGTACGAGCTGACGGGCATCAGCCCCGAAGATGCGGACGACCAGCTCACACCGAATGCGCGCGACAACCGCTACTTCACACTCGATGAGCTGCGCGGCCTGCGTCTGAGCGAGGTTCATCAGACCGAGGGTGTGGCCGTGCCGGAAATCGCGTATCACGAGCTGGCCAACGGAAGCACTCCGCAGAAACGCTTGGTCGAGCACGAGCGCACGCTCTTCTTCAAGGATGACGGCGCGCTCGTCGACGCGCCGCTGCCACTCGGCCAACTGGGCCGCCTCGGGTTGCCGTTCGAGCGGTACACACTCGCCCTCACTCGTGACCTGCTCGACGCGGTCTTCGCGGACAAGCTGACACCCGATGCCCTCAACAGGCTGGGCGATGCCTCCGTCAGCGGCTACCTGAGCGGTGCAACTCTGGCCATGCGTTTCGCCGGCGGCGGCACCGACGGCCAGTATTGGGTTCGCTCGGGGATTGCCGGCTTCGCGCCGGATGCGGCCCAACACTTCTACCTGCCCGAGCGCTTCACTGATCCCTTCGGCAATGTCACTACCGTGGAATACGATCCGCTCGACCTGTTCATGGCTTCGACCACTGACGCGCTGGGTAACACGACCCGTGTCGAGCGCTTCGATTTCCGCGTGCTCTCCCCGAGCGAGATTCGGGACATCAACGCCAACCTGTCCGAGGTGTTCTTCGACGTGCTGGGCTTACCCTCGGCGATGGCGGTGCAAGGTAAGGGCGCCGAAGGAGACACCCTCGCGGGGTTGACCGACGTCCTGGCCAACCCGGACACCTCGGACCTCGAGACGTTTTTCGGCCAGTCCGATCTCGACGACACACAGGCGCGCGCGTGGCTGGCGGATGCTTCGGCCCGACACATCTACTACTTTGGCGAGACTCTCAACGCGGACGGAACCATCGCTTGGGGTGCCCACCCGGCTTGCGCCTGCGGCATAGCCCGCGAGACGCACGTGAGCCAGCTTGCGCCGGGCGAACAAAGCGCACTGCAGACTTCATTCGAGTACTCCGACGGCATGGGCAGTGTGCTGGTGAAGAAGACGCAGGCCGAACCCGAGGCGCCGAGCCAGCCGCTGCGCTGGATCGCGAACGGCAAGACCATCCTCAACAACAAGGACAAAGCGGTCAAGCAATACGAGCCGTACTTCAGCCCGTTGGGCCATCGCTTCGAGGAGCCTCTCGAGGTGGGCGTGACCGCTCTCACCTACTACGACGCCGTCGGACGTGCCGTCCGCAGCGAAATGCCCGACGGTACGTTCAGCCGTGTCGAGTTCTCGCCCTGGCTGACGCGGAGCTTCGACGCCAACGACACCGTGCGGGAGAGCACGTGGTACTCGGATCGCAATCCACCCGATCCCGCTCTACCGTTGCCGCGCGACATCACGGGGCGATTGCTCGTCACCCAGGATCAGCGAGCCGCATGGCTCGCCGCGCAGCACGCCGGGACGCCGTCCCTCACCTTGGTCGACAGCCTCGGCCGTGCCGTCATCGTGGTCGCGCACAACCGGGTGAAAGACGCTGCTGGCTCTCACGTGTTCGGTGCAGAGACCTGGCGAGACGACTACCAGGTCACGTTCACCAAGCTCGATGCCGAGGGCAAGCCGCTGTGGATTCGCGATGCGCGCCGGAACCTGGTGATGCAGTACATCACGCCGCCAGTGCCGGACGACCAATCCGACGATCCGGTGTCAGGCTTCGCTCCCTGCTACGACATCGCCGGCAATCTCCTGTTTCAGCACAGTATGGATGCCGGCGAGCGCTGGACGCTGAACGATGCGGCCGGCGGCTTGCTGCTCGCGTGGGACGGCCGCGGCCATGCGTTCAGGACGGAATACGACCCAATGCGCCGTTCCATCGCGTCCTTCGGATCGGGCATCGATCCGCAGGACCCCGGGCGTGAGATTCAGTTCGATCACGTGATTTACGGCGACACGCCGAACAACGGGCTCTCGGATGCCGAAAGGCAAGCGTTGAACGTGCGCGGTAAGCGTCTCCGGCATCGCGACACCGCGGGCATCGTCGTGAGCGTCGGACTCAACCCGGATACCGGCGAGGACGAAGCCTTCGATTTCAAGGGCAACCTGCTGCGCCACACGCGCCAACTGATCCAGAACTATACGAGCACGTCGGATTGGTCACAGCCACCCGCGCTCGAGCCCGAGCTCTTCACCAGCTCGATACGGTTCGATGCGCTCAACCGTCCGATTCAGCTCGTCGTCCCACACAGCGATCGCCCCGGCACCAGGCTGACCGTGATCCGTCCCGGCTACAACGAGGGGGGCCTGCTCGGACGAGTGGATGTCTGGCTCGAACAGGACACCGAGCCTGCAGGCCTTCTTGGTGTTCAGAGCGCCACGCAGCACGTCGTCACGGACGTCGATTACGACGCGAAGGGCCAGCGCTCGCGCATTCGATACGGCAACGGCGTCGGTACGACGTACGAACGTGATCCGCTGACGTTTCGTCTGATCCACCTGCTCACCGACCGCGGCGCCGGCTTCGCGGACGATTGGCCGCAGCCGCCCGATCCTCCCCGCGGGGGCATTCAGAATCTCACCTACTTCTACGATCCAGTCGGCAACATCACGCACATCCGTGACGAGGCACAGCACACCATCTTCTTCAGCGGCCAGCGAGTGGAGCCGTCGGCCGACTACGAGTACGACGCGATCTATCGCCTGATCACCGCGAGCGGTCGAGAACATGTCGGACAGCATGCGTCGCCCCAGGTCACCGATGACGACTCGCCGCGCATGCGCCAGCCGTTGCCCACCGACGCCGCGGCACTCCGCAATTACACCGAGCGATACGACTACGACGCGGTGGGCAACATCCTGCGAATGATCCACCAGGCTGGCGCGAATGGGTCATGGACGCGGCGCTATGACTACGACGCCACGAGCAACAGGCTTCTCGCGACGAGCCTTCCAGGCGATGCCATTGATCATTTCTCCGGCCGTTACGAGTACGACCCGCACGGCAGCATGACGCGTATGCCGCATCTGCCGCTGATGCGCTGGGATTTCCACGATCGCCTTCAAGCAACGGCGAAACAGGTCGTCACGACCGGTTCACCGGAGACGACCTGGTACGTGTACGACGGCAGCGGGCAACGCGTGCGGAAGGTGACGGAGCGTCCGGCCGCGCCCGGCCAGACGCCCACGCGCATGAAGGAGCGCGTATACCTGGACACGTTCGAGGTCTACCGCGAGTACGAGAACGACGGCGTCACCGTGGCCTTGGAGCGCGAGACGTTGAACGTGATGGACGACCAGCAGCGCGTGGCGTTGGTCGAAACAAAGACCCTAGATACCACCGCGCCTTTCACCTCCAGCGCGCCACTAATCCGTTACCAGTTCAGCAATCACCTCGGCTCCGCATCGTTGGAACTCAACGGCGAGGGACAGATTATTTCCTACGAGGAATATCACCCGTACGGCAGCACGTCGTATCAAGGTGGGCGAAGCGCAGCGGAAGTCGGCTTGAAGCGCTACCGGTATATCGGAATGGAGCGCGACGAGGAGAGCGGGCTCGGTTACCACGCGGCGCGGTACTACGCGTCGTGGCTGGGAAGGTGGACCAGTTGCGATCCAGCGGGCCTACGAGATGGGGCCAATGTCTATGCCTATGTCAAGAACAGCCCCCTACGACTGATCGATCCCGAAGGGACAGAATCGAAGAACGCCTCGCACGAAGTGGTCAAACAACTCGTAGATGAGGTGAAGACCTACTACAACCGGATGCTGGATGTCGCTGAAGACTCACTGAAGAAGCCGAACGTGCATTGGCGGGATCCGATGAAGATCGGCAAGCTCGCCGGAGATCTCATCCGGGAGGACCTCGAGAAGATCCTTGGCAAGGGCAACTTTGAGGTGACGGTCAGGGGCGCAATCATCGACATTTCGCTGAAGGAGGTGCCCCTCGACATCGAACTGAAGAAGACAGAGGCCTCCAAACGAATCAAGCAGAGCATTGGCCTCGAGAGAAACGCCAGGGAAAACAGCCGCCTATTGTTTTACGTCATGGGCGATATCCCCGCCGAGGTTGATCAGGAGGGCCGAGTTACGAAACCAGGGAAGATTACCCCACCGGACCCTCACGACTTCACGACAAAGCCATTCACCAAACAACAATTATCTCGCCTCGAAACCATGAAGTCGGGCATACGCGCCAAAATCAGTGCTCTTGCGGGGAAGGGCGCGCCCAGGCGCGGCGCGGATGACGGTACAGCACCATCGCGCTTGGGGAACATGGTGAAGTCGGCCGTCGTGAGCACGGCGACTACGGCCATCATCAGTTTGGTTACCAAAGCTCAGCTGCCATCGGTTGCCGAGGTTGCGGAAGGTCTGCATCCGGCTGTTAGCCTCGCCAAAGCAAGGAACCATGACGAGACGGTAATGCCGATCATATTGATGGTCGTCGGCTGGAAGGTCGTGGTTGGGGCCGGCGTTGGTTATCTGATGATCAAGGGCGGCACCTATCGTGGCGAAGTGATCGAGCGAATCAGAGCCAAGTACCCTGACGACCCGTATGGGAGAAAAGCGGATGCCATGATCAGGATGACGGTCGGTTATGGCACAGCTGCTGACCGTCAATAGCGCTCAACTGATCACCCAGGAATTTTACGAACGGTGTAGCAGCGATAGACATAGGGGGCTCGGGCCGTGAACACGATCGTCTTTCCGTTAAAGCTGCGCATGCAGGGCGCGGTGGTCGCCGACCTGCAGGACGTGTTGCAACTGTGCCTGGAGCGCAGTGTCCTGTTGCCGGCGGATGACGCGGCGCGGCGGGAAATGTCGGAAGCACTCAAGCGCGAGCGCACCGTACAGACCTACGACAGCGTCACTGCCAAACTGGTGAGCCTCTTCCAGGACGGGCGCGGGCTGACGGCGAGTGGCGAAGTGGACGAGCCCGCCGCCAAGGCGTTCAACGAGCTACTCCAGCAATGGGGGATGTTCGGCGCAGCGGCCGCCGTCGGCGTTCACGTCGTCAGTGGCGAGGTCCGGCGCCAGGACGGCTTACTGCTCCAAGGCGTACAGATCCGCGCCCATCACGAGAGTGAACGCGGCGCTATTCTCCTTGGCGAAAACGCGACCGATGCGCAAGGCCGCTACACCATTCGCTACGAGCTGCTACCAGGCGTGGAGGGCACGAACCTGCGTGTCTCGGCCGTGGGCGACGATGGCGAGCTGCTGCAATCGTCCGAGGTGACGCGCAATGCGAAGCCCCTGGAGATTGTTGATCTCACCCTCGCCATCGATCGCAAGCCCGCGGCGCAGCGCCGGGTCGAAGGCCAGGTCATGCTGCAGCATGGCCTGCCCGCCGCCCATCTGAAATTGCGTCTGTACCGCCTCGACTTCGGCGGCACGGCGACCCTGCTGAACGAAACCACCACGCTCGCGGGCGGACACTACGCCTTTGCCTACGATGCCGCTGGCAAGGCCGCCAGTCTGCAGGTGCGCACCGTCAACGCGACGGGCGGAGAAATCCCACTGTCCCGACCGTTGAATGACCGCAGCGGCGAGTCGCGTGCCGGGTTGAACCTCGTCGCGCCGGGTACGCTGCAGCCTCTGGCGGCGGAATACGGCCGTCTGTCCGCCGACCTCACCGCTCACGTCGGGACGATGACGACGCTGGCCGGCGCGCGCGAGAACAACGACCGCCAGGACCTCACGGTGCTGAATCGCGCCACCGGCTGGGACGCTCGCCTGATCGCGCTCGCCGCCACGACCGAACGGCTCAGCGCGGATGCCGACGCGCAGTTGCCGCAGGAACCTCTGTACGGTCTGCTGCGCGCGGGGCTGCCTTCGGACAAGTTGACGCTGGCACAGGTGGATCCGGAGGTGGCCGAACAGGCACTCAAAGCCGTGCGCGACGCCGGCATCGTCGAGCTCAGCGACCCGCAGATCGCCGACTTCAAGTCCAAGTTTGCCGCATTCACCACCAAGGTTCGCCTGAACATTCCGGCGCCGGGCTCGCGCGCCACCTACGGCCAGCTGCTCGGCTCGTCGGGCCTGAGCCCGGAGGTGCAGGCCAAGTTCGCTCCTGTCTATCTCGGCCATCGCGGCACCGGCGCCGAACTCTGGGAGGAGGCGCGCAAGGCCGGACTCGACGGTGCACAGATCGGCACGCTGCAATTGCAGGGCAAGCTGGCCTTCCTCGCCGGCAACAGCGAGGGCATGACGAGGCGGCTGATGCAAAAGGGGATCGACGATCCCGCCGAACTTGTGGAGCAGGACTTTCACCACGCGGAGACATGGGTCGAGGAAGTGCTCGCGCATGTCGCGATTCCGTCCGCCCACCTCGGCAACCTGACGGACGCCGAGAAGCAGAAGCTCGATGCCGAGGTGCCGGCGCGGTATGTCGGCGAGAAGGTAGAAGACCGGCTGCGTGCCTACGCGGCGGACATGGCGCGCAAGCTGGACCGCAGTTATCCGACGCCGGTGGTGGAACGGCTGATCGAACAGAACGCCATCGAGCTGCCGGCATCCCGCGACGAGACTGCGACGCTCCTGAAGAACGCAGCCGTGCAGGGATTCAGGCTGGGCGAAACATCGGTGGACGGTTTTCTTAATACGCATGCCGGAGTGCATGCCGGGCTCACCGGCGCGGCGTTCGAATCGGCCAGGCAGCAGTTGAAAACGCTGCAGCGCGTCTATCAGATCACACCCAGTCACGACGCGATGCCCGTGCTCCTGGCGCTGCAGATGACCTCGGCCTACGACGTGACCGCGTATCCGGAGGCCGAATTCACCGCGCTCTTCGACGCCAAGTATTTCGAGCTTCACGGCAGGGATCCGGCCTCGGCGGAGGCGGGTCTCGTGTATCGCAAGGCTTGCCAGGTGGAAATCGTCACCTTCAACCTGTTCGCCATCGCGGGGAAGGTGGACAACGAGCCGGCCGTCGCCGGATTCTCGGCGCCGGTCGCGGTCCGCGAACAGGTGCGTGACGGACTCATCAAGCAGTTTCCGACCATGGAATCGCTGTTCGGGTCGATGGACTTCTGCGAATGCGAGCACTGCCGGTCAGTGCTGAGCCCGGCCGCCTACTTTGTGGACCTGATGCAGTTCGTCGATCCTGAAGCGCGCGAATGGGACAACTTCCTGGCGCGGTGGAAAACGTCGCACGGGGGGAGCCACTACCCGCATCCGAAGCCGTACGACGTGCTGATGGAGCGCCGCCCCGATCTGCCGCACATCGCGCTCACCTGCGAGAACACCCACACCGCACTGCCCTACATCGACATCGTCAATGAGATCCTCGAGTACTACGTCGCCAACGGGAAGCTCGAGGAACAAGCGGCACGCGACACCGGGGAAGCTACGACGGCGGAGCTGCTGGCCGAGCCGCAGAACGTGATCAGCGGTGCCTATGAAAAGCTGCGCGAGGCGCGCTATCCGCTCGCGCTGCCGTTCGATCTCTGGACCGACACCGTTCGCGAGTTCTGCGATCACTTCGAGACGCCGCTCGCGCGCGTCATGGAGGTGTTCCGGCCGAGCGACGATCTGTTCGCGCCCGCGCAGGCGTTCGACCGCTCCACCATTTTCATGGAGTCGCTCGGACTGTCCCCAGCGGAGGTGGCGGTCTTCACCAACCCCGATCCGCTCGACACATGGCATGAGTTGTATGGCTTCACGACAGCAGCCGAGGCGACGACCGAGGCGGTCGAGGGAGACACCGGCCAGCGCATCGACCTGCACTCGGCCAGGGCGCTGTGCCGGCGACTGGGAATCACCTACCAGGAGCTCGTGGCGATCATCCAGACGGGTTTCGTCAATCCGAAGATCGCGCAACTGGGCCTGCTCTACAAACTGGGGATCGGCATCCACGACGCCCGCGTCTATCTCGATCACCTGCCTCTCGTAACAGCGGACCCCGCGACGCTCGCGGCGGACGATCAGAAGCTGCAGTTGGAAGTTCAGGCCCTGCACGAGAAATTGGGGCCGGCGCAGGCCGCAGTCCAGGCCATTCCGTTCGATGCGGTCCTCGTGCTGGCCGATCCAAGTGCCGGCGGTAACTTCGACTTGACGACGGTGCGCTACGCCAACGGCGGGGCGGCCGATCCTTTGGCGTTCCTCAGGATCAACCTCTTCGTGCGCCTGTGGCGCACGCTGGGCTGGAGCATCGACGAAACCAGTCGCGCCCTGGAGGCGTTTGTGCCGGCGAGCGCGCCCTTCGAGGAAGCGCATCTCGGACAACAGCCGCTGAAGACGGCGTTGATCTACCTGGCCCACCTCAAGGCCCTGGAAGGGCAGCTCAACGTAGGCAAGCAGGGCCGCATCAAGCTTCTGACGTTGTGGACGAACCTCCCCACCACCGGCAAACAGCCGCTCTACGCGCAGCTCTTTCTCACCCGCGGCATGCTGAAGAGCGACGCGGTATTTGACGATCCGCTCGGCAATTACCTGTCGGGCGCGGTGCCCAAGCTCACGGATCACATCCCGGCGCTGCGCGGAGCCCTGGGCCTGACGCTCGACGAAGTCGGGCGTGTCCTGGAGGATGCCGGTGAGCAGGTCGACACTGCCGATCTGTCGCTGCCAACCGTGTCGCGGCTCTATCGGTACGGGTTGCTGGCCAAGGGGCTGAGGCTTTCGGTTCGCGAGCTGATCTCGCTCAAGCAGCTCTCCGGCCTCGACCCGTTTACTCCCCTGCATCCCGATCCGCTCGCAGACACTCCGGCGAGCAAGGCAATCGAGCTCGACCGCCCCTTCTCGCAAACGCTGCGGTTCGTGGAGGTGGCCCAGGATGTCAAGGACAGCGGGCTGACCATCGAAGATCTGGAGTACCTGCTGCGCCATCGCTTCGACGCGGCGGGCAAATACCGCCAGGACCCGGAAGCCATGCGCGCGCTCCTGAAGACAATGGCTGAGGGCATCCGCGCGATCCGCATCGATCCTACGATCCCCACCGACCCGCCCCCGGCGAGCCCCGACGAGTTACGGCAACGTCTGATCCGTCAGTTCGTCCTTCAGACGATAACGTCGTATGCCGGCGCGGAGGCGACACTGGTGGAGAGACTCCTCACCGACGCTGCCGTGCTGGGCGGTACGGTCCCGTTGCTGCAGACCGTGATCGGCGGCGCGGAAGCGGGACTTGGCGCGGGCTTCGATGAGGCGGAGCGCGCCGTGATGCTGTTGACCAAGGTGCTGCAATTGGCGGAGGCCCTGGGACTGAACGAGCGCGAATTGCGCTACCTGCTGACTCACGGCGACAGCTTGAGCGCATTGCCGACGCGGCCGGGCGATGACACGGTTGCCGGCGCCATGGCGCTGTTTGGAACGTTTCTGCGCCTGGCCGCCTACGCCCGGCTCGACCGCGAGCTTGGCGACGGCCCGGCCGACTTGATCGACATCTTCGAAGCCAGCGAAAGCACCGCCCCTGACGTGCTCGACACGAAGATCGTTCCGTTGATTGCCAGGCTCACTCGCCGCGACGAACCGACTGTCAAAGCGACGGCGCGGGCCCTCGCAGGCCCCAACGCCATCTCTGCCTTCGCGAGCGAGAGGCCCTTGCGGCGGCTGTGGCTGGCGTTGCAGGTGGTGCAGCGGTTCGGCGTGCCTGCGGCTTCGCTTCTGGAGTGGGCGCGCGTCGTGGTGTCCGCCGCGCCGGACGCGCCTCGCTTCGAGGTGGCGCGCGATGTCAAGGAAGCGATCAAGGCGCGCCTCGATTCGCAAGCTTGGCAACGCGTAGCCCAGCCGATGTTCGACCGGCTGCGGCGTCGCCAGCGCGACGCGCTCGTCGCCTTCGTCATGCACCAGCGGCGGTTCGCCAGCATGGAGCAGCTGTACGAGCACTTCCTCGTCGATCCGGGCATGGAGCCGGTGGTGCAGACGTCGCGCATCCGGCTGGCGATTGCCTCGCTGCAACTGTTCATCCAGCGCAGCCTGCTCAACATGGAGCCGAAGGTGCATCCCTCGGTCGTGAACGCCGGACAGTGGGAATGGATGAAGCGCTACCGCGTTTGGGAAGCGAACCGAAAGATCTTCCTGTTCCCCGAGAACTGGCTCGAGCCCGAGTTCCGCGACGACAAGACGCACCTATTCGCCGAGCTCGAGGGCGCACTGCTCGAAGGAGACATCTCGAACGATCTGGCCGAGGACGCGTTCCTGAATTATCTCAAGACGCTCGACGAACTGGCGCGGCTGGATATCGTGGCCATGCACATGGAGGACGGTGAACCGGCCGCGCGCACCCTGCACGTTATCGGCCGCACCTACGGCAAGCCGCACAAGCACTTCTATCGCCGTTACGCCCGCCAGATGTGGACGCCTTGGGAGCCGGTGAGCGCCGAGGTGGAAGGCGATCACCTGGTGCCGGTAGTCTGGCGCGACCGCCTCTACCTGTTCTGGGTGAAGTTCCTGGACAAGCCGGTCCGCGAACCGCAGTTCGGGGCGAGCAGCGGCAATCAGGCTCTGGGCCAGGCGAAGCTGTCGAGCATCATCAACGACGTCAGTGCCGCCGGGCGGCAAAAGCAGCTCGACGTGCAGCTGCATTGGAGCGAGTGCCTCGCCGGAGAGTGGAGCACGTCCGAATCGAGCGCGTTCGTACCTGTCACGACGGTGACGGTGGTGCCACCGCATTGGGAGCGCCGTCGAGTCGGCGACACCCGCCCCGCCACGGCCGAGGGGTATGTCTGGGTGGAAGCGACGCAGACGTCCGGTCCATTGCTGGTCTCGAGCCACTTCGACGTCAACTCCGTGTTCGTCCACGTCTCGAAAGAACCGTATGAAAACGGCGACGAGTGCGGCGTCTACATTCACCTCCGCGGAGGCGGTGTGAATCAGGCGTTCTATCTGGCAGGCCGGAATGCCGAGCCGGAGTCGGCGTTCTGCGGCGAGAAACCGTCCAATCCCTTGAGCAGCGCGAGCCGCGTGATGGCCAATCGCTATGGCGGCAGCGGCGCACTCAGCGTGGAGTTCAGACGACACATCACCACGGAGGACGGCCAGGCGCCCGTGGACACGGTGCAGGTGTCGGGCGTTCTGCAGAAGTGCGACGCCTATACGCTGCTGCCGTGCGACAGCGCTGCAACGCCGCTCATCACACCGGACCTGCCCGATGAGGACGCCGCGGTGCAAGCCGCGATCGAGCGCGGCCTGCCAGAGATCGCCGCACTGATGCGGCCGGTGTTCTACCAGGACAACTCGCACACGTTCTTCGTCGAGCCCAGCGTGACGGAGCGCACGATCGAAGAATGGCAGGATTGGGTCACGCCGACGCCGCAACCAGACCCGGGTTGGCACCACCCAGAATGGTGGCGAGACCTGACGGTGCTGGCGGAGATCCCTCGCGGCCCCGCGCCGGATCCCGGTGACCTCGGCGGCAGCCTTGGCATCGCCCCGGAGTCCGTCATTGGTCCCACGTTGCGTGCCGACTGGCTGGTGAACCCCGCGACGGCGCTCGAATTCGACGGCGTCCTGATCGGACCCGCGGGGCGGCCGGGTCTGGACATCGTCGCGGCGGGCGGTCAGGCGAACGCCGGTTCGCCGGTGGGCGTGCATCCCGCGAGCGGCCTTGCGTCGGGAAGCACGCTGGTGCTCTCGGGCGCCACGTCCCTCGAACGCAGCGGACTGACGCCGACGCCCGGCGGCCTGAACGTCGTGGGAGGCGGCGGCTTCAACGCCGGGCTGGCCCGCAATCTTGATGAAGCCACGCGCACCGGGTTGGGCGCGCGTATCGCGGGCATCGCCCGTCTGGAACGCTGACCCAAGGAGCACGTTGTGAAGCCACTAATCACTGCCGTCGCCGACCGCTTCCACGGCTTCCTGCTGGGAGATCTCACCGTCGTGCCGGGCCCTGCCGGCGCCACGACGGACACTCGCCACTTCATTGTCCAGGAGCGCGACGTCCGCTATCGCTTCCACCTGCATCAGCATCCGTACGTCCAGCAACTGATGCAGCGGCTGCTGCGCAGCGGCACGTCCGGACTGGAGGCCGCCGACACGCAGAACGCTGTCGATGGCGCCTCCTTCCCCGGCAGTATCGCCATCGCACTGGAGCCCAACGTCGCGCTGACGATTCCTGCCGGCTCGAGGATTGCCCTGCTCGCCACGGTGCAGGCCACGAGCGGCGGCAACCCGGTTGAACTGGCCGCGCAAATGGCGTTCGACACCGCGGGTGACGCGCCGGCCACCCTCGCTGACGGGATGAAGGCGACGATGGTCGAGGGGATGATTGGGACACCTTCAGCGGGCGAGCTGTTCGAGCCGACAGCCAACAGCAAGGCAATCGTAGCCGGCGATACGCCGATCACCTTGACAGCGGCGTCGCCGCTCACGCTGCATGACGGCACACTTGCCTCGCTGCCTGCGGGAACGCGCGTGCTGCTGACAGGTGGCACGCAGGTCGAGTTTCCGAGCGGCCTTCAGGTGCGGCTGCTCAGGAGCAAGATGCGTCCGCTGCTGTTCGCCGACTTCTTCGGTGCGGCGTACTTGCCGAGCGCCGCGCTCGTGCAGCCGCCGTATCCCGTCAAGGACCTCGACTTCAGCTCCGGCGGCGCGTACGCGGCGTACAACTGGGAGTTGTTTTTCCACGTCCCGATCACGATCGCGATCCACCTGAGCAAGAACCAGCGGTTTGCCGAGTCGCAGCGCTGGTTCCACTACGTGTTCGACCCGACCGACGACAGCGAGGGACCGACGCCCGCGCGCTTCTGGAAGGTGCGGCCGTTCCAGAGCACCGACGTTCAGAAGATCGAAGAGCTTCTCGTGAACCTTGCCACGGGCGCGGACGAAACCCTGCGTGCCGAGACCGTGCGCAGCATGGAGGCGTGGAAGGATCAGCCGTTCCGGCCGCACGTCATCGCCCGGTACCGGCAGCAAGCCTACATGCACAAGACGGTGATGGCCTATCTCGACAACCTGATCGCGTGGGGCGACTCGCTCTTCAGGCAGGACACGGGCGAGGCGATCGACGAAGCCATGATGGTGTACGTGTTGGCGGCCAACATCCTCGGCCCGCGTCCGCTGCCGGTGCCACGAAAAGGCGCAGTCCGCAGGCAGACCTACGCCAACCTGCGACAAGATCTGAGCCAGTTCGGCACCGTCCTGCGTGACGTCGAAGCGGACCTGCCGTTCGACCTGATGCCGTTCCCGGCTGATGACCGGGGCGATGACGACCGGCTGGCCACGCTGCGCAGCATGGGCAAGGCCCTCTATTTCTGCGTGCCGCGCAACGAGAAGCTGCTGAGCTATTGGGACACGGTCGCCGACCGTCTGTTCAAGATTCGCAACAGTCTCAACTTCCAGGGTGTGTTCCGTCAACTGGCGCTGTTCGAGCCGCCGATCGACCCCGCTCTGCTCGCACGCGCCGCCGCAGCGGGCCTGGATGTGGGAGCGATTGCCAGCGGGTTGAATCAACCATTGCCCCTCGTGCGCTTCCAACTCCTCGTCCAGAAGGCCGCCGACATCTGCCAGGAGGTGAAATCACTCGGAAGCAGCCTGCTGTCGGCGATGGAGAAGGAAGACGGTGAGGCCATGACCATCCTGCGCGCCCGGCACGAGCGCGCCGTGATGGATATGGTGGAGCAGGTGCGCTACGGTCAGCTGCAGGAGGCCATCAAAGCGAAAGAGAGCCTGCTGCAGACGTTCGCACTGGCCGTGCAGCGGTACAGCTACTACGAAGGCCAGCTCGGCAAGAAGGCCGATGAGATCGAGGCTGCGATCCCCGACTTGGAGGAACTGGATCATGACAGCCTGGCCAGGATGCGGTTCGCCATGAAGGAGCCGCAGGTCGCGCCGCGCGACATCGAGGTGGACATCGAGCAGGATCTCGGCAGTTCGGGCGGCAGAATCGTGAGCAGCTACGAGTCGAAGGAGCTGGAGAAATCCGGCTTCGCGCTGAACATTCACCGTGGCGCCAAACTCCTGCAACTGGCCGCACAGAGTCTCACCATGATCCCCGACACGAAGGTGCATGCCCACTACTGGGGCATCGGGGGCAGCATCGGCACGGGCGGCCAGAAGTTCGCCGCCGTGGCCAAGTTCGCCGCCGATTTCGGCTTCGCCATCTCCGAAGAGTTGACCATGCAGGCGAGCCAGTCCGCCAAGGTGGGTGCCTACGCCCGCCGCGAGCAGGAGTGGGCGTTCCAGAGCAATCTGGCCGCCGGCGAAATCAACCAGATTCGCAAGCAAATCCGCGGTGCCGAGATCCGTCAGGCCATCGCCGAGATGGAATTGAAGAACCATCGTCAACAGATGAAGCAGGCCGAAGAAATCGAGCGCTTCCTCAACGAAGAAGGCACCGAGAACAAGGGCAAGAAGACCAACAAGGCGCTGTACGTCTGGATGAAGCGCGAGGTGAAAGGGCTATACAGCCAGTGTTTCCAGTTCGCGTTCGATGTCGCCAAGAAAGCCGAGCGCGCCTTGCAGCACGAGCTCGGTCAGCCGGATCTCGGCTATCTCCAGTTCGGCTATCTCGCCGGCAAGGAAGGCCTGCTGGCTGGAGAGAAGCTGTATTTCGACATCAAGCGCATGGAGATGGCGTATCACGACCTCAACCAGCGCGAATACGAACTGACGCGGCACGTCAGCGTGCTGCAGATCAATCCGCTGGCCCTGCTGCAACTGCGCGCCTCGGGCAGTTGTACCGTGACCCTGCCGGAAACGTTGTTCGACATGGACGGACCTGGCCACTACTTCCGCCGCATCAGGACGGTATCGGTGAGTATCCCGTGCGTCACGGGTCCATACGCCAGCGTGAACTGCACGCTGACGTTGCTCAAGAGCAGCATCCGCAAGACGCCGAGCCTGGGCGCCGGGTCTTACCCGCGCGAGAATGCCGACGACGTGCGCTTCACCGACTTCTTCGGCAGCGTGCAATCGATCGTGACGAGCTCCGCGCAGAACGACGGTGGCCTGTTCGAGACCAATCTGCGCGACGAGCGCTACCTGCCGTTCGAGAACTCGGGCGTGGTCAGCGAATGGCGGCTGGACCTGCCGGCCAATCCCGGCAACGGCGAGGCGAGGCAATTCGACTACCAGACCATCAGCGACGTCATCCTCCATATCCGGTATACCGCGCGCGAAGGAGGGGCACAGATACGAAAGGCCGCCGTGGAGAACGTCACGGCCGCCATCGAGGGCGCGCAGGCGGCGGGGTCAGTGCGGCTCTTCTCCGTGCGCGACGAGTTCCCCACTGAGTGGGCAAGATTCCTGGGGCAGACGCCTGGCGCCAACCAGCGCTTCGAACTCGCGCTCAATCTGCGCGAGGAGCACTACCCGTTCTGGAGCCAGGGGCACTTGAAGACGGTGCTGCAAGTGGACCTCGTGGCCCGCAGCACGAAGGCCGTCGTTCCGGGCACCCTGGATGTGTTCGACAAGGGTGATCGCACTGACGCCACGATCAAGAAGGATGCGTTGGACCACGATGCAGCGATGGGGCAGCTGTTGGTCGGCAAGCTCACGGACATCGCCCTGCCCTCCAGCCCGGTCACGGAATTGAAGCTCTTCTTCGAGGACAAGGAGATCGGAGACTTGTGGATCGCGGTCACATGGGGCAAGTGACCCCCAGTGTGGAGCCCGCGAAACGCGGATATGGAGAACTGCCGCCGAATCGGGTCGCCGGGGGTTTTTTCTCCCCCGGCTCCCACAGCACCCCGCATGCGGGTCCGCACGGGGCGCTTCCGTCGGATTGGTAAGGACTTCATCACAATGGCCGAATCGCCCTTCAAAGCTGGTTACAACACGCCGCGCCACGTCCGTTTCACCCGGAATACGCAGCAGTGCATCCGTGCGCGGAGTGCGGCTCGCTCTTTGCGGAAGGTTCGGGCCTTCACCCTGTCCCGCCCATTACGGCGAGCGTTTGGCTACTACGCCCTCTGCTGACTTCTGTCCCCTCACGCACGACGTTGCCGCCGCACGCGCTGCCCGGATCACGGTAGGGTCCGGTGGCGTCTCCAGCGCTTTCGCGCTGGGCCTCAGTCCGGCTCCCATGGCGACCACTGCCGCTTAGGGTTCGATGGCGATTTCTGCCCTTTCGGACAGGACCTCAGTTTGACCCCCGTCGCGGCACGGACCGCTTGCAGGACCGATCTCCCCGGATAAGAACGTGAACCTTCAGTGCACACAACCGCCGCATTTACCCTATCCCCTGCACCTGGCGGTCTTCGTCACCTGGTGCTGACTCGCCCGGGGCCTGAGCCTTCTATGCGGTTTCTGTCCGTCGGCTCGCACCTTTGCGCTCGGGCTTCCTTCAGACAGCCCCTTGCGGGCCTGCCCCTGCCGTGGGCTAGTAGTTTTATCTGCCCTCACGGGCATACAGGCCCTCCTACAGGGGACTTTCACCCCACAAGTTCACGCCCATGCCGACCGTACACCTGTCATTCCACCAGACCTGCGCGAAAAGGCGCGCAGGCCGGTAAATTCAGGCGGTTGGGGTCTCTATCTAACTGGATTTCTCTCTTACTGATGGACTCCAGGCTGCCCAAATAGCCCAAACTGGGCGGAAACGAGGTGAAACATACGCCATCGAAGCCACGAATCGCAGGGGACGGTGCCAAAGCAGCCCATCATCCAGCAATTCTAAATTTGCCTACGCCGCGCGCCAGGACGGCGGGCGAGGGGTGGCTGGGCGGGCTCGAGGGCCTCGCGCATAAAGTTGAACAGGTGGTCCCAGGAGTCAAACGGCAGGTACTGGGCCAGGGCCCGGAGATGTTCGAAGAAGGTGCGTCGGGAGGGCAAGTGGCGGCGTACGGCCTGGTAGCGCTGATCGAGGCGATCGAGCACCGCACGGACCTCAACGCTAATCAAAACATACCCACTTGCGCTAGGAAAAACGGACCCACCTCGTGCGCAGGAGATGACTGCTCTTAGCGTTTGGTAAGGGGCGCAGTAGGGCCCCGGTCGCGGTCCGGTTCGCCAAGAAACCGGACCGCGACCGGCGGTGCGAGGGGGGGTAGGGTTTAGCGCGGGGCGGCGCTGTCGCCTGGCACCGCGGGGGCGCGCAAGGATGGTCCCGTGAGGCGCAAGGTAATGCAGTGATGCTGTCAGCGGTCGAGCAAGGCATCGACCAGGGGCTTATTGCGGAACAGGTCGTACCCCTGGTCGAAGTCGAGGTTGGTAGTGATGAGGGTACTCTTGCGGGCGTAGCGCTGTTCCAGCAGTTGGAAGAGGGCGTTGGCATGCTCGGGCTTGAGGTTCATGTACCCCAACTCGTCAATGGCCAGCACGTCATAGGCGGCCAGGCGTTTGAGCAGGCGAGTGGTGGAGTGATCGGCCAGCGCGGCATAGAGTTCGTCGATCAGGTCCTGGGCGTTGTAGAAGCGGCCACGGTAGCCGTTGACCAGGGCCTGGCGCAGCAGGCCGATGGCCAGTCCGGTCTTGCCGGTGCCGGGCGGGCCGATCAAGACCAGGTTCGCGGCCCGGTCAATGAATCCCAGACCGGCGAGGGCGCGGATGTGGGCAGCGTCCACCGTCGGCTGGCGTGCGAAGGGGAAGGTGTCCAGCGACCAGTCCCAGGGCCGGCGGGCCTGTTGCAGGCGATAGGCGCGGCTGCGCTCCTGGCGGTGCCGCGACGCCTCGCGCAGCAGGGCGAGTAACACCGCCGCTGGCGGATCGCCGCCCTGTTCGGCCCCATCGAGCACCCGGTCCAGGGTCTCGGCCATACCGGCGAAGTGCAGTTCGGCGAGCAAGGTGTGAATGGCCGCGCGCATCAGTCCCCCTCCGGGAGTTGGAAGAACGTCCCGCGCACCTGCTTGAGGATCAGCGACGCCCGGCGGGTCAGGTCATAGAGGCCATCGGCCAGGGCCTGGGCCACGGCGGCGAGGAAGGGCCTGATGGGATAGGTGCGTTGGAACTGCAACAGCCGCTTGAGCCGGGCCGCCCCACGTCCCGGGGCATGGGCCACCGCGCGGCCCTGAAAGTAGATCGCCACCGTCTCGAAGTACGGGTAGACCTCCACCGCCTTGCCGAGGAGTCGCTCGGGCACCGAATAGCGGTTGGTCTCCAGATGCACATAGCCCTCGGTGTCGACCACCCGAGGGGCGATCACACCCACCGCCGGCTGATGGGCCGGCAGCGGGTGCAGCGCCGGGCGCTCCTGCTCAAAGGCGGCCCGTGGGGCGGTGCCCAAGGAGCGCTTGACCTGCTGGTTGGCGACCGTCTCACACCAGGCGCGGGCCTGGACGTTGATGTCCGGCCAGTCGGCAAAGGAACGTCCGGGTAGGAAATGGTGCTCGACGTAGTGAAAAAATCGCTCGACGTGGGCCTTGCGGTCGGGATTGCCGATGGCATGGGGCTTAAATCGGACCCCAAAACGTGCCCCGAACTGCTCGATCTGGGCGGCGATCAGGGCCCCCGGCCCGCTGCCGGCGGCCACCAGGATGCGGGTATTGTCGATAGTACAGCGCGCGCAGGTGCCGCCGAGGAAGGTAACGGCCGCGTCGAGGAACACCTGGGCCTCGAAGCGGGTGAAGCGCGGGTAGTACGGGATGACGCTGAGGCGGCTAAAGCCCAGGATGCGCGCGGCGCACGGGGCGGTGAGCAAGATCCCACCGCTGCGCAAGCGATGGGGCGAGGTGTCGTGCGGCATCTCCTGGCCCGGGGCGAAGTCGTAATGACCGACCCGCGCCGGTGGCTCCTCACGCAGTTGCAGTTCGCGCACCCAGTAGGTCAGGGTGCTGTAGTGTTGAGCGGGGTGTCCGGCCTCTGCAAGGCTTGGATGAACAGCCGCGGCTGGGCCACCCTGCGCGCGCGGGCAGTGCGGTGAGCCTGCCCATAGTGGGCATACCAGGTGGCCAACTCCCGCGTGGACAAGGGCCCGTTGTGCCGGGTGGCGAGCAAGGACTCGGCATCGACGGCGTTGGCGCGCGCCAACGGCACGAACACCCGGCTCGCCGCCCAGGTCGAGAGCACGCCCTGGCGCAGCGCCTCCTGCAAGGGCTCGGACAACTGCGCGAGCAGCGCCAGACGCCGGCTGACCCAACTGGCGTCCTTGCCCAGGGCCGCGGCCAGGGCGCGCTGGCTCAGCCCCTCGGCCAGGGCCGCCGACAACATCCATGCCTGCTCGATGGGCGCGAAGGCGCGGCCCTGGTGGCGGGCCAACACCTGCGTCAGGGCCTCGCCGAGCGGGCCCTGCCACACCTCGACTTGGGCGGTGTCGCGGCCGAGGTGCCGCAGCGCCGCCCAGCGCGGGTAGCCGTCGACCAAAATCCAGCGAGGGCCCGCGGCCACAACCATCAGTGGCACCCGCTGGCCATCGGCGTCGATGGAGGCCATCAGCCGGCGGACCTGCTCGGGGCGCTGCACCCGGGTCTGGGCATAGGGGGCATCGAACTGATGCAGATCGAGCGCAATACCGTTCACGGGGGCGGCGTGCATGGCCGACACCCTAGCCCGAACATTCCCGCCAGGGCCATCGAGTCCTCTCTTTGCCATCCGCCGCCAGGGCCCCTAAACCGCGCCTACTCCGCTGAGTACAAACAGGTTTTCGCGGTTGACACGTCCACATTTGCAATCCGTCCCACGCCACGGCTCAACCCGGTAAGTGCCTGCCGGTAAACCGCTTTCAGACGTCCACGCGTCCTCTTTTGCAATCACTCCCAGCGCCTCACGGCGCCGAGCATTGCGCGCCCCCTGGGCCTCGCGGTTGCGCGCAACGGACTCGGGGTGACGTTCCCGCCAGGCCCGCCAATACTGCGGATGCGCCTGCGCCCAGGCCCACTGGGCGGCCTGGTCGTTGGCCCGGTAGTCCGAATCGGTGGCGCGCTTGCCGCGTTGCCAGACACGCTTGCGCGCCCGCTGGCACGCCGGCACGCCGGCTGCGAACCGTAAGTCTGGGTTGGGTTCTGGGGGCGCGGCTGAAACGGCTGGCCGCAGCAGCAACAGCCGGGCGCGTGGCTCATCTTTCCCACCCATCAGCGGAGTGCCGCGCGGTGGAAGTGTGCCCCGATGCCCCAGGGTGGGGGGTGGGGGTGGGGACTTTTTCGTTAGCGCAGACCCCTACGCACCAGGGGGTGGGTCTGATTTCTTAGCAGAAGGTGGGTCAATTCGGGTTAGCGTTGAGGCAAGCGTGGTCTTGATGTTGCGCAGGTCCAGTTCAATGTTCCAGCGGCTACGATATAGGACCTTGAGGAGGCCCTTGGGGTACGCTTTCGGACACAAAAAGGGGCGTTGGTGCATAAAGAAATAGCAGGGCAGGATTCCCCCACCCCATTTTTTCAGGACGCAGTGACCCCAACCCGGACCGAGATCGGCATCCCCAGGTAGGTCATTTTGTTCATGGCCACAATCCGCGCCTGGACCTCGTTCAGCTGGGCGTCAAAAATGCGTGAGGCCACTCCCGCCCCGAAGAGCTGTTTGAGGCGGTACATGGCGTTTTCGGCGATACTGCGATGGTGGTAGGCCGTGTCTTTCTTCCACTGCGCCAGTCCCTTCTCCTGGATTGCGGCGAGTGCCTGCGCGCGCGGGTGATCGGCGTCCCAGGCCACCGCGTTTTCCCGGGGCGGAACCACCAGTATCGCCTCGCGTTGTGCGGCCACATCATAGGCTTCGCGGGTATCGTAGGCTCCATCGGCATCGATCTGTTCGATGGCCCCCTCGATCTGATCCACCAGATCCCCAAAGACCTCGCCATCCGTCCAGGCCGCCGTCGTCACTTCCACGCCAATGACCTCCTTGGCGTGGGCATCGACGGCCAGATGGACCTTGAGCCAGGTGCGCCGCTTCCCGGCACCGTGTTGGCGCACTTTCCATTCCCCCTCGCCAAACACCTTCAGTCCCGTCGAGTCCACCACCACATGGATCGGCCCCGTGCGCTCCTGGCGGGGGATTTGAACCGTCAAGGTCTTCACCCGACGCGACAAGTGCGTGTGATCCGGGATCGGTAGATCCAACCCCATCAGGCGCATCAGGGAACGTCCCAACCCTTCCAGCGAGCGATACGGCAAGTGGAACAGGTGCTTCAAGACCAGCAACGTTTGGATGGACCCGTCCGAGTAGCGCCAAGGGGCACCCCGCTTGCCCGTGGGCTCAGGCGTCCAGCGCTGGGTGATCGCCTCCTGGTCGAACCAGAAGGTGAGGTCTCCGCGCGCCACCAGTGCCCGGTCGTACTCTGGCCAGTTGGTGATCCGATAGGTCGCCTGCTTGGTGGCGGGAGCCGCGCTGGTCTGGTCCGTGGATGGCATGTTTGGGGCTTGCTGAAAGGTGAAACGATGGTCAGCTTAGCAGGAATCGGCGGATTTATGCACCAACGCCACAAAAAGGTGGTGACCATGATCTTGCCGCCCGCCTGAAACTCGCGCACGTTCAACGAGGCGGGAGCACGGTCGTAGTCGGTTTGGCTCATCCACGGTGGCTGCTTGGGCTTGGGCAGGATGATGAGATGGTCACGCACACCCAAAATCTGGCCGCGCCGAACGTCGGTGCTGCGCTTGCGCGCACCGTCCTGCTCAAACACCCCGTCGACGCCGCGGGCAACCAGGTCGCAGAGGAGAAAGTACGTTGAGTAATAAGCATCTGCGAGCAGGATATCATCACGTTTGAGGGTGTCGAGCAGGGTGCGCAAGAGCGCCTGCTCGTCACTGCCCTTGCCCTGGCAGGGACCGGTCGCCGCGTCCAGCAGGGCCCCGGTTGCCAGGCACAGCAGGGCCACCAAGCGCATGATGGGAAAGCCCAATCCCGCCTTCTGACTCGTCGGTTACGGATACTTGGCTTGATGGTCTTCGGTGTCGGCTAAGGTGACCGTGGCGCCGTCGACTAAGCGCACCGGACGTCCCTGCCACTGCCACCAGAGCGCCGCGTCCCCCGCCACCATCGCCCCGGTGTCCCGCACCAGGGTCGAAATCATCGGTAACGGCAACCGGGCGCGCGCCTGGCAATAGCCGCTGGTGTTGGCGCTGTGGGCCGGGAGTCCCGCGATCAATCGCTTAACCGCCGCCTCGTCCACCACTTGGCGACAACTGCCGTCCGCCGAGAGGGCCTGAGTCATGAACATCGCCAGTGTCTCGGTCGGCGGAAACATCCGCTCGCGAGGCTCCGGCAGCAACCCCGCCACGCGATCGAGGAGCTGCGGGCCAGTGAGCAGGCTAAAAAAGCCCTGAGCGTTGGTGTTGTCGGCGTGATCAAGGACGCACTGACGTTGCCGCGTGGCGGCGCGCTGGTTAGGATGCATGAGGGTTGGCTCGCCTGGCTGGCGCTGTGGGTTTGGCAACTTTCAGCCTACCACTCTTGCCAGCTAACCCCCTATTTTTTCCGCGGGTTGCGCTTAACTTAGCGCCATTCGGGTCAGAGAGGGCTCTCCCAAGGAATAGAAGAGAAAGGTGGTCTGGGGTTTATCCACGAAATCATGGGCGACAATGTTGGCGAGTTCGAGGGATTCAGTCACGCTCCAAGGGGAGACGTTGTAGAGGATGGCGTCGTTGACGGCGTTGATCTCGGGTCCGTAATGGATACCCGGGATCGTATTGACCACCTCCAGGGCATTGTTGGCGCGCCAGCGGGTCTGAATCTCATAGCCATCGTTCCCTGACCAGTAGTAGCCGGGAAAGGGGTCCAGGAAGATACGCAGACCCCACCCAGAAGGACCCCGGCGAAATAGTCCTTCTTCACCACCACCTTGTTGCCGGGAAACAGGAAACCATCCGGTTCCTGGAAGATATCCGGGACCATCTGGCTTGGGCGTACAGGGCCCCCAAGCCCAACAAAACCCTTAATAGAAGGGACACAAAACCCTGGCTCCCCGCTATCTTTGTTACTCTAGCCCATCAAGGAACTGCTGGAGATAAATCCTCATCCCTAAGGCCCTGGAGGCGCGACATAGGGATGGGACGAGCAAATCCTGGCCAGGGTAATTCCCCCAATCACCCCGCCCGGCCCCTTGACCCGGATCAAGGTTAGCGCCGGCCCGGGCGATAGGCTGTCCGTCACACTTCCAGATATGAGCGAGGACCCCATCTTGTCCGCAATTCCCCTGCCCCCCCCTGGCAAGCGATCGAGCCTCCTGGCCCTCGGCTTTCGGCCCTTCTTCCTCGCCGCCGCGGCCCTGGCCCTACTGGCCATGGCCATCTGGCTCGCACGCCTATGGGGTCTGCTGCCGGGAGATACCTATCTCGGCGGCACGGCCTGGCACGCCCACGAGATGCTCTTTGGCTATGTCGGGGCCGTCATCGCGGGCTTTCTGCTGACGGCGGCGCGCAACTGGACCGGGATCGACACCCCCACCGGGGGGCGTCTCGGCGCCCTGGTGCTGCTGTGGCTGGCGGCCCGGCTCGGACCCTTGTTGCCCCTGCCACCCACCCTGATCGCGATCCTTGATCTGGCCTTTTTCCCGGCCCTGGCCCTGGTCCTGATCCCGCCGCTCTGGCAGGGGAAGAACAAGATCAACCGGGTCTTTCTTGCCCTACTGGCCGGCATGACCCTGGCCAATCTGCTGGTGCACGCCCAAGCCCTGGGCCTGCTGGCCAATTCGGCGAGTCGTGGGTCACGCCTCATGCTCGATCTGACCCTGCTGATCCTCCTGATCGTCGCGGGTCGCATCATGCCCTTTTTCACTCAGAGCGCGCTCCCGGGCAACCAACCCGTCAACCGGCCCTGGGTGGAAGGCGCCTCTTTCGCCGTTGCCACCGCCCTGGCCCTGGTCAACCTGCTGACGACGGTGCCCGCCCTCGCCGCCATCCCCCTCCTGGCCCTGGCGGCGCTGCAGGCCATCCGCCTCGCCGGCTGGTATGACGGCCGCGCCTGGCGTAATCCCATGCTGGCGGTCCTCTACGCCGGCTACCTCTGGATGATAGCCGGCCTGGCCCTGGATGGGCTGTCCGCACTGGGCCTCCTGCCCCCCTTCCCCGCCCTGCACGCCCTGACAACTGGGGCCATTGGCGTCTTTACCTTTGGCATGGTCACCCGGGTGACCCTGGGGCATACCGGCCGCGACATGCGGGCCTCGCCGGCCACCATCGCCGCCTTCCTGGCGATCAATCTCGCCGCCCTGACGCGGGTGGTCCCCGCCCTGCTCTGGCCCAGCCAGTATTCCCTCTGGCTGGGGCTATCGGGTGGACTCTGGATCCTGGCCTTCGGGATCTTCCTTTGGGTTTACGGGCCCATGCTGATAGGGCCGCGGGCGGATGGCCGGCCGGGTTAAGGGCCCTTTCTCCGCCTGCCCTCGGGCTTGCCGGCCCCCGATCATGCCTTTGCGAAACCCGGGGGGACTGTAATACTTGATTTAGGTCGAGGCTGGGCCCTACTCGGTTCTATAAATTTTTTTAATCGGCAATGGCCACCCGATTGACGCGCTGTTCCGCCAGCGCATCCCCGGAAACGAACAAAGGAGGTGGTCATGATCCAGGAACTACGCCGGGCGCTATTGCTGTCCCGCTTGTCCGATGAACAACTGACGCGGGTGGCGCGCCACGCCATTCCTGTCCGACTGGACGAGGGTCAGATGCTCTTCCGCCAGGGCGATGCCGCCGAACGCTTCTACCTGGTAATCTCCGGCCGCCTGCGGCTATTCCGCCTGTCCGCGGAGGGGGCCGAGAAGGTCATCGAGATTGCAGCGCCCGGCGAGACCTTCGCCGAGGCCCTGATGTTCCTGGACGCCCCCCGCTATCCGGTCTGCGCGGCGGCCCTGGGCCCGGTTGAGTTAATCAGCATGGATACCCGGGACTTCACGCGCATGTTGCGGGAGTCCTTCGATACCTGTTTCATCCTGCTCGGGGTTCTGAGCCAGCGCCTGCGCGGCCTGGTGCGGGAGATTGATAATCTGACCCTGCATTCCGCCACCAGCCGCTTCGCCTGTTATCTGCTCGCCAAGTGTCCGGGGGATGGCCGGATCCTGAACCTGAACGCCCGCAAGGGCGTCATCGCCTCGCGCCTCTCCATCAAACCCGAGACCTTCTCCCGCATCGAAAAGGACCTGAGTGAGCGCGGCATCATCCGTGTTCAGGGTCGGCATGTCAGTATCCTGGACCCGAGTGCCCTGGAGAAGATTGCCGCCTTGGGAGATCTGGGGGAACCCGCCTACTTGCCCCGCATGCCGGTCCTCCCCTGTTAACCTGGGGCGATTCGCATCCATCCCCCCAAGGCAGGACCGAGGCGGAGCCACCACCCGCATACGTTCAAGGGCGGCATAAGGCTGCTGCTCGCCCTGCCAGCCCGCACAGGTGCTGCTCACCCTCATGCCAGCCACCGGGCCTTTCCCCAGGCCGATTGAGCAACCTTGCCGAAAATCATAAGGGTTAATCGGGTACCCGCCCTTCGCTAGGGACCACTCCTGCCCTCTTCCTCCCTCCTGTCCCAACCTACGAGTAGAATGACGCCATGGAAGACATCTCCCACATTCTCGACCCCCTAAACGATGCCCAGCGCGTGGCCGTCACTGCTGCCGGCGGCAATCGCTTGGTGTTGGCCGGCGCCGGCAGCGGCAAGACCCGGGTGCTAGTGCATCGCATCGCCTGGCTCATCCAGGTCGAGCATCTGGCGCCCTGGTCCCTCCTGGCGGTGACCTTTACTAACAAGGCGGCCCGGGAGATGCGGACTCGCATCGAGGAGATCCTCCAACAGCCCATCGGTGGCATGTGGGTCGGCACCTTTCATGGCCTGGCCCACCGCTTTCTGCGCGCCCACTGGCAGGATGCCAGGCTGCCCCAGCATTTCCAGATCCTCGACAGCGACGACCAACTGAGGCTGGTCAAACGCCTGCTCAAGGAGCTGCAGCTTGACGAGTCCCGCTACCCGCCCCGCCAGGTGGTGGGCTTCATCAACCGGGAAAAGGATGAGGGCCGCCGCCCGGAGCACCTGGACGACGGCGGCGACTTCTACCAGCGCAAGCTCATCGAGGTCTATCGCGAGTACCAGGCGTCCTGCGAGCGCGCCGGCCAGGTCGATTTCGCCGACCTGCTGCTGCGCACCCATGAACTGCTGCGGGACCGCCCGGACATCCGCCACCACTACCAGGAGCGCTTCGCCCACATCCTGGTGGATGAGTTCCAGGATACCAATGCCATCCAGTACGCCTGGCTTCGCCTGCTGGCCGGGGACCGGGACACTCTCTTCCTGGTGGGCGACGATGATCAGTCCATCTATGGCTGGCGCGGGGCCCGGGTGGAGAACATCCAGAGCTTCCAGCGCGACTATCCCAACACCCAGGTGGTGCGTCTGGAACAGAATTATCGTTCCACCGGCAATATCCTTCAGGCGGCAAATGCCCTGATTGCGCATAACCCCATGCGGCTGGGTAAGAATCTCTGGACCCAGGATGCCGAGGGCGAGCCCATTCTGCGTTACGCCGCCTTCAACGAGGTGGACGAGGCCCGCTTCGTGGTCGATCGCATTCACGGCTTTGTCACGGACGAGGGCTACCGCCGCGCGGAGTGCGCCATCCTCTATCGCACCACGGCCCAGTCGCGGCTCTTCGAGGAGGCCCTGATCCAGGCCCAGATTCCCTACCGGGTCTATGGCGGCCTGCGCTTCTTCGAACGCGCCGAGATCAAGGACGCCATGGCCTACCTGCGCCTGGTCGCCAACCCCGACGACGACACCGCCTTCGAGCGGGCCGTTAACACCCCGATGCGCGGCATCGGCCCCCGCACCCTGGAGAACCTGCGGGAACAGGCCCGGGAGACGCGGGTCTCGCTCTGGCGGGCCGCGCGGGATCTGATGGCTTCCGGCACCCTCCCCCCCCGTGCCGCTGGGGCCATCGGCCAGTTCCTGGGTCTGATCGATCGCCTCCGTCTCGCGGTCCCGGATCTCAACCTGGAGGGCCTCACCAACGACGTGATTGCCACCACCGGCCTGGAGGAGCACTACCGCAAGGAGAAAGACGGCAAGGGCCAGGATCGCATCGAGAACCTGGGGCAGTTGGTCGAGACCGCCGGGCGCTTCCGCCATGAACTGGGGGACGGCGCGGTGGAGGGCGAGCAGGATGCCCTGGTCGCCTTCCTGGCCCATGCGACCCTGGAGTCCGGGGATGCCCAGGCCGATGAGTTCGAGGATGGTGTCCAGCTCATGACCCTGCATAGCGCCAAGGGCCTGGAGTTCCCGATCGTCTTCCTAGTCGGCATCGAGGAGGGCCTCTTCCCCCATAGTCTGTCGGCCAACGACCCGAACCGCCTGGAAGAGGAGCGACGCCTCTGCTATGTCGGCATGACTCGGGCCATGCACCAGCTTTTTGTCAGTCACGCGGAGAGCCGCCGCTTCCGGGGTAGCGAGGATCGCCCCTTCCCTTCCCGCTTCCTGCGCGAGATCCCGGCGGAACTGGTACGTGAGGTGCGGGCTGGGGGCCTGTCGCGGTCCTCGGCCTGGGGCTCATCCTTCTCCCCAGCAACCGGCGCTCGGCAGGCTGGCGCCTCCTGGTCCGCCGGCGTCCCGGAAACCGGCAAGGGAGGCGGCTTTAATCTTGGCCAGGGGGTCCGGCATCCCAAATTCGGCGAGGGCGTGGTGCTCAACAGCGAGGGCCTCGGTGCCGCCGCGCGGATTCAGGTCAAGTTCCAAGGTGAGGGTACCAAGTGGTTAGTCCTCGCCTACGCCAAGCTGGAGCCCTTGGGATGAGGCCTCCGAAGCCCCAGACCGGTTGGCGCGGGTTGCGCCGCGCCTTCTCTCATTGGCCGGCCCTGGCGTGAAGGGTCCCGCGCCCCAACCCACCCGCAAAGCAGGCGGCGCCCATTAACCCCATTCCAGGCGGCGAACACCCGAGTTCAGCCCCCAGCCTTTACATCCACATCCCCTGGTGCGTTCGCAAGTGCCCCTATTGCGACTTCAACTCCCACGCCGCCGGCAAGTCCATCCCCGAGGAGGCCTATGTGGCGGCCCTGCTCGGCGATCTCGATCGGGATCTGGCGGGGCGGGCTCAGACCTTACCGCCGCTGGTTGCGCTCTTCATCGGCGGTGGCACCCCCAGCCTCTTCTCCGGGGCCGCCATTGCCCGGCTGCTGGAGGGCATTCGCCAGCGCCTGCCCCTGGACAGGGCAACCGAAATCACCCTGGAGGCCAATCCGGGCACGGCGGACGTCGCCAACTTCGCCGCCTATCGCGAAGCTGGGGTCAACCGCCTGTCCCTGGGGGTGCAAAGCCTGAGCGCGGACCGGCTGCGCGACCTGGGTCGCATCCATGGCCCGGACGAGGCCCGCCGCGCCTTCCAGCTCGCGCGTCAGGCGGGGTTTGACAACATCAACCTGGACCTGATGTTCGGCCTGCCCCACCAGAATCTACCTCAAGCCCGGGAAGACCTGGCCCTGGCCCTGGCCCTAGAGCCCGAGCACCTCTCCTACTACCAGCTCACCCTGGAACCCAACACCCCCTTTTATGCCACCCCACCGCCCCTGCCCGAGGATGACCTGGGCGCGGACATGCAGCTCCAGGGCCTGGAGTTACTCTCGGCCAGCGGCTTTGCCCAGTACGAGGTATCGGCCCATGCCCGCAGCGGGCGCCAGTGCCGGCATAACCTTAACTACTGGACCTTCGGCGACTATATCGGCATCGGCGCCGGTGCCCATGCTAAACGCCGTGACCCGATAACCGGTCTGACCTGGCGCCAGGCCAAGCCCCGGCAACCCGTCGCCTACCTCAAGGCCCTGACGGGCCCCGATCCGTTGGGTTCACGCTGGCAGCTCAAGGATGAGGACCTTGTCCTGGAGTTCGCTATGAACGCCCTGCGGCTGACCGGGGGTTTCGATCGCCAGCTCTTTTCTCAAAGCACTGGGCTGGATCTGGAACGGCTGGGGGCTCCACTGGCCAGCGCCGCAGAGGCCGGGCTGCTGGAGATCCGTGGCTCTTGGGTCCGTCCCACAGACCGGGGTCGCTGGTTCCTTAATGACCTTCTTGGGCACTTCATGCCGGATTAGGCCCTCTTGGGTGACAGGCAGCCCTGTCACCCGCACGCCATCTCAAAAGGCTGACTGTTAGTCACTCACGGGAAGGTAGGCGTTTGGCCCCCCTCTGCCCAGCCCCCCCACCAGGGGGGATGGAGCCGGATAAAACAATCTGTTGCCGATACTCGTGGCGGGATGAGGGGTCGGAACGGTTGGCGGAAACAGGCGTCAGGCCAGATCGGCCGTCAGGGAGTCGCGCGTGGCGGGGGACGCCTCGACGCGGTAACCGTAGTGGGGATGGTCGCTGCCCAGGGCTAGACCGGCACCACCCTTGAGGGCGGCGGCCATGGCATCGGTCAGTTCGAAGCGGAGAAAGTGGACCGAGGAGGTCTTGGAGGCGTCTTCACGCTCCAGGTCCTCGTCGGCGATGGCGTACCGGGGCTCATGGCCGGCGACCTGGACCCAGACCCGATCCTCGATGCCAATCAGCTTGGCCAAGGCCTCCTTACGCTCCTCGCTATCGGCAAACTCGACCATGAAGGTCGCCTTCAGGTTGCGGCCATCCGGAACCAGGGGATTGTAGGCGTCCAACTCTTCCCGAATGCCGTCCTCCTCGAAGATCCGCTCGATGCGCAGCATCTCCTGAATCTGATACTGGATGGTCAGGCGGTCCTCAAAATAGAGGGTGGCGTTGGGACCGATAGGCACCTTGCGGTCGCGCTTATGCGCCATCACCCGGGCGCGGAATTCATTGCGAACTTTGGCATATTGCTCAGTGCTGTAGAGATCGGCGGGCGTCAAGTGGCTCATGCTGATGGGTACCTCGTTAAGCAATGCGAAGGTAGAGCGGGCGGGGCGGCGGTCGATCCGCCCCGTGCCACGACTCAGAGACCGTAGGCCAGGCGCAGCAACGTCAAGGGATGCTTTGGCGCGCTGCCGTCCTTGAGGCCATGGCCGATGTGCTGGCCCGCCATGGGGCAGTCGCTGCCGTAATAGTCCGGCTTGATCTGCCTGACCTTATTGACCACGGGGGCGACGATCTTCATCGAGTAGGCGTGGAACTCCTTCTTGACGGCATAGGTACCATCGTGGCCGGAGCAGCGCTCGATGATCTCGATCCGGGTATCCGGAATCAAACTCAGCAGTTCCCGGGTCTTCTGTCCCAGATTCTGGACCCGCTGATGACAGGCGGCGTGATAGGCGACGGTGCCCAGGGGCTGTTTGAAATCGGTCCGCAGCTTGCCGTGTTTGTGGCGGATCATGAGATATTCGAAGGGGTCGTAAATGTGCTGGCGAATCTTTTGTACCTGGGCGTTATCCGGGAACATAAGGGGCAGTTCCTGCTTAAACATCAGCACGCAGGAAGGGATGGGCGCGACGATGTCCCAGCCCTCGTCCACCAGCTTCATGAGGACCGGGATGTTCTCTTCCATGTGGGCCTTAACGCTATCCAGGTCGCCCAACTCCAGTTTGGGCATACCGCAGCATTTTTCCTTGTTCGGGATGGTGATGGGGATGCCGTTATGCTCGAACACCGTCACCAGGTCCATGCCGACGTCGGGTTCGTTGACATTGTTGTAGCAGGTGGTAAAGAGGGCTACCTTGCCGGTGGTGGAACCCGCCTCCTCACCATCAACCTGGCGACCCACCTTGCCAACCAACTGTTTACGCAGGGTGTTGTTGTGATACTCGGGGAGGCGGGCATCGCGATGCACCCCCAGCACCACCTCCAGGGCCTTGCGTCCCACGTCTGATTTGTTGGCGGCGTTGACAACTTTATCGACCCCCGGCAGGCTGGCGATGGCACCCACGGCATCGGTACTGGAGAGAATCCTGTCCCGGGTCTGGGTCTTGCCCTGTTGGAACTTGGCGGCCTTGGCGCGCAACATCAGGTGCGGGAAGTCCAGGTGCCAGTCGTGAGGCGGCACGTAGGGACACTTGGTCATGAAACAAAGGTCGCAGAGGTAGCAATGATCAACGACCTTCCAGTAATCGGCCTTGGCGACGCCATCCACTTCGAGCGTCGATGATTCATCGACCAGGTCAAAAAGTTCGGGGAACGAATGACAAAGGCTGACGCAGCGACGACAGCCGTGGCAGATGTCGAAAACCCGCTCCAGCTCCTTGAACAGGTCTTCCTCGTCGTAAAACCTGGGATTGGTCCAGTCGAGACTGTGTCGGGTGGGAGCCTCGAGGCTGCCTTCGCGAGCGGGCATGGGGGTCACTCCTTATCTAATGCTAGGAACGAATCGAAACAGGGCGCGGCGACCAGACGACCACGAGGCGCACTGGACCAAGGGTCCAGGGGCTGCAAGGCCTTCTGGCATGAATATCAGCTTAGCCGCTTCGGCATTGAAAAACCAATGGCCAAGGCTGATCCCCTTTATCGACTTTAAGATCCTATCGTGGGTCACCGCCGCCTTCGAAGACCTAATCCCCCGATGCCAAGGGTTAGGGGAAACCTGATCAGGGCAAGGTCACGAATCGTGAGGGCAGCCTCACTCTCTGGTCAGTCCCCTGCCCGGCCGAGCCCTTGAGGTGCGGGTTGATACCGAAATCGAGGACCTGCATCCAGGACGCGCTGGGTTCCTGGCTAACGGGGACTTGATGGCATTCAGGTTTAGCGGTCATCTGCTTATCTCCACACCACTGGCAAAGGACAAGGCCGGTCTGGAGCAAGGACCCCCGATGCCGGCATGGGACTAATTTATGCCAGGGGGAAGCTTTAATGAAATGGATAGTTCCGATGTAGGCGATTGACCATACCGATGATGGCCCCGCCTCGGGATATCCCGATTCCCCGACGCGCCAGACAGGGCGCCGGGGTCATGGAAGAGCAAATATCAGACGAAGGCCGCCTGGCAATAGGTCAGCAGGACCGCCGGGAAGAGGCCCAGGAGCAGGATGGCCAAGCCATTGATGGAAATGGCCAGGCGGGCACCGGTGCCGAAGACCAGGGGCTCGGCGGTTTCAGGCTTGTCAAAGTACATCATCTTGATGACGCGCAGATAGTAGAAGGCGCCGATGATGGAGAAAAAGACGGCGACCAGGGCGAGCCACCAGAGACCCACGCTGATGACGGCCTCCAGAACCAGCAGCTTAGCCATGAAGCCTACTGTTGGGGGCACCCCGGCCATGGAGAACATGACCAGCCCCATCATGGCCGCCTGCCAGGAGCCACGCTCGTTCAGGCCCTTGAGATCCTCCAAGCGCTCCACCTCAAATCCCTCGCGGCTCATCATCACCAGCAGGCCAAAGCCCCCGGCGGCCATCAGGGCATAGACGATGGCGTAAAACATGGCGGCGGAAAAGGCCTCGGCATTGCCGCCGATCAGGCCCAGGAAGATGAATCCGACATGGGAAATGGTCGAGTAGGCCAGCATCCGCTTGATGTTGGTCTGGGCGATCGCCACGATATTGCCGACCGCCATGGAGATGACGGCCAGGATGATGAGCATCCCCTGCCATTCCGCGTGCAATGCGCCCAGTCCATCCACCAGGAGGCGGAAGGCCAGGGCAAAGGCGGCGATCTTGGGGGCGCTGCCGAGAAAGAGGACCACGGGGTTGGGCGCGCCCTCGTAAGTGTCGGGCACCCACATGTGGAAGGGCACGGCGCCAAACTTGAAGCCAATACCGATGACGACGAAGACCAGGCCAAAGACCAGGACTTGGTTAGTGGCACCTTGCAAGGCCACCGCCCCGGCGACGGCCCCCAGTTCCAGTGAACCGGTGGCGCCATAAAGCATGGAGAGGCCATAGAGCAGAAGTCCGGAGCCCAGGGCGCCGAGGACAAAGTACTTCATGGCCGCCTCGGCACCCTTCGGGCTGTCCCGGTCGAAGGCCACCAGGGTATAGAGGGAGAGGGCCAGCAGTTCCAGCCCCAGGTAGAGGGTCAGGAAGCTGTTGGCGGATACCATGACCATCATGCCCAACATCGCGAACAGGGTCAGAACATAGAACTCGCCCACCATCATCTGGCGGTCGCGCAGGTAGTCTCGGGAATAGACGAAGGTCAGCAGGCTGATGAGGAGGATGGCTATCTTGAGCAGATCGCTCATGGGATCGCGGACATAGGTACCGCCAAGAACAATCTCCCGCTCCCCGCCACCGACCAGACCAGTAAGGCCGATGACGACCAGGAGACCCAGGACGGCGATCACATGGTTGATCCCCCTTTCCCGGTCCTTCAGCCAGAGATCCACCAGCAGCAGGGTACTGGCCAAAACCAGAACCGCGATCTCCGGAACGACGGGAATCAAATGGGCGTAATCGAAGGTCATGCTGATCTTCCGCAATCAAGGGACCCGGCAGGTGCGCGGGGCACCGGGCTAAACAGGGTTCAGGGCAGTACCGCCACGGCCGAAGGGGCCACGGCCAGCTTGGAAACCGCCAGATGCTGGACCAGGTTCTGGATGCTGGCGTCCATCACCTCCACTAAGGGCGCAGGCCAGAGGCCCAGGGCCAGCACGGCAACCGCCAGGGTCCCCAGCACCAGCAACTCCCGACCATTGGCGTCCTGCAAACCCGCCACCTTGTCACTGGTCACGGGGCCATAGACGACCCGCTTGACCATCCAGAGGGTATAGGCCGCACCCAGAATCAGGGTGGTCGCCGCCAGGAAGGCATACCAGAAATCGGCCTGGAAGCTGGCCAGGATGACCATGAATTCACCCACGAATCCCGAAGTTCCGGGGAGGCCGGCATTGGCCATGGCGAAGAAGACCATCAGGGCGCCGAACACGGGCATGGTGTGAATCACGCCCCCGTAGGTCGTGATCTCGCGGGAATGGAGACGGTCGTAAAGGACCCCGACGCAGAGGAACATGGCCGCCGAGACGAAGCCATGGGAGACCATCTGCACCATGCCACCCTCAAAGCCCATCACCACGCCGCCCGTGGAGCCAGCCCGAGCGAAAATACTGAAGGCGATGAAGAAGCCCAGGGTGACAAAGCCCATGTGAGCGATGGAAGAGTAGGCGATCAGCTTCTTCATGTCCTGCTGGACCAGGGCGACAAAGCCGATATAGACCACGGCGATCAGGGACATGGCGATGACCAGCCAGTCCAGGGTCGCGCTGGCGTCCGGGGTGATGGGCAGACTGAAGCGCAGAAAGCCGTAGCCGCCGATCTTCAGCATGATGGCCGCCAGGATCACCGATCCGCCGGTTGGTGCCTCTACATGGGCGTCCGGCAGCCAGGTATGCACCGGCCACATAGGCACCTTGACGGCGAAGGCGGCCAGGAAGGCCAGGAAGATCAAAATCTGCTCGGTGAGGCTCAGGGGCAAGGCCTGGAAGTCGAGGATGCTGTAGGAGCCCGACTTAAAGTACATGTAGATCAGGGCGACCAACATGAAGACCGAGCCGAAGAAGGTGTACAGGAAGAACTTGATGGTGGCGTAAACCCGCCTGGGTCCACCCCAGACCCCGATGATGATGAACATCGGGATCAGCATAGCTTCCCAGAAGACATAGAAGAGGATGGCGTCCAGGGCGGAGAAGACACCGACCATGACGCCTTCCATGATGAGGAAGGCGGCCATGTATTGGGACGGCTTGTAGCTGATGACTTCCCAGCCAGAGATGAGGACCAGGATGGTGATAAAGGTGGTCAGGATGATGAGCGGCATGGAGATGCCGTCCACCCCCAGGTGGTACCAGGCATTGAAGCTGGGAATCCAGGGGGCACGTTCGACGAATTGCATTTGGGCCGTGCTGGCATCGAAACCCGTCCAGAGGAGCAGGCTGACCAGGAAGGCAAGCACGGAAAAGCTCAAGGCCACCCAGCGAGAAATGTTGGGGGCCTTATCGCCACTGGCGAGTACCGCCAGGCCACCGATGATCGGCAGCCAGATGGCCAGCGACAGAACTGGAATTGCGAAGTGCATGCTCGTCCGTCTCCCTCGGAATCAGAAGGTCACGAAGATGGTCATCAAGGCCACCAGACCCAGAATCATGGCGATGGCGTAATGGTACAGATAGCCGGTCTGGATACCGCGCAGGCGCTGGGCGATACGGCCCACGCCTTGGGCCGAGCCATTAATAAGGACGCCATCGATGAGGCCCTGATCGCCGGTTACCCAAAACAGCTTGCCCAAGGCCCGGCTCCCGCCAGCGAAGACGGCCATATTGAACTGATCGAAGCCATACTTACCATCCAGAATGCGATAGGTCCGGCTGAAGCGCACCATGGCGTAATCGGCAATGACCGGCTTCATCATGTAGATGTACCAGGCCAGAGCCAGACCACCCATGGCCAGCCAGAAGGGCAGCCCCATCATGCCGTGCAGGACGAAGCCTGCCTGGCCATGGAAATGGGCGCCTAACTGGGCCAGGACATCGTGCTGAGGGGCGACGTGGATGACGCCCTTGAACCAGTCGCCAAACAGCACCGCCTCCATGGTCATCCAGCCAATGAAGACGGACGGGATGGCCAGGAGGACCAGCGGCACCCAGACGACGGCCGGCGTCTCGTGCAGGTGATGCCGGGTGTGCTCATCCATTCGCTCCCTACCATGAAAGACGAGGAAATAGAGCCGGAAACTGTAGAGAGCGGTCACGAAGACACCCAGGGTCAGCAGTACGCTGGCGTACCCCGCCCCGCCCACCTGGGACAGATGCACGGCCTCGATGATGGCGTCCTTGGAAAAGAAGCCCGAAAAGCCGGGAAAACCGATGAGCGCCAGGGAGCCAAGGAGAAAGGTGATCCAGGTGATGGGCAGGTACTTGCGCAGACCGCCCATGTTGCGGATGTCCTGGTCGTGGTGCATGGCAATGATGACCGATCCGGCCGCCAGGAAGAGCAGGGCCTTGAAGAAGGCGTGGGTCATGAGGTGGAAGATGCCGGCCGCGTAGGCGGAGGCCCCTAGGGCCGCGACCATGTAGCCCAGTTGGGACAGGGTCGAATAGGCGACAACGCGCTTGATGTCGTTCTGCACCAGGCCGACGAGGCCCATGAAAAAGGCCGTGGTGGCGCCGATCACCATAACGAAACTCAGGGCAGTCTCCGAGAGTTCGTAAAGCGGCGACATGCGCGCCACCATGAAGATACCGGCGGTGACCATGGTGGCGGCGTGGATCAGGGCGGAGATGGGAGTGGGGCCTTCCATGGAGTCCGGCAGCCAGATATGGAGCGGGACCTGGGCCGACTTACCCATGGCGCCGATGAAAAGCAGTACGCAAATGACCGTCATCAGGGACCAGGAAGAATCTCCCCAGATCTGGACCTGAGTGTGGGCCAGAGCGGGCGCCGCGCCAAAAACCTCCATGTAATCCATGGAGTTGAAATACATGGCGATGGCGCCGATGCCCAGGATGAAGCCGAAGTCACCGACCCGGTTGACCAGAAAGGCCTTGAGATTAGCGAAGATGGCCGACTCGCGCACGGTCCAGAAGCCGATCAGGAGGTAGGAAACCAGTCCCACCGCTTCCCAGCCAAAGAACAACTGCAGGAAGTTGTTCGACATCACCAGCATCAGCATGGAGAAGGTAAAGAGGGAGATATAGCTGAAGAAACGCTGATAGGCGTTGCGGCCCGCCAGGGATTCCTTGGGCCAGTTGTGCTCATCATCCGCCATATAGCCAATGGTGTAGATGTGCACCATGAGGGAGACGAAGGTCACCACGGCCATCATCAGGGCCGTCAGCTTGTCAACTAGGAAGCCAATCTCGAAGCTAATGCCACCGCTGATCATCCAGGTATAAACGGGGCCGTCAAAGGCTGGCAGGGTTCCATCGACGAATCCCTTAAGCACATAAAGGGACAGACCACAGGATAGACCCACGCCCAGAATGGTCACCGAGTGGGCACCCGTCCGCCCAATCCGGCTCCCCAGGAAGCCAGCGATGATAGAGCCCACCAAGGGGGCGAGGACGATGGTCAGGTAGAGGTTTTCCATCTGCTTGTCTGCTCTTTATGCTCTGTTCCGCCGACGCCGCGATTAAGTGACGGGATTATCGGGATTCAATTGCATCCCAACCCGGCCATCCCCAGCCTAACACTGATCGAACAAGCCCTGTTGTTCCCGTCCCGAACTTTCGACCCAGTCCGCCCCGGGCTAACCCTTGAGGGCATCCAGGTCCTCGACATCGATGGTGCGCCGGTTGCGGAACAGCACCACGAGAATGGCGAGGCCGATAGCCGCCTCGGCGGCGGCGACGGTCAGGATAAAGAAAACAAACACCTGACCCGACATATCGCCCAGGAAATGGGAGAAGGCGATGAAGTTCATATTGACCGCCAGGAGCATCAACTCGATGCACATCAGCAGGACGATGAGGTTCTTACGATTGATGAAGATACCCGCGACGCTGATGGAAAAGAGGATTCCACCCAGCATCAGATAATCGGAGAGTTCGATCATGATGCGTCCTCCTTGCCTTGGGCGGTGACCGTCTGGGGGTAGTGGGCGGCACCCGCCGAGGCTCGGGCGGCATCCGCACGATTCGCACCCGGTCCGGACCCTTGCGGACATAGACCTGCCGGGAGGGATCAATATACTTGGTGTCCGGGCGGTGACGCAGAGTCAGGCGGATGGCGGCAACGATGGCCACCAGCAGGATCACGGCCGCTATCTCAAAGGGGTAGAGATAGACGCTGTAAAGCAAGAGGCCGAGCTCGCGGGTATTACTGTAGTCGGCGCCATGGTGGGCCGGAGTCGGGAAGGACTCGCCACCGAAGTTGCCGGGGCCGACCACCATGAAGATCTCAATCAGCATGATCACCCCAACCACCAGGGCGAGGGGGAGGTGGCGGATAAACTGAGCCTTCAGGGTGGCGATGTCGACGTCCAGCATCATGATAACGAACAGGAAGAGGACCAACACGGCGCCGACGTAAACCAGAACCAGGCTGATGGCGAGAAACTCCGCGTCCATCAATATCCAGAGCATGGCGCTCGCCACGAAGGCCACCACGAGAAAGAGTACCGCATGCACTGGGTTGCGGCGCGTGACCACCATGCCGGCCGCGGCGATTACCGTCGCCGCCAGGACATAGAAGAGAAACTTTTCGAAGCCCATGTCTTGGTCCGGTCCGGTTTAAGTAGGTCTGTCAGCCATTGGATCAGGTGTAAGGCGCAATTCGGCGCCTAACGGTAGCGTGAATCCGCCGATAGCGCCGCGGCAATCTCGTCCTCGTACTGGTCGCCGATGGCCAGCAACCGCTCCTTGGTCATGATGCTCTCGTCACGATTCTCGAAGCAGTATTCGTAAATCGAGGTTTCGACGATGGAGTCCACGGGGCAGGACTCTTCGCAAAAGCCGCAATAGATGCACTTAAAGAGATCAATGTCGTAGCGCGTGGTGCGGCGACTGCCGTCCTCGCGGGGCTCTGCCTCGATTGTTATGGCCAGGGCCGGGCAGGTCGCCTCGCACAACTTGCAGGCGATACAACGCTCCTCACCGTTCTCGTAACGGCGCAGGGCATGGAGACCACGGAAACGCGGCGAGAGGGGCGCCTTTTCCTCCGGATACTGAACGGTGATTTTCTTCCGGAAGAAGTAGCGGCCAGTGACACCCAGCCCCTGGAATAGCTCAATGAGCAGCAGGCTCCGCAGATAATCGCGCATGGTTTGCAGCATTCTCTATCCCCTCTTCGTCAGGCCGACCACCAGGGGGGCAGCTTGTACAAGACCGCGAGCCCGACGACCAGAATCCAGACGATGGTGATCGGGATGAAGACCTTCCAACCCAGGCGCATGATCTGGTCGTAGCGATATCTGGGGAAGGTGGCACGGAACCACAGGAAGAGAAACATGAAGAAAAAGGTCTTGAGCAGCAACCAGTGGAAGCCACTATCGAGCGGAAAAATGCCCTCGACCCAGGCCGCCGGCAGGGGCGACAGCCAGCCGCCCAGGAACATGAGGGCGGACAGGGCCGAGATAAGGATCATGTTAGCATATTCGCCGAGGAAGAAGACGGCGAAGGTCATGCCCGAGTATTCAACATGGAAGCCCGCGACGATCTCGGATTCACCCTCCGCTACATCAAAGGGCGCGCGGTTTGTCTCAGCGAGGCCAGAGATGAAATAGACACCGAAGAGGGGCAGGAGCGGGAGCCAGAACCAGGTCAGGATGTTGCCCTCCTGGGCCCGGACGATGTCGCCCAGATTGAGACTGCCGGCGGCCACCAAGACGCCCACCAGGGCGAAGCCCATGGCGATCTCATAAGCCACGATCTGAGCCCCGGAGCGCAAGGCACCTAAGAGGGCATATTTGGAATTGGAGGCCCAGCCCGCGATGATGACGCCATAAACCCCCAGTGAGGTCAGGGCCAGGATGTAGAGCAGACCGGCATCGACATCCGCCAGCACCAGGCCCTCGTCGAAGGGAAAGACGGCCCAGGCCGCCAGGGCCGGGCCCAGGGTCAGAAGGGGGGCGATGATGAAAAGCGTCTTATCCGCCCGGGTCGGCAGAATGATCTCCTTGAACATCAGCTTGAGGGCGTCGGCAATAGGCTGAAGCAGGCCGCGGGGACCGACCCGGTTGGGGCCGATGCGGATCTGCATGTAGCCGATGATTTTGCGTTCCGCCAGGGTGTAGTAGGCCACCAGGCCCATCAGGGGCCCGAGGATCACCACGATCTTCAGCAGGATCCGGATGACTTCCGGCAGGGAATTCCAGAGATCAATCATGATTCAATCCGCTCTCATTCCTTGGCGATCACGACGGGGCCGATCTGAACGCCCAGGGTCTCGCTGCCAGCCACCGCCGCCGGAATGCGCGCGCAGCCTAGGGGGATGGCCTCGCTCAGTGCGACCTTGCTCCGGGCGCTGGCCTCGCCCTGGGTGATGGTAACGGCATCGCCGGCCGCCAGACCCAGGGCGGTGGCCTGATCGGGATGGAGATGGACGGAGAAACAGCCCGCGCCCGGGACGCGTTGCAGGGCAGGGGCCCGCCGCACCAGGGTATCCAGCCGGTAAAGGGGGACGTTGCCGAGGCGCCAGAGGTCCGCCTGCGCCGCGGGCTTGGCCTTGACATGCCCACGTAGGGCATTGCTCGGGCTGGCACCCTCGCACACCTCGCGGACCTCGTCAGCCACCTGGAGCGAACTATCCTGGTCAAAACCCTCGAGATTAAGAAGATTACCCAACACCCTCAGAATCTTCCAACCCGGCCGCGCCTCGCCCGGCGGGGAGACAACCCCACGGAAGGCCTGCCAGGTCAGTTCCGCGTTGACCAGGGTCCCGGAGGTCTCCGCAAAGGCGGCAATGGGCAGCATCAGGTCCGCGACCGCCTCGACGGAGGCGCCGCGATGGGACACGCAGGCCACAACGAAATCCGCCCGGGCCAGGGCCTTGGCCGCCAGGGCCGGATCGGCCAGGTCATGACCCGGTTCGACATTCCACAGCAGATAGGCCTTGCGGGGCTCCGCCAGCAGGGTGTCAATCGAGGCGCCAGGAGTAGCTACCGCCTTGGCGCCAGGCTCGACCTGAGGCAGGGCCCCCGCCAGAGCGGCACCTGCGGCATTGGCCGCCGCAGGTAGAAATCCCAGCCTAAGCTTGGCGGCTTTGGCAACGATGCTGGCCAAGGCCTTTAAGAGGGCATAGTCGGGATGGGCCGCCGCCAGGGCGCCCAGCAGGACCACACCGGATTCGGCCTGGAGCAAGGCTTGGGCGCTCGCCTGATGCCGATCATTGGGTGTGACGTGGGCGATGAGGTCTTTAACATTGCCAGGCCCGCCCTTGGCACCCAGGGCCTTGGCGATAGCCGCTAGGTCCCCGAGATTGGCCGTGGGCGTACCGGTAAATTGCTCCGCCGGGAAGGTCAGGGCCAAGGCGTAGGGATTGACGGTCACGACCCTGGCCTGGTTTTCCATGGCCGCCTTGCGGATGCGGTGGGCCAGCAAGGGGATTTCGGCCCGGATGTCAGACCCGACCAGCAGAATGGCCCCCTGCTTCTCGACATCCGCGATGGCCAACCCCAGCCAGGGCAGCAAGGGATCGGTCGCGTCGCCGCGGAAGTCCTGCTGACGCAGACGGGTATCAATGTCGGGGGAGCCCAGGCCGCGCACCAGCTTTTGGGCCAGGAACATCTCTTCCAGGGTTGCGGCGGGCGAAATCAGGGCCCCAAGCTGGCTGCCAGCGGACTTGAGTTGGGTGGCGGCCAGTTGTAAGGCCTCGGACCAGCCAATAGCCTGCCAGGCACCGTCCTTCTTGACCAGGGGCGACAGCAGCCGGTCCTCGGTGTAGAGGCCCTCGTAACTGAAGCGGTCCCGGTCCGAGATCCAGGTCTCGTTGATGGCCTCGTTGTCGCGCGGATGGACTCGCATCACCTGGTTGCGGCGCACATGCAGGTGCAGGTTGGAGCCCAGGCCATCATGCGGCGCCAAGCCGTCGACTTGGCTAAGCTCCCAGGCACGGGCCTGGAAACGATAGGGCTTGGAGGTCAGGGCGCCAACCGGGCAGAGGTCGATGATGTTGCCGGACAGCTCATGGGCCATGGCGTGTTCGACAAAGGTACCGATGCGGACATACTCGCCGCGCCCTGTGGCGCCGAGTTCACGCACACCGGCAATCTCGGCGCCGAACCGCACGCAGCGGGTGCAATGGATGCAGCGCGTCATGTCGGTAGCGATGAGGGCGCCCAGATTCTCGTCCTGTACGACCCGCTTGCCCTCGATGTAGCGCGAGACGTCACGGCCATAGCCCATGGCGACATCCTGCAACTCGCACTCCCCGCCCTGATCGCAAATGGGGCAATCCAGGGGGTGATTGATGAGCAGGAACTCCATGGTCCCCTTCTGGGCCTCCAGGGCCTTGGGGGAGCGGGTCAGAACCTTGAGACCGGCGCATACGGGGGTAGAACAGGCGGGCACTGGCTTTGGGAAGGGGCGCCCGTTCTGCTCCACCTCCACCAGGCACATGCGACAGTTAGCGGCAATGGACAGCTTTTTGTGGTAGCAAAAGCGCGGGATAGAGATCCCCTCGCGATCAGCGACCGCTATAACCATTTCTCCCGGTTGCGCCTCGCAGGCGCGACCGTCGATATCGATTGTGACCTTGTCCGTCATTGCGCTATCTCAGTGGGAGGCCGCCCTTTCATGCGACCTCAACCAGGCCCCTGCCATGTTCGATGTAATGGGCGAATTCATGCCGGTAATGCTTGAGGAAGCTTTGCACCGGCATGGCCGCCGCGTCCCCCAGGGCACAGATGGTACGTCCGCCGATATGGCCCGCCACGGTATCGAGGAGCTCGAGATCTTCCGGCCGACCCTGGCCATGCAGAATGCGGTGCAGCACCCGAGCCAGCCAGCCCGTGCCCTCGCGGCAAGGTGTGCATTGGCCGCAAGACTCGGCGGCATAGAAATGGGACAGATTAGACAGGACCTTGACCATGTCGGTACCCTCGGCGAGGACGATAACCGCCCCAGAACCCAGCATGGACCCAACCTTGGCAATGGCGTCGTAGTCCATGGTGACGCCCAACATGACATCTCCTGGCACCACCGGAGTCGATGAGCCACCGGGGATCACCGCCTTGAGCTTGCGCCCGCCCTTGACGCCACCGGCCATGGCCAGCAGGTCCTTGAAGGGGGTACCCAGAGGTACCTCGAAATTATCCGGTTTCTCGACATGCCCCGTCACGGAAAAGAGCTTGAGTCCACCATTATTGGGCAAGCCCTGTTCCAGGAACCACCGCCCACCCCGCTCCAGAATCACGGGCACCGATGCCAGGGATTCGGTGTTATTGATAGTGGTGGGCTGGCCATAGAGCCCCACTTGGGCCGGGAAGGGGGGCTTGTAACGAGGCTGGCCCTTTTTGCCCTCCAGGGACTCGAGTAAAGCCGTCTCCTCGCCGCAGATGTAAGCCCCCGCGCCAAGGTGAACATACAAATCGAAATCGACGCCACTCCCGGCAATGTCCCGTCCCAGCAGGCCCGCCTGGTAAGCCTCGCTCAGGGCGGCCTCGAAGCGGGCGATCGGCTCGTAAAACTCCCCGCGGATATAGTTGTAGCCCACCGTGGCGCCAATGCAGTAACCCGCAATGGCCATACCCTCGATCAACTGGTGCGGGTTGTAGCGCAGGATGTCGCGGTCCTTGCAGGTGCCCGGCTCGCCCTCGTCCGAGTTGCAGACCAGGTACTTCTGGCCCGGCTCCTTGCGCGGCATGAAGCTCCACTTGAGCCCCGTCGGGAAGCCCGCCCCACCCCGCCCACGCAGATTGGAGAGTTTCAACTCATTAATGATGTCGTTGGGGTCCGTCCGCTCCCGCAGAATTTTCTCCCACTGGCTGTAGCCGCCGACACTGCGATAAGCCGCCAGCGTCCAGGGCTGATCCAGATGCAGGGTACGGAAGCAGACGGTGTTCTGACGCTCGTCCATTAACCCAACCCCTCAATCAGCTTATCCAGGGCTTCGGGGGTCAGTCCCTCGTGATAGGTATGACCCACCAGTACCACCGGTGCATGCCGGCAGGCACCCAGGCACTCAACCTCCTTGAAGGTGAAGCGGCCATCGCTGCTGGTCTGGCCGGGTTTGAGGCCGTATTGGTGTTCGACGTGCGCGATGAGTTCTTCCGATCCGTTCAACATGCAGGAAATGCTATTGCACACGCAGACCTTATTTTTGGCCGTGGGCTCAAGGTCATACATGTTGTAAAAGGTCGCCACCTCATAGACGGCGATGGCGGGCATATCCAAATAGCGGGCAACGTCGTCCATCAGTTCCCGCGACAGCCAGCCGCCGTTCCAATCCTGCACCAGGGTCAGGGCCGGCATGACCGCCGACTGCTTCCACTCCTCCGGATAGCGGGTGATATAAGCGTCAATAGCGGCACGAGTCGTGGCGTCAAAGAGACCTTCCTTAACCACGCGCGGGGCCGGGACGGTCAGGGGTACGCTTCTGAAGCTCATCAGCGGTCAATCTCCCCAAATACGATGTCCATGGTGCCAATGATGGCCACCACATCCGCCAGCATGTGCCCACGCGCCATCTCGTCCATGGCCGATAGGTGGGCAAAGCCTGGGGCGCGAATCTTGACCCGGTAGGGCTTATTGGCCCCGTCCGACACCAGATAGACACCAAACTCGCCCTTGGGGGCCTCTACCGCGGCATAGACCTCGCCCGCGGGCGGGCAATAGCCCTCGGTAAAGAGTTTGAAGTGATGAATGAGGGCTTCCATATCGCCCTTCATCTCGGCGCGAGGCGGTGGGGCTATCTTGTGGTCGTCGATCATGACCGGACCCGGGTTGGCCCGCAGCCACTCGACGCACTGCTTGATGATGCGGTTAGCTTGGCGCATCTCCTCGACGCGCACCAGGTAACGATCGTAGCTGTCACCGTTCTGCCCCACCGGGATATCGAAATCCACCAGGTCGTAGGCGGCATAGGGCTGTTTCTTACGCAAGTCCCAGGGAAAGCCAGAGCCCCGGATCATGGGGCCCGTAAAGCCAAGCTGGAGGGCACGCTCTGGCGAGACGACGCCGATACCCACGGTGCGCTGCTTCCAGATACGGTTATCGGTGAGCAGGGTCTCGTACTCATCGACGTAACCCGGGAACCGCAGGGTAAAGTCTTCGATGAAGTCCAACAGCGAACCCTGGCGGGAGGTGTTGCGCCGGGCAAAATCCGCGGCACTATGCCACTTGCTGGGCTCTTCGCGATAACGGGGCATCTGTTCCGGGAGATCACGATAGACGCCACCCGGCCGATAATAGCCCGCGTGCATCCGCGCGCCAGAGACCGCCTCGTAACAATCCATGAGATCTTCGCGCTCACGGAAGCAATAAATAAACATGGTCATGGCGCCTACGTCCAGACCATGGGTCCCCAGCCAGAGCAGGTGGTTGAGGAGACGGGTGATCTCGTCGAACATGGTTCGAATATATTGAGCGCGAATCGGCGCCTCGATACCCAGCAAACGCTCGATAGCCATGACATAGCCATGCTCGTTGCAGAGCATGGACATATAGTCCAGGCGATCCATGTAGCCAATACTCTGGTTATAGGGCTTGGTCTCCGCCAGCTTTTCGGTACCCCGATGAAGCAGCCCGACATGGGGATCGGCCCGGACGATAACCTCACCATCCATCTCCAGCACCAGGCGCAAGACGCCATGAGCGGCGGGATGCTGAGGCCCAAAGTTCAGGGTGTAATTGCGAATCTCAGGCATGGGGGCGGTCCAGCGAGGCGTCGCCGAAGCGGCTATCGGAGCGAATTACGCGCGCCACCAGGACGCGGGGCTCAATGCTGACCGGTTCATAGACCACGCGGGCAAGCTCTGGGTCATAGCGCATCTCCACATGGCCCAAGATCGGGAAGTCCTTGCGGAAGGGATGGCCAACAAAACCGTAGTCGGTAAGGATACGACGTAGATCCGGGTGACCACGATAGAGGATACCAAACAGATCGAAAGCCTCGCGCTCGAACCAGTTAGCCACACTCCAGATATCCACCACCGAGTCCACCATGGGCTGATGGCCGACAAGTTGGACCCGAATCCGCAGCCGGCGGTTATGGCTCATCGACAGCAAATGATAGACCGATGCGAATCGTTTGGAATCATCGGCCGCAAACGCCTCGTTCCTCTCGGCACCGCGTCCGAATCCGGTATTGGAGGCCGCCTCGGTCTCCCACTCGGACTGGCCGTAGGCGGCAAAATCCACGCCACAGACATCCGTGAGTTGCGCGAAAAGAAAATCCGGGTGATCGCGGAGGATCAGGGCCTGGTCGTACCAAACCTCCGCCTGGGTGACCAGCGTCATCTCCCCGCGACTGAACTCCAGATGATAGTCGCTACCGGCGAAGTGACGGTCGATCGCATCCACGAGTGCATCTTGTCGCGCGTCGCCGGTTCTCGATTCCTGTTGTGACATGACGAGTGGCTGCTCAGCGGGCTATGGTGTTGGTACGGCGGATTTTGTTCTGCAACTGCAGGATGCCGTAAAGCAGGGCCTCGGCCGTGGGCGGGCAGCCGGGGACATATATATCCACCGGAACAATGCGGTCACAACCGCGCACCACCGAATAGGAATAATGATAATAGCCGCCCCCATTGGCACAGGAGCCCATGGAGATGACCCAGCGCGGCTCCGCCATCTGGTCATAGACCTTACGCAAAGCGGGGGCCATCTTATTGCAGAGGGTGCCAGCAACCACCATGACATCGGATTGACGGGGGCTGGGTCGGAAAATCATGCCGAAGCGGTCGAGGTCATAGCGGGCCGCACCGGCCTGCATCATCTCAACAGCGCAGCAGGCAAGCCCAAAGGTCATAGGCCACATGGACCCGGTACGCGCCCAATTGATGAGTTTATCGGCCGTGGTAGTGATCACGCCCTGCTCAAGGATGCCGGCTATTCCCATTCCAGGGCCCCCTTCTTCCACTCATAGATGAAACCGACTACGAGGATAGCGAGGAAAATCACCATGGCCATGAAACCAACCAAGCCCAAGCCCTCGAGGGCGACGGCCCAGGGGAAAAGGAAGGCGATTTCCAGGTCAAAAATGATAAAGAGGATGGCGACCAGATAGTAGCGGACATCGAACTTGAGACGAGCGCTTTCGAAGGCCTCAAAGCCGCATTCGTAAGGACCATTCTTAGCGGCGTCGGGCCGGCGCTCCCCCAGGAAAAAGCCCGCAGCCATGGCGCCCCCACCCACCAGCAAGCCGATGACCATGAAAATCAGAATTGGAAGGTAGTTTTCTAGCACCCACTTCCCCTTGCTGTTGAATTCTTACGGAGTCATTACAACGCGGATGGTGAAGTCTAGTGCAGCTTCTTGACATATGTCAAGCCGAAACATCCACCCTTTCAAAATATAAATCAGTGAGTTACGGATTTAAGGGATGCGGAACCCGCAAACTGGGCAAAAAAAAGGGCAGGTCATTTTAACGACCTGCCTCACTTCAAATTGGTGCCGACGGCCGGACTCGAACCGGCACGGCTTGCGCCACTACCCCCTCAAGATAGCGTGTCTACCAATTCCACCACGTCGGCTAAAACTTCATTACTCCTTAGGGGCCGGGGGCTCCGCAACCGGAGGAACCACAACCTCGACTTCTTTAATGATCTCGACCGGGGCCACCACAGGCGGGATTTCGAGAGATCCCTTCACACTCGTTACGGGCCCGGGTACTGGATCAACCGCCGGTAATTCGGCCGGCTTTACCAAGGGCGCTACCGGCACCTGATCGAGCCTGTCCATGAGCCCTACCGGCTCTCCAACCTGGGACGCATAATAGGCCAGAACCATGCTGGTGACAAAAAACAATGCCGCCAGGATTCCGGTGGTCCGGGACAGGAAATTACCCGAACCACGCGCTCCAAAAACGGTAGCCGAGGCACCACTCCCAAAGGCCGCGCCCATATCGGCGCCCTTTCCGTGCTGTATCAACACCAGGCCAATAAGCCCCAAGGCCAGAAAGAGATGTACTACGGTCAGTATGGTCTGCATTTCAGAATCACAGGCTAGCGTGCGCGGCCTGGCAGATACCCAGGAAGTCATTGGCCACCAGCGCGGCACCGCCAATGAGACCCCCATCGATATCGGGCTTAGCCATCAATTGGACCGCGTTGTCGGGTTTCATGCTGCCACCATAAAGGATGCGCAACCCATCCGCAACGCCGACATCGTGGGCGGCGATCCGGCCGCGAATAAAGGCATGAACTTCCTGCGCCTGCTCCGGCGAGGCCGTTTTGCCAGTGCCGATGGCCCAGACGGGTTCGTAGGCGATAACCCCGGCCGCCAGGGCCGCAACCCCCTGCACCTCGATAACCGCGTCCAGTTGGCGGGCAATCACCGCCTCGGTTACCCCCTGCTCACGCTCCGCGAGGGTCTCGCCCACGCAGAGAATAGGCTTGAGGCCCGCGGCCCGCGCCACCGCGAACTTGGCCGCCACCATGGCATCATCCTCACCGTAGAGGGTACGGCGCTCCGAATGACCGACGATGACGTAGGTGCATCCACAATCCAGCAGCATGGAGGCCGAGATCTCGCCCGTGAAGGCGCCGGATACCTGGTTGGACAAATTCTGCCCGCCCCAAGCCATGGCCGTGCCAGACAATTCCGACTGGACCTGAGGTAAATAAATGTAAGGCGGGCAAACCGCCACCTCGCACTTGGCAACCCCCGCCAGGCCACCCTTGACCCCCGCCAGCAGCTCGCGCACGCTTGCGGTGGATCCATTCATTTTCCAGTTGCCGGCAACCAAGGGCTGACGCATGAGAATCTCCTGCCTTTCAAGAGCGCGAGAAGATAGCGGGTTGGCCGACTAAAAGCAATCGCAAAATCTTGGCCGCGCCCGCCTCGGGCCATTCTCCGGGGGCGCTCCATGCATTACACTCTCCAACATGGCCACCAAAGCAAAACCCAAGATCGCTCAGTCCAATATCGCCCTCAACAAGAAGGCGGGGCACGACTACTTCATCGAGCAGCGCTACGAGGCAGGACTCAGCCTGGAAGGCTGGGAAGTGAAGAGCGCCCGAGCCGGGCGTGTTCAACTACGCGAGGGCTATGTGCGCATCATCCAGGGTGAGGCCTTCCTCCTGGGCTGTCACATGTCCGCCCTCACCAGCGCCTCCACCCACGTCCACCCGGACCCGGTGCGCAACCGCAAACTACTGCTGAAACGGAGCGAGATCCACCGCCTGATTGGACTGGTCGAGCGCTCCGGCTACACCTTGGTCCCCACCGCCATGTACTGGAAGCGGGGCCGGGCCAAGCTCGAGATCGGCCTCGCTAAGGGCAAAAAGCTCCATGATAAGCGGGACAGCGAGAAGGACCGGGACTGGGTGCGGGAAAAGGATCGTCTCTTCAAGCAGAAGTAGGATGCGATCGGGCTGATTTACATTGCCCGGGAACTTCCCCCCCTCTATACTCTCCAATTAAACGACTCTGGGGGCGACATGGCTTTCGACGTGGGTTGCGAACCCTGGGGTGCATGCCGAGGTGCGGGGTACCTCGTAAATCCATCCGCAAATCAACAGTTGCCAACGACGACAACTACGCTCTCGCCGCCTAAACCGGCGAGCCTCTGACCGTCCTCTGCCCATGGGGGGCGGGTTTCAGGGGTAACAACACACGGGATCGCGGTGACGGGAGTCCGGACTTGAACCGCTAAAACCCAATTCGGAATCGCTGACCGAGTGCCCTGCCCTTCGGGCGCTGGAAGGTTAAAAAAAATAGACAGGGCTAAGCATGTAGATCTCTAGGCAGAGGACTTGCGGACGCGGGTTCGATTCCCGCCGCCTCCACCATTAACATAGTTTTTTTCTTTTTTTTCAGCGGCCTACGGGCCGCTTATCTTTTCTTATCTCCCGACTTGACTAGCCCCAAGCCTAGCCCGACCGCCAAGCCGCAACGGCAATCCTTACCCAGTCCCGCTTCGCCCCCGTGAGGCGCTTGGTGGGCACGGGAGGTTCTCCTGCCCCAAGCCAACCGGGAAAGCCCACAAGCCCCTTGGCCGGCTTGGTCCCACACCAGCCAAGCCACGAGTCCCCCATGTTCATACCCTCCCCGGCCAATCACTTTCAGGTTGATCACGCGGAACGGTTACGCCGAGCATACCATGCGCTGACCGGTCGTCACCTCCTGGACCCGGCGCTGCCCCCCATCGCCGCTGCCGAAGGGTTGTTTTACGCACCCTTTGTCGTGCTATCGCACGATACTGCCGCTGATCCCATCCTTAACTACGGCAACCTGGCCGCACTGAACCTTTTCGCCATGCCTTGGGAAGAGTTCACAGCCATGCCATCCCACTGCACGACGGAAGTACCCCTGCGAGCTGAACGGTAGCGCTTGCTGGAAGGGGTGACCGCATACGGATACATCGATGATTATGCAGGAGTTCGGATTTCCAAGACCGGCGTGCGGTTCCGAATCGAACAGGCCACGGTCTGGACTCTGATCGATGAAACGCAACAGAGATATGGCCAGGCGGCGACCTTTCGGCATTGGCAATTAATCAGGGATACCCCTTCCCCTGCATCCCGCACGGGGTGACTGGGCAAAGTAAAGTGGACCCCGAAACCCGGACAGTAGTTTAAGTTCGCACCCGAACCCATAGGGGCAGGTAAGAATGGGCGAAGCAAAGCGTAAGAGTTACACGGCCGCCTTCAAGGCCAAGGTTGGGCTGGAGGCGATCCGTGGGGTCAAGACGGTCAACGAGATCGGTCAAGAGCACGGGGTGCATCCGGCCCAGGTGGGGCAGTGGCAGCGGGAGATCGTGGCGCGGTCTGGGACCTTGTTCGAGGCCACGCGCGGTCCGAAGCAGGCGGAGGATGGCAAAGGGGCACCGGAGCGGCTCTACAGCGAGATCGATCAACTGAAGATGGAATGGGACTAGCTGAAAAAAGTACGGGATCAGCCGGTGAGGGTCCGGCGGGAGTGGATAGAGCCCGGTGGGTGCCCGGTGGCAGACGTGGTTTCGGTGAGCCGGCAATGCGCGCTGTCGGGGGTAGCGCGTTCCTGGGTTTACCGGCCGGCGCCGGGAGACGGCTTGGACGAACTGGAGCTGCGGTTGCTGGAGCTGATTGACGCCCAGTACCCACTTCGGCCGTAATCAGATAGGAATAAGGCGGATGGATCGCAAGGGCAGCCCTGGTGGCCATCCGGGGCAAGGCTTTGCTTGATGAAGTCAGAGGATATCCAGCCGCTGGCGGGTGTGCGCGGCCTGGGCTTGCAGCGCGGCCACCTCGTCTGGTGGCATTTTGGCCAATTGACGATAGGCCATGCCGATGCGCGGATTACGCTCCAGCTTGGCGGCGTTGCGCCGATAAAAGTCCCAGTACAGCGCATTGAAGGGGCAGGCGGTCTCGCCCAGACGCGGCTTCCTGTCATAGGCGCAGCCCTTGCAGGAGTCGCTCATGCGCGGTCAATGTAGGCGGCGCTGCTCGCATACGGCTTGGTGGCCCAGCAGGCCACCGTCGGCATACTGGCTCATGCCCAGCGTGTTGGGCAGCTCCACCCACTCAAAGGCGTCGATGTAAATGCCCAGATACCAGCGGTGCAGCGCCTGGACGTCCAGGCCAGCCAGCAGGGCAAAGTTGCCAATCACCATCAACCGCTGAATGTGATGCGCATGGGCGTTGCGCAGTGAGCCGGTGATGGCGGCGGCCAGGCAGTTCATGCGGGTTCGCCCGGTCCAAAACCATTCGGGCAGCGGCGTGGTGTGCTCGAAAAAGTTGTTTTGATCATAGCCCGGCATCCGCGCCCAGTAGATGCCGCGCACATACTCGCGCCAACCGATGATCTGGCGGATAAAACCCTCGGCCGGGGCCAACTCTACCCGGCCCGCGCGCCATGCGGCCTCAACACGGTTCACCACTTCGGCGGGCTTGAGCATCTTCACGTTTAGCGCAAAAGAGAGCAGCGAGTGGAACAGGCGCCAGGCCTTACGGCTCATGGCGTCCTGAAAATCGCCAAAGTGCGGCAGGGCCTGGGTGATGAAGTGATCCAGCTGCCCTAGCGCCTCGGCCCGGTTGATGGGCCAGCGAAAGTGGTCCGCGCTGGGCTCGCCAAAGCTTTGCACACCGGCCGCTTGAATGCTGGCCCACAGCGCGCGGTGGTCGTGGCGCGGGCGCCAGTCGGGCGGCTCGGGCGGCGTGCCCTTCCAGGGCTTGCGGTTGTCCGCGTCAAAGTTCCACTGGCCGCCAGCGGGCTTATCGGCGCCGTCCATCAGTACCCGATGGCGTTTGCGCATCTGGCGGTAGAAGGTTTCCATCAGCCATTGTTTGCGGTTGGCGAACAGTTCGGCCGCTTCATGGCGCTGGGTGTAGAAGTGTTCACTATCGGGTAGTGCCCCAATCCGCAGGATAATTACGAAGCTTATAGATATTAATCAGCATGTTAGAAAATTCTATCCTGCTGATCGGGGCACTACCACGATGCGCGGGGCATTACAGAAATACTCATGAATCGCTTTCGTAGCATCTTCCGGATCGACAACCGGGGGTTGATGCTGACGGGCAAGCATTGGCATTGCCGTTTATCCGACAGATGGTCAGACGCCGGCTGAGCTCCTGCGCAGCGCGGATATGGCGATGTACAGGGCCAAGGAGCTGGGTCGAAACACGTACCACTATTTCACCGAGGCCCTGAACGACCGTGTTTGACGGCGCTTGGCGGTGGAGGAGCAGCCCCATGGCGCCCTTGAGCGGGGAGAATTCACCGTTCTGTACCAGCCGTTGATGGCTGTTCGCTCGCAGGAAATCGTTGGCGCGGAGGCCCTGCTGCGCTGGCACAATGCCGCATTGGGTGACGTTTCTCCGGACGAGTGCATCGCTGTGGCGGAGAGCTCTGGGCTGATCGTGACGATCGGTCTCCACGTGCTTGTCAACGGCCATCAGAATTGACCCACTAGCGGCCAATAATTTTGACCCACCCTTGGGTGGGGAAAACGTGGTCAATTAGCCAATTTTTGCTTTAGGCGATAGCTTTCACCTCCGAGCATGAACACCTGTGAGTGGTGGATCAGGCGATCCACGATGGGCACAGCGACGGTCTCGTCGCGCAGAAACTCACCCCAGGAGGTGAAGTCCTTGTTGGTGGTCAAGATGACCGAGCGCTGCTCGTAGAGGCCGTTGACCAATTGGAACAAGTTATAAATGCCCTGTCGGTTCATCGGGAGGTAGCCCAGTTCATCAATGACCAGCAGATCGAACTTGAGCAGGCTGGCGATTTTCTTCTTCAGTTCGCCTTTGAGTTCGGCGATCTCCAGGGTTTCGGCCAGGGCTAAGGCGGTGGTGAACAGCGCCTTGTAGCCGGACTCCACGGCCTTGAGCGCGATGGCGATGGCTAGGTGCGTTTTGCCGACACCGGGCGGGCCGATAAACACCACGTTGGCGCGGGCGTCAAGGAAGCGGAAGTCGAGCAGCTGGGCGACCTGGCGCTTGGTGATCGTGGTCTGGTGGCGGAAGTCGAATTCCTCCAAGCGTTTGATCGCGGGAAACCCCGCCTTGCGCAGATTGATCGCCAGGCGGTTGCGCTCGCGGCCCTGGCGCTCCAGCTCGACCAGATCCTCGGCCAGTTGTAGGTAGGACAACTCGTTGGCCTCCGCGCGGGCCAGCAAGTCGGGCAGGCCGGTGGCCATGTGGTAGCAATGCACGGCACGGTAGTGCTGGAGCAGTCGGTCAAGGGTGCTCATGGGCCCCCTCGCGGCGAGGCTCGGCGCTGATGTCGGCGTAGCGGGCCAAAGGTGAGGTGCCCTGCGGGGACGGGGACGGCGCCGTGGCCCGGCGCCGCCAGACGCTCGGGATGGGCGGCGTAGGCGAGTACATAGTCGCGCAGCCCGGTGGCGGTCAAGCGCGGGCGATCGCAGACATGATCGAGGACCACCTCCGGGAGGCTGGGGTGGGCGGCCAAGACCCGCGCGGCACCGCGCAGTTGGTCCTTGTAGATGGCCGGCGAGGTGGCCTTGAGCAGGGCGCATAGGCGCTGGCCCCGCGCCGCGCCCAGCGCGGCGTGGATCGCTCCCTCCAACTCGGCGATCTGTTGGGCGCGGTCCCGGTAGTGGTTGGTGTTCTTGAAGGTCTCGCCTTTGCCGTCGCCCAGCGGATGGCGCGCGACGACTTCCCCGGTGTCCAGGGCGCAGACGAGGAGTTGCCCGTCCGCTTCCCTGACCCCCACGGGGCTCCGCTGGTAGGCCAGCGGGACGGAGTATTTGTTCGCCCGATAGGCGATGAGCCCCGTCTTGTCCGCCTTGCGGGTCTCGAGCGGCGCCGGCCCTAGCTCGGCGATCCCGCGGGGACTGAAGTAGGCACCCAGGGCCGTGCGCTCGTCGCGCTCGAAGCGCACACGCGGGGCCTCCCCGGTCGCGGCATGGAGGCGCACGTTGGCCGTCTCGTCGAGCCACTGCGCCACATACACCTCCAGGGCCGGAAAATCCGCGAAGGTCTCGCCGTAGAGGGCGTCCTGCTTGACGTATTTAACCCCGGCTTCCACCTTGCCCTTGCTCTCGGGGTCATAGCCTTCGCAGGCGCGAATCCGAAAGCCCACCGTAGTCGCGTAGCGGGCGAAGCGTTCATTGAGGGCCAATTCGCGGAAGGTCTCGGCGCTCACCACCAGACGGGTTTGGTCGTAGACGCATTCCTGGGGGAACCCGCCAAAGGACCGGAAGGCGGCGTCGTGCATCCGGATCAAGGCCGCGGTGTCGATCGGCCGCAGGCTCGCCGCCACGTACAGTAGCCGCGAGTACGACAGCACGAAGACCATGAAGTAGACCGTCGTCGCCGCCCCACCGATCAGGACCGCGCGCTGCTCCCCGCCATCCACCTGGCACTGCACCCCCGGAACCATGTCCAGCACCGGCTCATAGTACCGCTCGCGCTTGACCACGGCGGTCTCCTTGAGCGCCCGCACGTAGCGGCGCGCCGTGCGGATCGAGACTTCCAGCTCCCCGTGCGCCTCCGTGAGTTTGCGCAGGATCTTCACCGCGCTCAGGCGCGGATAGGTCTCCAGCAGATGAACGATGTAATCGCGCTGTCCGTCCAGGCGCTTGGTGCGCTCGCGCTCGTCTCGGTAGCCGGCGATGTCCTCCTCCGGCATCGTCGCATACTTGCGTACCGTGTTGCGCGAGAGCCCCAACTCTTGGGCGATGGCGCGCAGGGAGCTACCGCGCCCACCGTCATACATGGCTTTAATCGTGTGAATCATGACCCATTCTTTCAATGTGCAGTATCCCCAGCGGTAAAATCGCCGGGGATTTTACGGGCCGGAAGGCCCCCAACCCTGCCCTGAGGTGGGTCAAAATTGTTGGCCGCAGGTGGATCAGTTTAGCCCGGATATTTCATAAACCCGCTCGGCCGCCAATACCCCAGTCGATGCGCCCCGATATGAACGCCGCCGGGCGCGGCGAGGGAGTTCGGACGGCGCTGGATGGTGGAAAAATCGTGCAGCACTGGGCTCCATCCATGGGGCTCTACCAGATTTGCCGCTCGATGGGCAGGGTACGGCCTGCCCGAGGAGAGCATCGCCGTGATCGGCTTGGTGAAGCACCCCTTCTCGGGGTGGTGTCGGACGTCTAGGCGGGTGCCGCCCAGGGCGGCGCGCGAAGAGTTTTGCGGTGACGTGCTGCAACAATGCCTTACTGGACAACTTGAGGGCAGGTGCAGGCGCACGCGGTCCTTGTACGGCACCACGCGCACGGCGAGCTGGAACAGCTTGATGATCACGGTGGAGGGTTGCGCGTTGGCCAGCTCGGTACCGGCAAGGACCTCGGTGCGAAGGGTTGGTGCAGGATATAGGCGGCGCAGGAGGAGAACCGCCGCATCTGGTTGGCTAAGAAACTGCTGTCGGAAGTACGGTCGCTGGCCAGATCGTTCTTGATCATCTTGATGAAGTTCTCGTCCTGACCGCGTGCGCAGTACAGATCGCGGTAGACGCACTCGGGACTGGGCAGGTCCAAGGAGGTAACGACGAAGCGGGGATTGTCGCCGCGGGCCATCACTTCGGCCTTGAGGATGGTGCGGAACTCACCGGGCCAAGAACCAGCGCGGTAGTCGATCTCATGGTAGGTGCGGGTACGCTCTGGCGCGCTGGCGCCAGCGCGCCGGGCATTCTCCACGCGCAGCGCATGGCGCTTGCGGGCATCGGCCATGAACGGCTCAGCCCGCGGGGTGAGTACCCGGTTGCCGGCGAGGCCGAAAATGAAGTCTGTCAGCGGATCGGCCATCGCCAAGGCCATCAACTCCGGTTGAGAAATGCCCATCGCCGCGCAGGATGATGCGCGTCTGCGGCCAGGCGGCCCGCAGTCGCTTGAGCACGCGCTTGAGGATCATCGCGTTCTCTGCACCGGTGGGGCGCTTGCCGGGCGCAGCACCGCGGTGATGAACTTCCCCGACAGGCCCTCGAAGATAAACAGCGGCAAGTAGCAATGGTTGCCGTGATGATGGTAGAAAGCGAACTCCTGCTGGCCGTGGGTAGCATCCTCGGAGTGGTCCATGTCGAGCACCATCACCTGGGGCGGCTGCGGGTAGCTGGCGATGAAGGTCTCGACGAAGGCCCGGGCGATGCGGTAGAGGTCGCGTGCGCTAACCCCGTTCTCCAAGCGCGAGAAGGTCGGCGCGCTGGCCAGATCCATCGCCGCATCGAGGGGGTTACGCTCCAGCCCAAGCTTGAACAACGGATCATGGCGCAGCGTATTGGCATCGTTGCCGTCTGCGTAGGCACAGGCGATCTGGTAGACCCGCTGCGCGATCAACTCGCGCATTGGATGGGTGACATAGGACGGGTGGCGCTGATCGTTGATCGCTGCGCTCAACCGCTCGGTCAGACCGATCTGCCGATCAACCCCACGCAGGAGCATGGGGCCAAAGTCAGACGACAAGGCGCCGCCATCGAAGTCGCCGCGCACCGTGAGACCGGCGACAGGGGGAAAGCGCAACGGTTCTGGGATAGACTCGGACATCGGCGACCTCGTTTAGCTTCTTCCGGACCGTCCTTAGAGGAACGTTAATTATATCATATGGTTAAACGCGGATCGCTCCTTTTTATGAATAATTCGGGTTAGATGGCCACTAACAGTGCTGAAGGCGGCGGTGCGTACCCTGGTGGATTGGCGCCGCCTGACCGGAAGAGATCTTCTGATATCCGTGAACATCTCGTCCAGGCAGTTGTTCGATCCCGGGCTTTCGGGGTTCGTCGCAGCAGTCCTGCACGAGACAGAGTGCCCGGCCGTTTCCTCCAACCTGAGGTGACGGAAGGCGTCCTGCTGGCAGGTGGTTCTTGCATAGACCACTCCCTGAGCGCGCTCAGCGCGCAGGGGGTGGGGATAGTGATGGACGATTTCGGTACCGGCTATGCATCGCTTGGGTACCTGCGGCGTTATCCATTTGACAGCCTGAAGATCGATCGCGGTTTCATCTGCGTTGTTGGGGACGATTTGGCAAGCGGAGAGCTGGTGATTGCCGCCATTGCGATGGCGCATGGGCTTGGATTGACGGTTGTTGGGGAGGGCGTGGAAACCGTTAAGCAGTTGGAGTTCCTCGCTGCGCAGAACTGCGATCTCGCTCAAGGAAATCTCATCGGGCGACCAGTACCGGCAGAGTCGCTGTTAGGTGAGAACAATGGGTATGGGGTCGCTGCTCGAACTGGCGGCGAACGGATGGGGTGTCGGGCCTGATTGGAGGCTGTGACCAGGGGATTTGGCGGAGGGAACCCCCCGGCATCCCAATGCCGTCAAGTTAAGGGAAGCCCGTCGTTCCGGTAGGCAATGCCGGAACCCGGATTCCAGGGCTGGCAGGCCCCGATCACGTCCATGTGCCCTGGATACCGGCAGTCCCTGCGGGTATGACGGTTTAACTTAAAGAGATTGCCCGGCATCCGCATCCTTTGTATCGGGCCTGGGCCTCGCGCTTGGGCCCTACCCCGGGGCGAGCGGCAGCTTGCCGTCGGCCCGGGGCGCTGCGGGTGGATAGGTCAGGACAACTGGGTTAGGGTGCTAAGGTTGACCTGCTCGACGAGGCAGTCAAACATGTAGTCGATCTCGTCGTAGTTGTTGTACACGCCGTGGGTGGCGATGCGGAAACCGACGCGGTCGTCCGCGGTGGAGCCGGGTCCGTCGCGCCAAGTGACATTGCGGATGTAGATCTTGGGCGTCTGCGCCGCCAGGGCCGTGCCGACGTTGCCGATGGCGGTGCGCATGGCGGCATAGGCAGCGCCGTTGTCCTTGTCCGCGAAGGGATTGAATGAGGTCAGGGCGGTGGCGAAGCGGCTGTCCCCCGGCTGCACCCACAGGGCGTCCGGGCCCCACTGGTCGGCAATCTTGGCCTTGAGGTAGTTGCCCAGGGCCAGGCCGCGCTCATAGATGGCCTGGATCCCGATCTGGGTGAAGAAGGCCAGGGAGTCGGTCATGGCATAGACCGCCGGGGTATTGAACTCGCCCCTGGCCTGGGTGGAGGACGACGGGGAGAAGGTGCGGCTCTGGTAGTTGAGGCTGGGCGCGACGAACAGGTTGCCGTAGCCCGAGAAGCTACCCATGGCGAAGGGCGGCAGGGGGTTGTCGGTGGCGCCCGAGGCACGCACATAGCAGATGCCGGTGCCGGGACCACCGCACAGCCACTTGTGGCCGGCCCCGGCGATGAAGTCCGCCCCATAGGTATGGCAGTTGATGGGCAGCATGCCCCAGCCGTGGGCCGAATCGATGATGGAGTAGGCCCCGTAGCTGCGGGCCAGGGCGCACAGCTCGGGCACCGGCAGGCGCAGGCCGTTCTTGTAGAAGATCTCGGAGATGGCCAGGTATTGTTTGGCCCCGGCAGGCAGGGGCGCGGCCAGGGCCGGCTCGAACCAGCTCAAGACTTCCGCCACGGTGATGCCCGCCGTGAAGTTCGAGGGCATGTAGATGACCACGACCTCGACGTCGTGATAGTCCCGGGCCCAGGCGATGGGACCGACCATGCCGGGGTGCTCGAAGCTGGTGGTGACGATGCGGTCGCCGGGCTGCCAGGGGGTGCCGGAGAAGATCAGGTTGCAGGCATCCGTGGTGTTGTAACTCAGCACGATCTCGTTGGCGTCGGCGCCGTAGGCGGCGGCAACCTGGGTCTGGCGCGCCCCGTTGGCCGAGGGGGTGACAGGGAACAGATCAGGGAAGTCCGCCGCCAGGTTGTTGGTCCAGCTCAGGGGGTCGCGGCTCTTGTACCGGTTGTAGACGGCCAGATTGTTCTGCACGAACTCGGGCTGGGAGCCGGTGGTGCCGGTGTTCATGTGGATATAGTCATTGCCCAGGTCGAAGGCCTTGCGGACCTCCCGCCAATACTGCTCGGTGCCCGGCCTCTTCATATTCCTCGGAGGTGCCAGCAGATTTCGGCCGAATTGACCAGGAGGAACGGCGGCACCGGACCCGCCCGCGAGGGCTTCTTTGGGACCGATCAGGCCAGCGGCAATGGCGGCCGAGGCGCAGCCCTTGAGAAACCAGCGGCGGTCGATGCCGGAGCGGTTGTTGTCGTTCGGTTGCATGAGAGCGGACCTCTATGTCGTTGTTGTGGACACCGGACCGTGGGGGTTTTGCCTCGGTCCTAATCTAGTAAGGCTTCGCCTCAGACCGACGGGGCGTGGGTCGGAAGACCATAGACTACACTTTTGATACAGGCCCCGTTGAGCCAACGAACGCTTCTGGAGAACACGCAAAAGAGGCACTGCGGCCATGAGCGTGTTCTTCTCGCATTACGATGCGTCGGTCAGCTAACCGCCATCGCCTCCTCAGGCTCCTGCCGCGCGCAGCATTTACCAGCGAGTGTCCGCCCGCGGTTGGAATGTGTCAATGAAAATGAGACACCGGGGTGTCAAATTTAGTGTTGCTCGGGAGACTCCTGGGGGTCGGAGGAGCCTGCGGCCGGCGGGTCGATCCAGACGGCTGGGGGAAGCCGCTTGGGGGTCGGCGGTTTGCCCTTAAAGGCAGTGGGTTGGCCTCGCAGGCGGCGTGGAACGTCTGAGCGCGGGCCGCGATGATGGCCGGGGTGCGTCCGTAGTGGGCATGAGCGGCGGTGCCGGGCGCGCTGGCGCCGCGACGCTGGGCGCCACGGTCCTGGCGGCTGTCCAACACCCTGGAGGCGGCGTTCTGGGTGGACGGCCTTGAGGACGCCCTACGCCTCCATGGCCGGCCTGAGATCTTCAAGGGTGCTCCTGGACGCCGGCATCGCCATCAGCATGGATGGGCGCGGACGGGCCCTGGACAGTATCTTCGGCGAGCGTCTCTAGCGCAGCGTCAAGCACGAGGACATCTACCTCAAGGGCTACGCCACCCTGCCCGAACTGTTGCTCAGGCTGACCGAGTATTTCGCCTTCTACCACAGCGAGCGTCCACACCAGGGCCTCGACCATCGCACCCCCGATGCCCTGTACCACTCGGGGGAAGGGCGTGGGGCGAGCATCGCAGACCACTTCGGTGACCCACCGGCGTCCTCGCCGGACCCCCTTGATGCCATCGCTGAGGGCCCTCAGGCCGTCCTGGCGGCTTGACCAAAGGACCCGGCTCCGCTAGCGGACTCCGTGTGGACACAGCGTGAATGTGGCCAGCGACCGTGTGGACAAGGTGGGGGTTGAGGACGCCTGCAGCGAAACAACAACCATCTTTGTTTTATCTTTCATCGGACGCCACCCTACGGGCGGCTCCGAAACTGGGGCAGCGCCAACCCGCTGCGAGCAGCGGTGCACCACAGCTTAAATTCAGGTAAAAACTGTCCTGGACATGGGGTCCACTTTAACCCCCCTGGGCCTGGAAATTTTGGAATCTCCATAAATAAAGGCGGCGGCCCGCTTGAGCGATCCGCCGCCTCAATATTGCGAGTCAGCCGTGCTGGGTGTTAGAAGCGATGATTCCAACTGATCTCGATATCCTTCTGTTCCATATAAAGACTGCCGGTCTGGCCGCCAGTAATACTAGGGTTAGAGCCCCCATCAATAGTAGCCTTGGGCATGTAGGCCAGAGACAGGTTGAAGGAATCCGTCGCGCTGTGGCGGTAACTACCACCCAGGGTCCAAGTCCAATCGATGGTAGCCGGGGCCATGACGTTCAATAAACCCTCAGTCTCAGGGGCAAACTGGGTAGCATAGCTAACACCACCCATAAAACTGAACTTTTCGTTATAGTCCCAGCGCGCGCCAAACTTAAAGACATCCATATCATCCCAGCCAAAGCCCAGACCATCGTCACCGCCCAGACAATAGCTAGCCTTGACGCCCATCATGCATGGCATGACATTGACATTATTGGTATTACCGACCGACGCGATTTCATTGTAGAAGACGCGCTGCCAGTCGAATGCAAGCACCAGGTCGGGTCGCACCTTGAAGGACAGGCCCAGGTTGAGCATGGCCGGTATGTCAAAGTCGCCGTTCTCCGCGAAGAGCCCCTTATAGTCATCAAACTCGGTCATCCAGAGCTTGGTGCGGTAGGAAGCGCCGAGGGTTAGGGTATCGGTGATCTCGCCAACCCAGCCGACATGAACGCCAAAGCCGTAGGACCAATCCTTGCCATTGTTCGAGACGGCATCAGGGTGCAAGGACATCTGGCGGAAGGGCTCCAGGCCCTTAGCCTCGAAGCTCTGGACGGCAAAGACCGGGGCTATGCCCAGGGAATGTTGTCCGTTGACCTTATAGGTGAAGGGAACTTCGATGAAGAGCTGTTCGAGATTGATGCCCGTGGGGGTGGTGGCGGAAAAAATACCACCGGGATTGACATTCCCCTGGGCGGGGGTGGCATTAGGATTGGTGACAGGCTGAGGACGCCCGTCGGGCCCCATGCTGAACAACATGCCATTAGGGGCGGCAATGGTACCCGGGGGAGGCGTCATGCCCGGTCCGATGGCCAACTGATTGGGGGCCCCCGCGAAGTTCTCCCAGACCGGGCGTTCACGGTAATCGGTATTCATGCCGCCATTGCCAAAGACGCTGACACCCAGGGTCATCTTGTCGTTGAGGACGCGGTTATACCCGAAGCTCGGCACCAGGAACCAATCGCTACTGCTTTCGTATTCCCCCGGCGTCACGAAACCGCTCGTAGGGAAACCCATCGCGTTAGTGGAGAAATTGTTGTCGGCCTCATAGCCTCGGGGCGAGGGGCTGAAGAAGGCCACGCCCAGATCAAGGCTGGTGTCGATCAAGGCCATGCCCGCCGGGTTGGTGGCGGCGACCAGGGTATCCTGAGGCAAGGCAGCGGCAACGCCGGCCATGGCCTTGGACTTGGTCCCCCAGCCAAAGGAGAAGTAGCCATTGGAGGCCAGGACGGTCATGGGCGTGACCGCACCGGCCACCAACGCCATCGCGACGATGTTCCTAAGCTTGGTATTCATATTCTGGAGTACTCCTCTCGTTCTCTATGATGGATGATGCAATGAATTTAATACCCAGGCGGCCTCCACCCAGGCCGATACCACGACCAAAGGAGGCGATCCGATGCTGGCCGCCGGGCGAGATATAGAATTTTCGAAGAAATCGCCCGGCCGCTACCCCCCGAAGACCGAGCGCTGAAATAATTGGCGACACTTTTCCAGAAGGCCGCAACAATTGCAACCCTTTGTTACAAAATAGGCGGTCAACGGCTCGCGTGCAGGCGCTGCATTGCCTTCTGGAACTCACCCGCGAGCAGGTCGGGCAGGCAGGATTCTGCGGCGTCCAGGACGGACCGGATACGCCCCTCGTCGTCCCGGGATGGCCGGCCAAGGACATAATTGACGACCTGTTCCCGATCACCGGGATGATCGATGCCAATGCGCAAGCGCCAGAAATCGCGGCTCCCGAGGACATTGATGATGTCACGCAGGCCGTTGTGGCCCGCATGTCCCCCACCTTGCTTGAGGCGCGCGGTACCCACGGCCAGGTCCAGTTCATCGTGCGCGACCAGGATAGCCTCGGGGGCTATGCCCAGGTAGCACGCCACCGCACCCAGGGACTGGCCACTGCGGTTCATGAAGGTAGAGGGTTTTAGGAGGCGTAAATCAACACCGCCGATGGGGACTCGGCTCAAGAGACCGTGGAATTTGATCTCCGACCGGAACTGGCCCTGATGACGCGCCGCCAGGGCGTCAACGAACCAGAAACCTACGTTGTGACGGGTGGCCTCGTACTGAGAGCTTGGATTGCCCAGACCGACGATGAGCCTGATGCCGGTCTCGGGCATACGGGGTTACTCCCAGGCCAAAATGAGGTGATAGGGGGATATATTTCCGGGAGGCGAGGGTCCCGACAATTTGCGGACCGGCGGATGCGCGGTCCGCAAACCAGGCCAGGGTGGAAGAAGATCAGGCCTCGCCGCCCTCTTCTTCGCCCTCGCCACCATGACCACTATGAATGACAACCACCGGAACGTCCGGGTCTGGCGCTTGGGCCAGCTCGACCCCCGGCGGCAAGGGCACCTCGGAAAGGTGAATGATGCCGCCCAGGTCGAGATCCGTGAGGTCGAGACCAATGAATTCCGGCAGATACTGGGGCAGACAGATCACCTCGATGTCGGTCATGTTATGAGACACGACACCACCACCCAGCTTTACGCCCTTGCAATTCGCGGCATTGAGGAAATGCAGAGGCACCGACATGCGCAATTTCTCGTGCGCCTGAATACGCTGGAAGTCCGCATGCAGGATGAAGGGCTTGGCGGGGTGACGCTGCAAGGCCTTGAGCACCACGCTCTGGGTATTGCCCGCGATATTTAGGCTAAGAATGCGGGAATAAAAGGCCTCATGCTCTAATTGCAGGATCATCGCGTTATGTCCCACGCTGATCATCTCCGGCTCCTGGTGGGCGCCGTAGACAATAGCGGGGACGCGGCCCGTGCGACGCAGGCGGCGGCTCGCACCCTTCCCTGTATCGGTACGGGACTCCGCGAGTACTTCAAACTTTTCGCTCATATTGGATAACTCAAATGGCTGTTTTCAAGGAACATGCCCGGCATCCGCGACCAGATGCCGGACGGCGTCTTCCCAGGGGAAGGGTAAAAAGGACTGGCGTCAATCGACGAAGAGCGAACTGACCGATTCCTCGCTGGAGACACGGCGCATAGTCTCGGCCAGGAGTTCGCCGATGCTGAGCTGCCGGATGCGTCCACAGGCCTGGGCCTCCGGACGCAGGGGGATGGTGTTAGTGACCACCAACTCGTCAAGCCGGGAGGCGTTGATATTCTCCACCGCTCGTCCCGACAGGACCGGATGGGTGCAATAAGCCACCACCCGCGCCGCGCCATGGTCCTTGAGAGCGGCGGCCGCCTGACACAAGGTGCCGGCGGTATCGACCAGGTCATCAATGATCACGCAGGAATGGCCGACGACATCGCCAATGATGTTCATGACCTTGGCCTCGTTAGGCCTGGGGCGCCGCTTATCGATGATGGCCAGCTCCGCATCGTCAAGGCGCTTGGCCAGGGCACGGGCCCGGACCACGCCGCCCACGTCCGGCGAGACCACCAGCAGATTGGGATACTTCTGGCGCCAGACATCGCCCAGCAGGATGGGCGAGGCATAGACATTATCGACGGGAATGTCGAAAAAGCCCTGGATCTGATCGGCATGCAGGTCCACGGTCAAAACCCGGTGGGCACCCGCGTCGGCAAGCATTTTGGCCACCAGCCGCGCCGTGATGGGCACACGGGCCGAGCGGGGGCGACGATCCTGACGCGCATAGCCAAAGTAAGGGATGACCGCCGTAATGCGCTTGGCGGAGGCCCAGCGCAGGGCGTCAATCATCACCAGCAGTTCCATCAGGTGATCGTTGGTAGGCGCGGAGGTCGGCTGAACCACGAAGACGTCGCGACCCCGGACGTTCTCCTGGATCTCGGCCATAACCTCGCCATCGCTAAACTGGCCTAACACCGCCTTGCCGAGCGGCAGGGCCAGGTAGGACGCAATTTCCGCGGCCAGCGCCGGATTGGCATTTCCGGAAAAGACCATCAATTGACTGGTGGGCACGGCCAGTATCCCCCCATCGCCATGACATAAGGATCTTAAGCCGTCGCTCTGGATTCTTCACCCTGGCGCCGGCTTAATGGGTGTTAAAAAACTTGGCTGGGGTGCCAGGATTCGAACCTGGGAATGCTGGGATCAAAACCCAGTGCCTTACCACTTGGCGACACCCCAAGAAATTTAGCTCGCGTCCAGTCGCTGCAGCAGCGGCGAGCGATTCAACCCTTTGGCCACAAAGCCCCTCAGACCGGCGGGGGCCTGGTTCAGAACGGCATGGGCCTCGACAGCGGAGCCAAAGGCGGCGAAGACGCAGGCCCCGGTGCCCGTCAGCCGCCCCCGGGAAAAAGTCTCAAGCCAATCCAAGGCATCGGCTACGGCAGGGTAACGCAAACGGACCAGTTCCAGGCAATCGTTGCGGTCCTCCCCGGCAAGGAAGTCGGCGATTTTGATTGACGGGGAATTTCTTGTCAATTCGGGATCGGCAAAGACCGCGGCCGTGGACACGGCGCAAGCCGGCGCCATGACCAGGTACCAGGGTTCCGGAACCTCCACCGGGGTCAGGTGCTCCCCTACCCCCTCGCCCCAGGCCGCCCGACCACGCACAAAGACGGGGACATCCGCCCCCAATGCAAGGCCCAAGGCTGCCAGATCATCCTCGGTCAGGCCCGTGCCCCAGATCCGGTTGAGGGCAACCAGGGTGGTAGCGGCGTCGGAACTGCCACCGCCCAGCCCCCCGCCCAGAGGTAACCGCTTGTCGATGCTCAGATCGACACCCAGTTGGCATTCAGAGGCGGCCTGGAGCCGGTGGGCGGCGCGGACGCAGAGATCAGATGCCGCAGGGACACCCGGGATCTCCGTCAAAAGCTGAATCTGGCCATCGGCGCGGGGGGCGAACGAGAGCCAATCGCCATAGTCGATGAATTGAAACAGGGTCTGGAGGCGATGATAGCCATCCTCGCGTCGGCCCAGCACCCGCAGAGTGAGGTTGAGCTTAGCCGGCGCCGGCCAGGGGGCGCCCGTCAAGGCTTGACGCCATTGTGGCTAACACGATGACGGCCAACAACCCTGAGCAAATAGGCGTGTTCCGGGGCCTTCGCCAGCCCCTTCTCCCATATCTGCCAGGCTTCATCGTGCCGGCCCAAGGCAAAGAGCACCTCGCCCAAGTGAGCCGCGACCTCGGGATCATCCGGAATCCTGGCGCTGGCCTGGCGCAGGTAGTCCAGGGCCTGCTCCAGATTGCCGAGGCGGTAATGAACCCAGCCCAGGCTATCCAGGATGGCCCCCTCATCGGGTTTGAGGGCCAGGGCCCGCTGAATCAGAGTCAGCGCCTCCTGATAGCGGTCGGTCATGTCCGCCAGGGAATAGCCGAGGGCGTTGAGGGCATCGGCATGATCGGGTTCGAGTTCCAGCAGGCGGCCCAGGTCAGACTCCAGCACATCCAGACGCTGCATGGCGGCACCATGCAAGCCACGGGCGTAAAGGAGCTCCGGATCATCCGGATGGGCCTCCAGGGCAGCGTCATAAACCTTCAGAGCCTCAGGCTTACGATCCATCTCGGTCAAGAGCTCGGCCTCGACCATAAACAGCATGACGGCATCCTTGCGACTCTGGTCGCGCATCAACCGCAGCCGCTCGCGGGCCTTGTCCAGATCGCCACCCTTGGCCTCGAGGCGGGCCAGGCGGATGCGGGCGTCCTGGGCATGCTCCCCCCGGACCTTGAGGTACCAGGCCGCCGCGGCCTCGGGCTTGCCGTCGAGTTCCTCCACCCGCCCCAGGTAGTAGGCGGCGTCATCCCGGCGCTCCTCGGTCTCGCGCAGCCGGGTGAAATAGTCACGTCCGGAGGCGAGATCCTCGAGTTGCAGGGACAGGATACCCAGGGCGAAGAGCACGTCGGGCTCCCGGGGCGATTCCACCAGCATGCCCGCAAAAACCTCCCGGGCGCGATCCAGCTCCTTGTCATCCACCAGGAATTGGGCATAGAGGGTTTGCAGTCCCTGGTCGCGGGGATTCTCGGCGACGAAACGCTCCAGGGTGGCCCTGGCCTCCTCCTGACGGTCCGCATCCTTGAGCAGTTGGACCAGAAACAGGCGGGGCTCGATCCAGTCTGGCCGCAGCTCGGTGGCGCGTTGAGCGGCGGTCACGGCCTCGTCCTGGCGTTCGGAACCCGCCGCCACCAGGGCGCGGGCGAACCAGGCGTCGGCATTGTCGGGCTCGCCCGCGGTCAGTTGCTCCATGAGCTCCATGCGCTGCCCCGGTGGCCGCAGCTTGTGGACCAGGCGGGCCAATTGGACAAAACCGCTTTCCCCCTCGTCCGAGGTTAGGTTCACCAGCCGCCGCAGATGGTACATGGCACCCTCCAGGTCTTCGTCCTGCAGGCGCACGAAGGCTGCGATTTGATGAGCGGAGAGGGAATCGGGGGCAATCTCCAGCCAGAGGGCAACCGCTCGCCCAACCGCCTCGTCCTGGTTCGAAGCCAGTGCCGAGCGCGCGGCCTTTTCGGCCAGGTCCTCGTCCCGGGCCAACTGGGCCGCCCGCGACAGGTGTTCGAAGGCCGCCAGGTGCTCGCCACGCTGCGCGGCGATTTGGCCGGCCAGGACGGCATAAACGAGCGTCTTGGTCAGGCCCGGCGGAGTCCCGACCGCCGTCGGCGCCACCGGGGAGGAAGCGGCATGGGTGGCCAAGGGGCCCTCCCGAGCCTCAAGGCGATCGGGTAAGAGGAATGCCCGCGAACAGAGCACGGCTGACAGCAGGAGAGCTAAACGCATGGGTGTCGAAAAACGAGAAAGATGGCGAAGGGAGAACAGCGAGGGGTTGGACTTCAGTATAACCCGCCGGTTCCGCGACAAAAACTGGACCCGCCAGACGAGGTAGAAATCAGGCCGTCCTGGCCAAAATCAAGAGAAATACTAAAGCAAGACTTGCATCCGCGCCGTCAATATCCAAGAATCGTACCGATTTTACCAGCGCAAGACGCACCATGACCCTACTGGCCGTCGGACTCAACCACAAAACCGCCCCGGTGGATATCCGCGAACGCATCGCGTTTGGGCCGGATATCCTGGCCGGTGCCTTGCACAGCCTGGCTGCGGACCCCGCCCTCAGCGAGGGCGCCATCCTGTCCACCTGCAACCGCACCGAGATTTATTGTGTCTTGTCCGGGACTCGTCAGGAAAGCGTCAGCGACTGGCTCGCCCGCTTTCATGGACTGGAGGCCGAGCGTATCGCCCCCTACCTCTTCACCCATGTGGATCTCGATGCCGTGATCCACCTGCTGGAGGTGGCCAGCGGTCTGGATTCCATGGTCCTCGGCGAGCCCCAGATCCTGGGCCAGGTCAAGACCGCCTTCCAGAGCGCCTGCGATCATGGCACCGCTGGTAAGCTCCTGGGGCGCCTCTTTCAACATACCTTCGCGGTCGCCAAGCAGGTTCGCACCGACACCGCCATCGGCAGTAGCCCGGTATCCGTCGCCTTCGCCGCCGTCAGCCTGGCGCGGCAGATCTTCAGCGACCTCAAGAACCAGACCGCCCTCCTCATCGGCGCGGGGGAGACCATCGAACTGGCCGCGCGCCATCTGCGTCAGCAGGGTATCGGCCGCATCATCGTCGCCAACCGCACGGTGGAGCGGGCCCACGCCCTGGCCGCCGAGTTCGGCGGTTTTGCCATCTCCCTGGCGGAGCTGGGTACCCATCTGGCCGAGGCGGACATCATCATTTCCTCCACCGCCAGCCCGATCCCCGTGCTCGGCAAGGGCACGGTGGAGCGGGCCCTCAAGGCCCGCAAGCACCGGCCAATGTTCATGGTCGATATTGCCGTCCCACGCGATATCGAGCCGGAGGTAGGCGAACTCAGCGACGTCTACCTCTACACGGTGGATGATCTCCAGGATGTGGTCGAGGACGGCATGCGCTCACGCCAGGCCGCCGCACAGGCCGCGCGGGAAATCATCGACTTCCACGCGGGCGAATTCCTGGCCTGGCTGCGCTCGCTCGATGCCACCGACCTGATCCAGGGCTACCGCCACAACGCCGAATGTCTCCGTGACCAGGTGCTCGCCCAAGCGCGCCGCCGCCTGGAGGCTGGCAAGCCCGCGGAGGAGGTGTTGGCCTTCCTCGCCAACACCCTTACCAACAAATTGCTGCACGCCCCCAGCACCCGCCTGCGGCAGGCTGGCCGGGATGGCCAGGCCGACCTCCTGGAGGCCGCGAACACCCTTTTCGATCTCGATCACAAGCGAGAGGCCTGATGAATCCCTCCATCCAGGGCAAGCTGGAGCGTCTCTCCGAGCGCTTTGACGAGATCACCGCCCTGATGGCGGAACCCGAGGTCCAGGGGGACCAGGCCCGGTTCCGTGCCCTGGGCCAGGAATACGCCCAACTCGAGCCCGTGGCCCTCTGCTTCCAGGGCTACCAGGCCATCGAGGAGGACCTCGCCAACGCCGAGGCCATGCTCACCGATCCGGAGATGGCCGGGTTGGCCCGGGAAGAGATGGAGGCGGCCCGGGAGCGGCGCGCCGCTCTGGAACCCGAATTGCAACGTCTGCTGATCCCACCGGACCCCCACGATCAGCGTAACGTCTTTCTGGAGGTGCGGGCCGGGACCGGCGGCGCCGAGGCTGCCCTCTTCGCCGCAGACCTGCTGCGCATGTACCTGAGACACGCCGAGATCCGTGGCTGGCGGACGGAGCAGATGAGCGCCAGCGAGGGCGAACTCGGCGGCTTCAAGGAGGTGGTGGTACGCATCAGCGGCAGCGGCGTCTATTCCCGCCTCAAGTTCGAATCCGGCGTCCACCGCGTCCAGCGCGTCCCCGAGACCGAGTCCCAGGGCCGCATCCACACCTCCGCCTGCACCGTGGCCATCCTCCCCGAGGTCGAGGCGGTGGATGGGGTGGATATCGACGCCAAGGACCTGCGCGTCGATACCTATCGCTCGTCTGGGGCGGGGGGCCAGCACGTCAACAAGACCGATTCGGCGATACGCCTCACCCACTTGCCCAGCGGGATCGTGGTGGAATGCCAGGATGAGCGCTCCCAACACAAGAACCGCGCCCGCGCCATGTCCCTGCTCCAGGCCAAGCTCCTCTCCCAAGCCCGGGAGGCCCAGGCCAGCGAACAGGCCCAGAACCGCAAGCTCCAGGTTGGCAGCGGCGATCGCTCCGAGCGCATCCGCACCTACAATTACCCCCAGAACCGGGTCACCGACCACCGCATCAACCTCACCCTCTACAAGCTGGAAGAGATCCTCCTCGGCCAGCTCGACCAAGTCATCGAACCCCTGATTCAGGAATACCAGGCCGAGCAGTTGGCGGCCATGATGGATGCCTGAGCGCCCAGGGCCGCCGTCCCCGCCGACGATGGGCGCCTTGGTGCGCGAGGCCACCGCGCGCCTCAAGGCCCTGCCCCAGGCGGAACCCAGGCTGGAGGCGGAGTGGCTGCTCATGGCGGCGACGGGCGCCACCCGCGCCAAGCTAATCGCCTGGCCGGAGCGGACCCCCACCCCCGAGCAGGTCGTTCATTTCCAGGCCCTGGTGACCAGACGCCTGGACGGCGAGCCCATCGCCCATATCCGCGGCCGCCAGGCCTTCTGGAACCAGGAGTTGCGGATTACCCCGGACACCCTGATCCCCCGCCCCGAGACCGAACTGCTGGTGGAGATCGCCCTGGAACGCTTGCCAGCGGACGCCCCCCTGCTGATCGCAGATGCCGGCACGGGCAGCGGCGCCATCGCCCTGGCCCTGGCCCTGGAACGGCCGGCCTGGACCCTCATCGCCCTGGACTTGAGCCCGGGCGCGGTCACGGTGGCGGCGGCCAATCTCGCCCGCCATGAGGCCGTCAACGCCTGGGTCCTGCGGTCTGACTGGCTCGCCCCTCTGGCCCCGGCCAGCCTGGACGCCCTCATCGCCAACCCGCCCTATATCCCCGCGACCGACCCGCATCTGCGCCAGGGTGACCTGCCGCGCGAACCCCGCTCCGCCCTGGCCTCTGGCGCCGATGGCCTGGACGCCCTGCTCCAGATCACGCGCCAGGCCGCGCAATGCCTAAAGCCTAGCGGCCTGCTGGCGCTGGAGCACGGCTTCGATCAGGATGCCGGGGTACGGGCCCTGTTGGCGGAGGCGGGATTCGAATACCTGGAGACTCGCCCCGACCTCGCTGGACATCCGCGCGCGACACTGGGCTATCGATTCGGTAATCGCTGAACCCAAGCACGGGACTGGGCATCGCTCGCGCCAACCAGGCCGCCACCTCGGACAGCATCGGCGGCTTGCCGGAACCGCCAGCCCCCGGGACTTGAGCCGCGGCCCAGGTCAGCCAGTAGCTGTCCACGTTCGATGAGTCCTGGCCCGTAAGGAGATGCTCCAGTTGAGCCGACAGATATGACTCCTCGCCCGGGGCATCCTCTAGCGGTCGGAAGGGGGGTTGACGCCTGATTCATGGCGATTTGCACTTAGCGGTCCCAGTAGAAAGTGCCCTTTTCCTTATGATTTGACAGGTTAGGGGGCCTGGACTACCCTCCCATATCTGACGAACTAGCGGGGGGACCGGGCTAGTCCCGGGGTCCTGCCCAGGGGACAGGTCAGAGACTCGAGCGATTCTTGCCTAGTATGGCCAAAGTAGATTCTGTCTAATCCACTTTAGGCAAAAGGTCGGGCTATCACCCAACAAACATCAAGAAACTTAAAAATATGGATATTGGTAAAAAATTATCTACAGTATTTCCGTGGCTTGCATCGACTTTTATCGCATTGCTTGGACTACTGTTAATTATGATTGCTCCAACAGGTGGACTTCTAATACTGCTATCTTCTGTTTTTTTATTGCCGCCCATAGCCGAAAAATTAGAAAAATTGCCTGGGAGTAGGTGGTTATTTGCAGTATTACTGATTAGTGGATTTGTCATGTTTAGATTGGCTGTGCATGAAGACTCAGCCAAACGTGAAGAGGCTCGGTTAGCTCAAGAAGCCTCGGAACGTGCCCAAAAAATCCGTCAAGCGGAACTGAAGGAACAGACTGATTCTGAAGCAAAAAGAAAGCAGTTTATAGAACATCGCGATGTAATTATAAACGAATTAAAGAGCCTTCTGAATACTGAAAATTATCAGGCAATAGTAGACAAAGGCGCTATGTACACTAATTTTGATAAAGAAGTTGCTTCTTTAGTTAGTCAAGCGCAAGAGATCTTGGCAGAACGTGTAGAGGCTGAACGGTTGGCACGCGAAGCAACAGAAAGAGAAACACAAATTCAAAACATTTTGTCAGAGCTTGATGCTTTACCTGACACTGATAAACAAGGTCATCTTACACGCTATAAAAAACTTCTTCAGTTGTCACCTGATAATAAAAGCTATCAGAATGAACTAGATCGCTTTCAAAAAATCGCAGAAGTTGAACGCCAAAAACATGAGGCTGAGAAGCAACAAAACAAAGCTTTGCGGGAATTGCAAACCAGATGGAATTTATCCATTGACAAATCAAGCTTAGATGATTCTACGAATGTTTATATGCACATAGCTGCTAATGACACTATTCCAGGAACACTAAATCTGCCTGTTCGCCCCAAACTATGGATAAGATGTTCTGAAAATACTACGTCTGCTTTTGTAGACTGGGATGTGTTCATAAATATTCAAAATATTTCGATGATTTATAGGATAGACTCACAAAAAGCGAGCACAAAATCTTTTTCTATAAGTACAGATCATGAAGCATTAGGTTATTTTTCAGGTGGACAATCTATCCCATTTATAAAATCACTCTTTGGTGTCACTAAACTATTGATAGAAGTAACGCCATTTGGGAAAAATCCAGTACAAGTTACTTTTGATGTTAGCGGTCTTGAGCAAGCAGTTGTTCCTTTAAGAAAATCATGCAAATGGTGAAAGGGAAAACATGGTATATTCATAGCAAAAATACTTCCTTAAGTTTAGGCTCTACTTCATTCCGATAAATTTCAGCTAATGCAAGCTCTACTGGCACAACTTGCACAGGAAGAAGGGCTTTCTTTACAAGTGCCACCTACGCCTAAAATGCACCAAGGCCAGCGTATGGCTGCGATTCTCCAGCGCATGGCAGATAGGAATGCCTTGTCTCATTTTGCCGATCCTGTTGCATGGCAAAGAGAAATCCGCAAAGATCGCCCCTTACCCGACAGGGAATAAATGATGTTATTGGACAGCAATTCAATCATTTATTCGATTAAACCCGAGTTCAAGCGCTAGCCATGAACGACGAGCAACTCCTGCGCTACAGCCGCCAGATCCATCTCCCGGCTATCGATATCGCGGGGCAGGAACGTCTGCTCCAGTCGCGGATATTGATCGTGGGCCTCGGCGGACTCGGCTCGCCGGTGGCCCTCTACCTGGCCGCGGCCGGGGTGGGCCACTTGCGGGTGGCGGACTTCGACAGAGTGGACCTGTCCAATCTCCAGCGCCAAATCCTGCACACCACGGACCGGATCGGCATGGCCAAGGTCGACTCCGCTATCCAGGCCCTCGGGGCCCTCAATCCCGAAGTCCAGGTCGAGGGCTACCGGGGTCGGATTGATGCCGGGAGCCTGCCGGGCCTCTTGGAGGGAGTGGACGCCGTGGTGGATGCCTGCGATAACTTTGCCACTCGCTACGCCGTCAATGCCGCCTGCCAGCGTCACCAGATCCCCCTCATTTCCGGCGCCGCCATTCGCGCCGAGGGCCAGGTCACCGTCTTTCCAGGCACCCCCGGCGGTCCCTGCTATCAATGTCTCTACCCCCGCGCGGGCCCGACGGACGAGACCTGTTCCAACAACGGCGTCCTATCCCCTTTGGTCGGCATCATTGGCGCCATCCAGGCGACGGAAACCCTCAAGGTCCTGACCGGCGCGGGCCGAACCCTGGCCGGCCGCCTGTTGCTCATCGATGCCCTGACCCTGGAATTTCGCACCCTGGGCCTACCCGCCGACCCCGCCTGCCCCGTCTGCGGTTGTTAAGGCCAGAGTGGCCCATCACCCAACAAGCTACCGCACCCAGAGCAAGTCACTTGCCGGTAGTTGGCGGGAGGGTCGGGTGGGGGCTGGCGGGGGTGTCGACAGCAGGGATGCTGTCGTCAAGCCTACAGGGATGTATTCACGGCGTCCCCCGCCAGACACCACCCGGCCCGGGAAACCGAACACTCAGCTTTTCGGTATAATTTCGCCTTCCTCGCGCGCCCTCCAAGGCGGATGCGATCAACCCGGTGATTCAAGATGCGCTTCCAGGTCAGCCCCGACGATATCAAAAGGGCCAACATCCCCCACGAGGTCTTTTTGACCAATCTGATCGGCAATCACATTCTCATGGCCGTCGGCGCCGGAGGCGTGGCGGGCAGCTTCCCCTGGGTCATGGCCATCATTCCCCTCACCTCCTTTGCCCTCCTCGGCTACATCCTCTGGCGCGCGCGGCGCTCGCTGACCCGCGACCCCTGGTACCCCATGTGCCATTGGCAAGTCTGCGCGCGCCGCAGCCGCATCTTCATCCTGATGCTGAGCCTGCTCCTGGCGATCGTGCTGTTGGGGTGGATCGGCTACAGCTATCTGGGGCTGAGGCGGGAGGCGGTCCTGGCCATCATCGTCGGCATGGGCATACTGCCCATCATGGCGACCGTGCTCGTCCTCATCCTCCTGGAGTCCGAGACCCTCTACCATGCCAATCAGGCCAAGTTACCGGCCTGGGTCGTGGCACTACACCCCAACCCACCCGATATCCCGGTCATCGAAGAGGTAAAACCCCACTACTACGACTGAAGACCGGGGCTCACATCGTCAAGGCCTGGCGGATTTTCACGTCAGTCGCCATCCCTGGCGAAAGCGACTCCCTCAGGAACCACCGGTCTCGCGAGCAATGAGTTGGTCGATCACCTTGACCAGGGCCTCGCGGCTGCCCGTCTGGGCGGGGCTGGTGCGGTACTTGCCGTTGACGACCACGGCGGGGACGCCGTCAATGCCGTAGTTCTTGGTGACATTGCGCGCGCGGTTGACCTTCATATTGACATCGAAGGAATTCAAGGCCTTGCGGAACTCGGCCCCATCGATGCCCGCCCCCTCGGCGATGGCGACCACTACGTCTTCATCGCTGATTTTCTGCTTTTTGACATGGATGGCATCGAACATGGCCAGGGTGAACTTATCCTGCGCCCCCAATAATTCAGCGGCGTAGAAGGCCTGGGCCTGAAGATCCGGCTTGGTGCTGAATACCGCCGGCATCCGCCGGAAGGCCACGTTGGCCGGTTGGGTCTCCCGCCACTTCGCCAGGGTCGGTTCCAAGTGGAAGCAGTGGGGACAAGAGTACATAAAGACCTCGAGCACCTCGATCTTGTCCCCCGTCTCCGTCGGCTGGGGGTTGGCGAGCACCGTGTATTCGATGCCCTCGTCGATGGCCCAGACCGGGGCCGAGAGCAGGCAAGCGAACAGCAGTGATAACAGGAAGCGGAAGGACATAAGGGGGTAATCCTCTTGATAGCTTAGGGGGTTGAGCGATGCGGATTCGACCCGCGCCGCCAGTGGAAAGTTCGTGGGTCTAGCAGCGTCAGGATAGGGCGTAATCCAGGAAGAGCCCCAGAAACAGAGCCAGACCCAGATAGTTATTATTCAGAAAGGCCCGAAAACAGGCCGCCAGTTCCCGGTCGCGCATCAGATACTGCTGATAGGCCGAGAGACCGGCCGCCACCGCCAGCCCGCCAAAATACCAGACCCCGCGTCCCGCCGTCAGCCCGATGTAAACCATGAGACCCAGAAAGACCAGTTGCAGCAGGCCGATCAGGAGCCGGTCCTGGCGCCCGAAGAGGATGGCGGTGGACTTGATGCCCGCCTTGAGGTCGTCCTCGCGATCCACCATGGCGTACTGGGTGTCATAAATCAGGGCCCAGATGAGGGCGGCAACAAAGACCAGCCAGCCCTGGAGCGGGACCTGGCCGGTGATAGCGGTGTAGGCCATGGGCACGGCCCAGCCAAAGGCGGCGCCGAGAAAGACCTGAGGCCAATGGGTAAAGCGCTTCATGAAGGGATAAAGGACCGCCAACCCCAGGGCCACCACGGACAGGGCGATGGTTTTCCAGTCCAGCAAGAGCACGAGCAGAAAGGCCGCCAGGCCGAGGACGCAAAAGACGCCGAGGGCCTCGCGCGGGCTGACGAGCCCGGTCGCCAGGGGGCGCTCCCGGGTGCGCAGCACCTGGCCATCCAGGTTGCGGTCCGCGATGTCGTTGATGGCGCAGCCGGCGGAGCGCATCAGAAAGACCCCGGCGATAAAGATGAGCACCACCCGCCAGGGCGGCTGGCCCTGGGCCGCCAGCCACAGGGCCCAGAGGGCAGGCCACAACAGCAGGAGGCTGCCGATGGGGCGATGGAAACGCACCAGCAGGGCGTAAGCCCGCAGGCGCTGACGCCAGTCCAGTGTGCTCGGGGGGCTGGTATTCGCTGCCAGAGTCATGGGCGGGCCTGGAACCTGTCCTGTCGTTGATGGGTGATCAAGGGGAAATAGCGGGCGGGTTGGCGTCGCCGCTTGCGGCGCCTCGCCCAGGCATTGGGGGCGAATTATGACACAGGGTCAGCGCCGATCGCAGCGCCTGACCCGGGCCTCAGACGCCGCCACAATGCTCCCTGGCCCCCAGCCAGCGGTCAATGAGGGGGGTGACCCGGTCGCGATACCGGTCGAGGATGAGGTCCGCCGCCTGACAGGCGGCCACCAGCAGGGACTCGTCGGCCACCGGATTGGCGATGCGAAATTGCATCTCCCCGGTCTGACGGGTACCCAGGACCTCGCCGGCACCGCGCATTTCCAGGTCCTTTTGGGCGATCTCAAAGCCGTTGGTGCTGCGCCGCAGGAGCTCGATGCGCTCCCGCGCCAGGCGCGACAAGGGGGCGTGGTAGAGGAGCAGGCAATGGCTGGCCTGGGCACCACGGCCGACCCGGCCCCGCAACTGGTGGAGTTGGGCCAGGCCTAGGCGCTCCGGATTTTCAATGATCATGAGGCTGGCGTTGGCCACATCCACGCCCACCTCGATGACCGTGGTAGCCACCAGCAGATCCAGGTCGCCGCCGGCAAAGTGGCGCATCACCGCCTCCCGCTCCACCGCCTTGAGGCGGCCATGGGCGAGGCCAATGCGCACCCCCGGCAGGGCCTCCGCCAGGCTGCGGGCCGTCTCCTCGGCCGCCTGGCATTGCAGAGCCTCCGATTCCTCGATCAGGGTGCAGACCCAGTAGGCCTGGCGGCCGCTGGCGCAGGCCTCGCGCACCCGGACCATCACCTCCTCCCGGCGGCTGTCCGGCACGGCCACCGTCGTCACCGGAGTGCGGCCCGGGGGCATCTCGTCGATGACGGACAGGTCCAGATCGGCGTAGAGGGTCATGGCCAGGGAGCGCGGGATGGGGGTGGCGGTCATGATGAGCTGATGAGGCACCCCGCCCTCCCCCGACCCCTTCTCGCGCAACCGCATGCGCTGGTGGACGCCAAAGCGATGCTGCTCATCGACGATGGCCAGGCCCAGGTCCTGGAAGGCGACATCCTCCTGAAAGAGGGCGTGGGTCCCCACCACCACCCGCGCCTCCCCCGAGGCGATGCGCGCCAGCAGCTCTTCGCGCTCCCGGCCCTTGTGGCGGCCAGCGAGCCAGGCCGGCGCCAGCCCCAGGGGGCTTAGCCAGGCCGCGAGATTGCGGCGATGCTGCTCGGAGAGCATCTCGGTGGGGGCCATGAGGGCGGCCTGGCGGCCCGACTCCACCGCCTGCAGGGCGGCGAGGGCCGCGACCACCGTCTTGCCCGAACCGACATCCCCTTGCAGCAACCGCAACATGGGACGCGGCCGGGCCAGATCGGCGGAAATCTCCTCCAGCACCCGCCGCTGGGCACCGGTCAGACCAAAGGGCAGCGCCACCAGCAGCCGGGCCCGCAGGTCGCCACCGCCCGCCAGCACCGGCGCCTCCAGCCTCTGACGCTGCCGGCGCAAGCGGCGCAGGGCCAGTTGATGGGCGACCAGTTCCTCGAAGGCAAGGCGTCGGAAGGCCGGGTGGCGGTGCTCGTTCAAGTCCAGCCCCAGCGCCTCCAGGGGTGGATGGTGCAGGAAGCGCAGGGCCGCCACCAGGCTCGGCAGCAGCAGGGGGTCCAGGACCTCGGGGGGCAACAGCTCCCGCGGCCCCAGCCCCCCCGCGGCCTGGTCCGACTCCAGCAAGGCCAGGGCCTGGGCGATCAGGTTGCGCAGGCTGACCTGCTGGAGCCCCTCGGTCGTGGGGTAGATGGGGGTCAGGCCCTCCTCTTGGGCCTCTTCCGCCGCGCCGGTCAGGAGCTGGTATTCCGGATGGATCATCTCCAGCGAGGGGACCCCGACCCGTACCTCGCCAAAGCAGCGCAGGCGCGTCCCCGGGGTGAAGGCCGCGGTCTGGGTGCGGCCAAAATGGAAAAAGCGCAACTGGAGGGTGCCGGACTCGTCCGCCAGCCAGACCTTGAGGGTCCGGCGCTGGCCATGGCTGATGCGGGCCTCCCCCACCTCGCCCTCGATCATGGCCTCTTCCCCCGGCAGGAGCGAACCCAGCGGTCGCCGCCGGGAGCGATCCTGATAACGCAGGGGCAGGTGGAACAGCAGATCCAGCACCGTCGCCAACCCCAGCCGCGCCAAGCGTTCGGCGAGCCGGGGGCCCACGCCCCGCAGACTGGTTACAGGCTGGGTTTCAAGCGGCTGGGGTTGCGTCTTCACCAAGGCGGCGCTGGCCTAGAGCCAGGTCCGGGCCAACACCGCCAGGGGCCTGGCGTGCCAGGTCAGAGCCTCGGCTCCCCGACCCCCTCCAGACCCGACAGGCGGGCATCCGAGGTACCGCCGTGGCGGGCGCGAAGGGCCTGGGCCAATTGGTGGACGGCCATGGCGTAATAGCTGCTGTGGTTGTAGCGGGTGATGACGTAAAAGTTATTCAACCCCAGCCAGAATTGGTAGCCGCCGGTGGCGTCGAGCCGGATGAGGCTGACCTCGTCCCCCGTGGGCAGGCGACCCTGGGGGCGGATGCCATCGCGGGCCAGGACATCCAGGCTGTAGCGGGTGTCAAAGCCGGCCTTGAGGGCGACGGCGCCGCTGGCGTCCGCCTTGACCGCGACGGGTTCGCCCCGCCTCCAGCCATGCACGGCGAAATAGTTGGCCACGCTGCCGATGGCATCGACAGGGTTCCAGAGATCGCGCCGACCATCACCGTCGAACTCGACCGCCCATTTGAGGTAGCTGGAGGGCATGAACTGGCCATAACCCATGGCGCCGGCATAGGAACCCTGCGGCTGGAAGGGGTCCATGCCTTCATCGCGGGCCATCTTGAGATAAGCCGCCAGTTCGCCGGTGAAGTAATCGGACCGGCGCGGAAAATCAAAGGCCAGGGTAGCCAGGGCATCCATGACTCGATGCTTGCCCATGTAACCGCCCCAGTTGGTCTCCACCCCGATGATGGCGACCACGTACTCCGGTGGTACGCCATACTTCTCCTGGGCGCGGTTCAATTCCCGCTCATAACGCCCCCAAAAGGTTACCCCCTTGGCGATATTGGCCTCGGTGAGAAACCTGGCCCGATAGCGCGTCCAGGCGCCCGTCGGCTGGGTGGAGGGTTTGGCATCGGGCTTATGAACGAAATCGATGATCCACTGCTGGCGCTGGGCCCGGGACAGCCAGTCCGCCACCTGAGCCCGGTCGAAACCCTCGGCCGCCATGCGATCGACAAAGGCCTGGGCCGCGGGATAGTTGGCATAGTCGCCCCGCAACCGTCCATCACCGGATGCCGAGCGCGCATAGGCCCCCGCCGAGGAACCGCCGGCGGTATCTTGCCGGGAACTCGACCCACAGGCCGCCAGTAAAATGGTCAGGGCGCAAACCAGGAGCAGGGTGGGGCGCATGGCGATCTCCAGCTTGGGGGGACGTTATTCGAATCATAGAGCATCCGGGCGCCAGCCGTGAAGCGCCGAACCCGGACGGCCACCCCGCGCGCGCCCTGGCCCCCCCCCCCCCCCCCCGGCCAAGGACAGGGCGAGCCCGCCCGCGCCGGACCCGGACCTGGCCTAGCGCCGCACCTCGATGCCCTCCTGGCGCAAATGCTCCTTGACCGCCGAGATCGGCACCTCCCGGCGATGGAAGATGCCGGCGGCCAGGGCGGCCTCCACCTGAGTGACGGCGAAGACCTCGGCGAAGTGTTCGACCCGGCCAGCGCCACTGGAGGCGATGACGGGGATAGTCACCACCGAGCGCACCGCCTGGATCAACTCCAGGTCAAAGCCGGCGCCGGTGCCGTCGCGATCGATGGAATTAAGCAGGATCTCCCCGGCGCCCAGTTGCTCGCAGACCCGGGCCAGGGTCACGGCGTCCAGATCCCGCCCCTCGCGGCCGCCCTTGATGGTGCACTGGAACCAACACCAGCCCTCGCCCCCGGGACCCGGGGTGGTGGTGGGTACAACCCGATGGCGGGGGGCCGCCTCGGGCCCCGCTACATAGACCCGGCGGGGATCAATGGAGATGACGACAGCCTGGTTACCGTAGCGATGGGCGATGACCTCGATGGCGCTATCGCCGGTGGGGCCACCCTGGGCCAGCACCTGCTCCACGGTCGTCACGGCATCGCTGCCAATGGAGATCTTGTCGGCGCCCGAGGCGAAATACTCCGCGGCCACCTCCAGGGCCGAATAGTAGCGGCCCTCGGCGTCGGTAAAGGCGCGGATGCCACCGCCAATGGTCAGAGGGACAAAGACGTTTTCCGAGGTCCGCCGTAACACCTCCAGCATGGGTTGATCGGCCAGGGGGAAGTCACGATAGGCGGTGATATTGAGGAAGGTGATCTCGTCCGCCCCCTCCTCGTAGTAGCGCCGCGCCAGATCCACCGGCTTGCCCAGATTCCGGACCTCGCCTTCCTGGCGGACGTCGTACTGGTCGCCCTTGGTGACCACCAGGTCGCCGGCATCATTGGCGCGCACATCCAGGCAGGCGATGACCCGCTTGGCCAGCCGCGTCGGCTGCCCCGCGGGCTGAATCCCCTCGCCCCTCGCGTCGGGGTCAGGGGCGCCCGTGCCCACGGCGGCACCCAGGAAGGCATCCAGCAGGCGCAACCCCGCTGGTCCACTCTTTTCCGGATGGAACTGGACCGCCGCCACGGCTCCCCGGCGCACGGCGCTGATAAAGCTCTCACCGTAATCCGTCTCCGTCAAAACCCAGTCCGCGTTCGCTGCCTCTGGCACGGCGCGGTAGGAATGGACGAAATAGAGCTTCTCGTCCTCGGCGCCCGCCAGCAGGCTGGCGGCACGCCGCGGGCGGATACCATTCCAGCCCATGTGCGGCACGGCCAGGCCCGGGGCCTCGAAACGGCGGACCTGACCGGGGATGATGCCCAGCCCCGCCACGCCCGGGGACTCCTCGCTGCCCTCGAACAGGGCCTGCAGGCCAATGCAGATACCGAGAAAAGGCCGGCCCGCCCGCAGGTAGTCGCGCAGGGGCTCGAAGAAACCCATCTGGTGGAGCCGCTGAATGGCGGAGCCATAGCTACCGACGCCCGGGAAGAGGATGAACTCGGCCTGCTGGATATCCTCGGGGGTCCGGATGACCTTCAGCTCATGGCCAAGCTTGAGCACCGCATTGCGAACGCTGCGGACATTGCCCGCGCCGTAATCAAGTAGGGAAATCATAAGATGATCCGTTTCGGGGTCCGTGGCGTAACAACGGCCTGATTTTAGCCTATTGACCGGTCCTGGCGGGAGCGGGTCCCCGCCCTGGGCCCTCAGTCCGCCTCGGGGGGCCGCATCTGGTCGGGACGCAGGACGGGCGTGAAATAGATATCCGCCTCCTCCAGATCCACCTCCTGGCCATGGGCATCCTCCAGGGGCTGTTCGTAGTCTTTCCAGCCCCGCAGGCCGGTCTGCAGCGAGGCCACCTGGGTGAAGCCCAGCACCTGCATCACATGGCTGGCGAGGATGCTGCGGTAGCCGGAGCGGCAGACAACCACGATCTCCCGGTCGCGGCCGCGCACCAGCTCAGGGACCGTCTCCTCGTAATCCCACTCACAGGCGGACTCCAGGATGCCGCGCGGGACATTGATGGAGCCGGGGATATGCATGGCATAGAACTCGTAGGGTTCGCGCACATCCACGATCAACAGCTCCGGGTTGGCCGCGCGCCGCTCCTCCAGGTCCCAGGGCATGATCTCGCGCACCTCGGTCAGACAGCCGCGCACCAGTTCGATGAAATGCTTCATGTCGTCATCGCTCCGCAAATGAGCCCGGCCAGCGCCGCCCACCGGGTAAAGACCACAACCTGGGGCGCACAGGCCTCACCGGTCATCGTTCGCACAGATCCTTCTCGACCGCGATAACCGCCGCCTCCACCCGCGAATGGACCGCCAGCTTGCGCAATATCGCCTTAACGTGGAGCTTAACGGTGCCATCCGTGATGCCCAGAATGCGGGCGATACCCTTATTGCTGCGTCCCTCGGCCAGTTGACAGAGGATCTCGCGCTCGCGGGGGGTCAGGTCGGAGAAGGCCACCGGCGCCCGCCGATCCTCGTGCCCGCCCTGGACCACGCGGGCCAGGATCCCCGTCAACTCCTTGGCGACCACGGTGCGCCCCGCCAAAATATCCTTCAGCGCCGTGATCAGTTCCTCCGGTTCCATGTCCTTGAGCAGATAGCCCTGGGCCCCCGCCTGGAGGGCGGCGATCAGGTCACGCTCATCCGTGCTGGTGGTGAGCATGGCCACCGGCATCGTCTGATGGGCATCGCGCAGGCGCTTGAGGACCTCAAGACCCGTCATCTGGGGCATGCGCAGATCCAGCAGGACCACGTCCGGGGCCCGCTCCAGCACCCGCGCCAGGCCCGCCTCGCCATCACCCAGGGCGTCCACCTGGATGCCGCGCCGCTCCAGGAGTTCGCTGACCCCAAAACGAAAGAGGGCATGATCATCGATCAGCAGCACGCGCATCAGATTACTCCCACTGGCCGGGGCTGACGGCGATCCGGCAGCGAGAAATGTAGTTCCACCCGCGTCCCCTCCTCGGGTTCGCTTTCGATCCGCAACTCGGCGCCCATGCGGCGCGCCCGTTCGCGCATGATGGAGAGACCGATGTGTTCTCCCGTCTGCCCATCCGACCCGGGGAGCTGAAAACCCACGCCGTCATCCTCGATCAAGAGGATCTGATCGCCCTCCATGCGGGTGGTGAGTAACACCCGGACTGTCTGGGCTCGGGCATGCTTGCGGATGTTGGCCAGGGCCTCCTGGGTGATGCGCGTGACCTGTAACTCCGCCGCGGCCGGCAATTCAAAGGCGCGGAGATTATTCTGAAACAGGACCTTGAGGCCGGTGGCCTGGCGAAAACCGGCGGTGATCCGCTCCAGGGCCGGCACCAGGCCGCGCCGGTCCATGGGCGCCCGGAAATTCGCCAGGAGGCTGCGCAACTCGCGGTGCGCCTCGTCCAGGCCACCGCGCAGACGTTCCAGATCGACCCGGGCCTTATCTGGAATCGGGGTCTGAGCCAGGGATTCCTCGAACAGGTTAACCTGAAGCCGCAGGCTGGCCAAGGTTTGCGCCAGGGAATCGTGCAGTTCGTTGGCCAGGGAGTTGCGTTCCTCCATGATCGACAGGCGCAGGGCATCGGCGTCGGAACGGTGCTTGGCCACGGCGATGCCCAGGTGATGACCGATACTGAACAGCAACTCGAGAATATCCTCGCGCCCACCGATGCCGGGCTTATCCACGAAAATGGTGTAGTACCCCAGGAGTTCGTCTCGATGCTCCAGGGGGATGGTAACCACCTCGATCTCATCCCCCCGGAACATGCGCCGGCCATAGACCCGGGAGCAATAGCCCTGGTCGTTATCACAGAGGATATCGCCAGACGCCAGCACCTTGCCGCAGAGGCACAGATCCAGGGGCATCGCCGCCGGGTCGCCAATCCGCGCCTCGTCCAGGCCGATGGAGCCCACCAACCGCCGGCCGCCGTCTGGCTTGACCAGGCGGGCCGTGGCCGCGCGACCGTTCACCATTTCCTTGAGGACACGCAAAAACCGCAGCAGCAGGCTATCCAGGGACTCGGCCTCGTTGATGCCCGCCGCCACGTCGTAGAGAATCTTGATGGACGCCGTCTTCTGCGCCAGGCGCGTGGTCTGGCGGGCCACCCGGTTGTCCATGTCCTCGTAGAGATCCGTCAGTTCCTCGTTGAGGCTGTCGATGGCCTGGGTCAGGTTGGCGAGGGTCCCCGCCTGGTGCCCCAGTTCCCGGAGGGCGCCCCCGGCACCGGGCTCCCCCTGACAAACGCGGGCGACCGTCTCCTCCAAACGGGCCAAGGGCTTGAGCAGCCGGCTATGGAGCCGCCAGGCCCCCAGGCTCAGGCCCCCCAGGGAGAGCAGCGGAAAACCCAGCCAGAGCCAACGCGGCAGTGGCACCCAAGCCATTGGCGCTGATAGGGACCCGGCGAAAGTCAGGGCCAAGCCCAGTATTCCCGTGACCAGGGCCAGCAAGGGCACCGTCAGGCCCACCCCCCCCAAGACCCCCGCGGCCAGCCGGCTCTCTGGCCCCTCGGAGGCCAAGGCCTGGGTCGAAATGAAGGAGGAGTTAAGCATATCAGGCACTATTTGGGGAGGCAGGGGCGGAAGGCAAGCCTCGCCCCGGCCGCGGCAAGGGGTGAGCCGGGCCCAACCCGACGGCCAGGAAACCGGGTTAGAAGCCGGTTTCGCGGTGGATCAGGGGCCAAAGCCCTCATCAGGCCGCCCCGGCCCCCAAGGCCTGCTCCCGCTCGCGCCGCTGCAACTCCCACATGCCGGCATAACGACCACCCAGGGCCAGGAGCTCACGGTGGGTGCCCTGCTCCACCAGGCGCCCGGCCTCCAGCACCAGGATCTGGTCCGCATCCACCACCGTGGACAGGCGATGAGCAATGACCAGGGTGGTATGGTTCTCCGCCACCTCGGCCAGGGTCCGGCCGATGGCCTGCTCGGTGGCGCTGTCCAGGGACGAGGTCGCCTCGTCGAAGACCAGGATGCGCGGGTGCTTGAGGATGGCCCGGGCAATGGCCACCCGCTGCTTCTCGCCCCCGGAGAGCTTGAGCCCCCGCTCCCCCACCACCGTGTCCCAGCGCTCCGGCAGGCTCTCGATGAAGTCCCGGATATGGGCCATGGCCGCCGCCCGCTCGATCTCGTCCCGGGTCGCCTCCGGACGCCCGTAGGCGATGTTGTAATAAAGGCTGTCGTTGAAGAGCACCGTATCCTGGGGAACGATGCCGATGGCCGCCCGCAGGCTGTCCTGGGTCAAGCCACGCAGATCCTGGCCATCAATCAGGATGCGGCCGCCCGTCACATCATAGAAGCGGAATAGGAGCCGGGAGAGGGTCGATTTCCCCGCCCCGCTGTGCCCCACCACCGCCACCTTCTGGCCAGGGCCGATCTCGAAGCTCAGGCCCTTCAGGATGGCCCGCTCCGGTTGGTAATGGAAATCGACCCCCTCGAAGCGGATCGCACCCCGCCCCAGCACTAGGGGGCGGGCGTCGGGGGCGTCCCGCACCTCCGGCTCCCGCTCCAGTAGCTTAAACACCAGGTCCATGTCCGCCAGGGCATACTTTATCTGGCGATAGACGATCCCCAGAAAATTCAGCGGGATGAAGATCTGCAGCAGAAGGGCGTTGACCAACACCAGGTCACCGATGCTCATCTCGCCCGCCACCACCCCTTGGGCGGCCAGCAAGAGGATCAGGGTCACGCCCAGGGCGATGATGCCGCCCTGGCCGAAGTTGAGCAAGGACATGGAGGTCTGGCTCTTGACCGCCACCTCCTCCCAGGCATCGAGGGTGCCGTCATAGCGCCGCGACTCCAGGCCCTCGTTGCCGAAATACTTGACGGTCTCATAATTGATCAGGCTGTCGAAGGCCTGGCTGTTGGCCTGGGAGTCGAGCCGGTTCATCTGATGGCGGTAATCCATGCGCCACTCGGTCACGGCGAAGGTAAAGAGGGCGTAGAGGGCCACGGCGCCGAAGGTCACCAGGGTAAAGGCCAGTGCGTAGCGGGACAGCAGGATGGCCCCCACCAGGCCGAACTCCACCAGCACCGGCAGAATGCTGAAGGCCATATAGTTGAGAATGGAACTGACCGAGCGCGTCCCCCGCTCCAAGTCCCGGCTGATGGCCCCGCTCTGACGCTCCAGGTGATAGCGCAGGGATAGCCGATGCAGATGCTCCAGTACCCGGGTCGAGAGCCGGCGCATGGCCCGGTAACGGACCCGCGCGAAGACGATGTCGCGCAACTCATTGAACAGGGTTGCGGAAAGCTTGAGCAGGCCATAGGCCAGCAGCAGACTGACGGGCAGAATCAAGGTCTGGGCCTGGCCCGGCGCGAAGGCATCGACAATGTCCTTCAGCACCAGCGGCACCCCCACGTTCGCCACCTTCGCCAACACCAGACAGGCGAGGGCCAGGAGGGCCCGGCCGCGGAACTCCCACAGATAGGGCAGCATGGCCCGCAGGTTGTGGGCATCGCGGCGGTCCTTATGGACCCGTTCGGTGGCATTAGTGATCATGGTGCTCCGCAACTGGACTCCTTGGGGCCCCCGTCAAGGCCTCCGAAGGGGTGATGATAGCCGAGGGCGTGACCCAAGATGTCATCGCGTCTGGAACTCGGACCGCCTTTTGGCTTTTAATGAGACTTTAGCGCCAGCCCGAGATAGCCCCCATGACGGACGATACCTTCGATTTCACCGGTTGCAGCCTGAGCGAGCCCTATGCCCTCCAAGTTCTGGGTAACGAGATGGAGCCGGAATTTCCGGACCAGTGCATCGTCGTCATCCGGCCCGAGGATAGCTGCACCGACGGCATGCACGTCTTCGTGGAGGTTGAGGGCGTCCGGTGGTTCCGCCAGTACCGCCGTGACGCGACGGGCCGGGAGACGCTGGTCGCCCTCAATGACCTCTATCCCGAGATCGACCTCACCGGCCTGGAGTGGCGGGTGCTCGGCGTCATCATCCAGCGCAACATCCGCCGCCAGATCAAGCACTATCGCTACCAGGTCGCACCACTGACCCAAGCCCCGGGGGCGATAACCCTCGCCCCTCCCGTCTTGCATTGAGCCGCTTCACGCGGCCTGATGGCGCTTGTACTGGGGCCGACCTCGGGACTAACATCATCGCTCAAGGTCTTCCCGGGCGCCGGGATTTGCCAGCCATGCCCATGCGATATTCGACCGCCCTCCCCCTGTTCCTGCTGACACTCCTGGGCCTGGCGGCCTGCGAACAACCGCGGGCCCCGGCCCCACCGCCCCCCGTGCCCGTGGTCACCCTGCAGGTCGCCACCGAGGCCGTACCCGTGGCGGTGGAGGAGGTGGGCCGGGCGGAGGCATCCAATTCCGCCACCCTACTGCCAAGGGTCGGCGGCCAAATCCTGAGGCGTCACTTCGAGGAGGGCCAGGCCGTGGCCGCCGGGGATCTCCTCTATTCCGTGGACCCCGCCACCTTCGAGGCCAAGCTGCGCTCCGCCGAGGCCCAACTGGCGCGGACCCAGGCCGAGCTGAAATATGCCCAGGACGAGGCGGATCGCTACGCGGCCCTGGAGTCCAAACGCACGGTATCGCGCTCCCAGGCCGAACAGTTCACCAACGCCGCCATGGTCCTGCGGCAGGCAATCCGGGCCCAGGAGGCGGAGGTGGAGCAGGCGCGGCTGAGTCTGGAGTATTGCCAGATCCATTCGCCCATCCCTGGCCGGGCCGGGGCCTACCTGGCCAACGCCGGGGCCTTTGTGGAGGCCTACCGGACACCGCTGGTGGTCGTCAATCAGATCGATCCCATCCTCATCGTCTTCGCCCTGCCAGAGGCACGCTTGCCGGAGGTGCTGGAGGCCCTCAAGGCGGAACGCCTGGAGGTGACGGCGACGGTGACGGCCTCGGGTGAGTCCCGGGGCGGCGGGGTGGTGCATTTCATCGACAATACCGTGGACCCGGCGACGGGGATGATCAAACTCAAGGCGCGCTTTGACAACCCGGACGCCTTTTTCTGGCCCGGGCAGTTCGTTCGGGTACGTCTGATATTGCGGACGATCGCCGACGCCCTGCTGGTGCCCAGCGAGGCGGTGGTGAATTGTCCCCAAGGGACCTGTGTCTTCCTGGCCGGGGCCGATGCCAAGGCGGAGCTGAGGCCGGTGAAGACCGGCAAGACCCTGGAGGCGCGCACCCTGATTCTGGCCGGCCTGCATCCGGGGGACGCCGTGGTGGTCGAGGGGCAGAACAAGCTCAAGCCGGCCAGTCCCCTCAAGGTCGTGGGGCGGTGAGGGCCTGACCGGGTGAACCTCTCGGAGCTCTTCATTCGGCGGCCGGTGATGACCACCCTGGTCATGCTGTCGCTGCTCCTCTTTGGCCTCATCGCCTACCACCGGCTGCCGATCAGCAATCTGCCATCGGTCGATTTTCCCACCATCAGCGTCACCGCCAACCTGCCCGGCGCCAACCCCGAGATCATGGCGGCGGCGGTGGCCCTGCCCCTGGAGAAGCAGTTCGCGTCCATCAGCGGCATCGACTCCATGACCTCGACCTCGGCCCTGGGGACGACCACCATCAATGTCCAGTTTGCCCTGTCGCGCAACATCGACGCGGCGGCCCAGGACATCAGCGCCGCCATCGCGGCGGCCATGGGGGTGCTGCCCCCGGAGATGCCCAATCCGCCCACCTATGTCAAGGTGAACCCGGCGGACATGCCGGTCATGATGCTGGCCCTGACCTCGCAAACCCTGCCCCTGACGGAGCTGTCGGATCTGGCGGAGAGCCGCATCATGGCGAGCCTCTCGATGGTCGAGGGGGTAGGCCAGATCGACCTGGCTCCGCCGCAGAAGTATGCGGTGCGGGTGCGGGTGAACCCGGACGCCCTGGCCCAACGGGGCATTGGCATCGACGAGGTAGCGGAGGCCTTGCGGGCGGGCAATGTTAACCTGCCCGGGGGCACCCTGGAGGGGGACGTGACCGCCTATACCCTCAACCCGGAGGGGCGTCTGCTGGACGCGGCGGCCTATCGCGACCTAGTGGTGCGTTATCGCGGCGGCAACCCGGTGCGCCTGGGGGACTTGGGCGAGGTGGTGGATGGCGTCGAGAAGGACCTCACCCACGCCTGGTCCATCAAGAATGGCGAGGTCCAGGACGCGGTCTTCCTGCGGGTACGCAAGCAGGCTGGGGCTAACGCCGTGCGCCTGACGGACGCCATCAAGGCCAGGCTGCCGGGGCTGGCGGCGGCCCTGCCGGGGGCCGCGACCCTGGAGGTGCTCTACGACCAGAGCGACTTCATCCGCGCCTCCGTGGTGGACGTGCAGTTGACCATGGGTCTGACCCTGGCGCTGGTGGTGGCGGTGATCTTCGTCTTCATCCGCGCCTGGCGACCGACCCTGATCCCCAGCCTGGTGATCCCCCTGGCCCTGATCGCGACCTTTATCGTCATGGCGGTGCTGGGATATAGCCTCAACACCCTGTCCCTGATGGCCCTGACCCTGAGCATCGGTTTCGTGGTGGATGACGCCATCGTGGTGCTGGAGAACATCATCCGCCGCATGGAGAGCGGCGAGGGAGCCCTGGAGGCGGCCCTGCGCGGCAGCCGCGAGATCGGCTTCACCGTGCTGTCGATGACCATCTCCCTGGCGGCGGTCTTCATCCCCATCCTCTTTATGGAAGGCATCCTGGGGCGGCTGTTCCGGGAGTTCGCCGTAGCCATCACCGCCGCCATCCTGCTGTCGGGTTTCCTGTCCCTGAGCCTGACGCCCATGCTGGCGAGCCGCCTGCTGGTGGGGGCGGAGCTCAAGCCCACCGGACGGCTGGCGCGGGTCTTCGAGAGTGGCTTCGCGGGGCTGCTGCGGGGCTATGACCGCTCCCTGAGCCTCAGCCTGCGCCACCGGGGCCTGATGCTGATCCTGACCCTGGCGACCCTGGCCGGCACGGTGCTGCTGTTCCAGGCCCTGCCCAAGGGCTTCATCCCGACCCAGGATCAGGGCTTCTTCCGCATCTTCTCCCAGATCGATGACCGCACCTCCTTCACCGACATGCTGCGCCACCAGGAGCAGCTCAACCAGGTGCTCCTGACGGACCCGGATGCCCGAACGGCGAACATCGCCTCCATCGTAGGGCTCATGGGCGACAGCACCGGCATCGCCTTTTTGAGCCTGCCCCCGGCGGAGGAACGGGACCATTCCGTGGATGAGATCATCGCCCGCCTGCGCCCGCCCCTGAACCAGATTCCAGGCCTCATCGTCTCCCTGGTGAACCCGCCCCTCATCACCATCGGCTCGCGTCTGACCAGCGCCCAGTGGCAGCTGGCCCTGCAAGGCGACGACCTGACGGAGTTGCAGCACTATGGCGCGGTCATGGAGGACAAACTCCGGGGACTGGAGGCCATCATCGACGTCAAATCGGACCTGCAGATGCGCCAGCCACGGGTTGAAATCACCCTGGACCGGGACAAGGCGGCGGCCCTGGGGCTGTCCCCGCTCCAGATCCAGGATGCCTTCTACTCCGCCTATGGCCGCCGCCAGGTCTCGACCATCTATGCCGCGGCCAACTATTACTACGTCATCCTGGAACTGGACCCGGCCCACCGTGAGGCCCCGGATGCCCTGGACCGCCTCTACCTGCGGGCGGAGGGCGGCGCCCTGGTGCCCCTGCGGTCAGTGGCGCGCCTGACGGAGACCCAGGCGCCACGCACCGTCAACCACCTGGGGCAACTGCCCTCGGCGACCATTTCCTTCAACCTCAAGCCCCAGGCCTCCATCGGCCCCGTCATCGAGTCCATCAACCAACTGGCCCACGAGACCCTGCCGGCGAGCGTCCATGCCGTCTTCCAGGGCACGGCCCAGGCCTTTCAGGCCTCGCTGGCGAGCATGGGCTTTCTGCTGATCATCACCCTGGTGATCATCTACATCGTGCTAGGGATTCTCTACGAGAGCTTCCTGCACCCCCTGACCATCCTCACCGCCCTCCCCCTGGCGGCCTTCGGCGCCCTGGCTTCCCTGAAGCTGCTGGGGCTGGAGTTGGACATGTACGCCTATGTGGGCATCATCCTGCTCATCGGCATCGTCAAAAAGAACGGCATCATGATGGTGGACTTCGCCCTGGAGGCGGAGCGTACCCGGGGCCTGGAGCCCCTGGCGGCCATCCATACCGCCTGCCTGACGCGCTTTCGGCCCATCCTGATGACCACCCTGGCGGCCCTGCTCGGCACCCTGCCCATCGCCAGCGGCTGGGGGGCGGGGGGGGAGGCACGCCAATCCCTGGGCGTGGCGGTGGTGGGGGGCCTGCTGTTTTCCCAGCTCCTGACCCTCTACGTAACGCCGGTCTTCTACCTCTACCTGGGCCAGTTCGCCCGCTGGCTGGCAGGCCAGCGGCGGGCGCCCCTGGCGTCCTAGGAGTCGCCCATGGCCTTCTCGCTGCTGGGTCCAGCCTTTCCCTTCGGCCCCCTGCTGGAACGGCAGTTCAGCCTGCTGATCGCCGCCAGCCGGGAGCTGGAGGCCCTGCTGGCGAATCCGGCGGCCTCGGCCCCAGCGGCGGGCCGGGTACGCGACCTGGAGCAGGCGGCGCGCCTGACCTTCCGGGAGGTGGGCCGGGAGCTGGGCCTGACGCGGCTCCTGCCCCTGGAGCGCGCCGACCTCCACGCCCTGAGCCTGGCCCTGGAGGAGACCACCCGCGCCCTGGTGGCAGTCGCGGCGCGGGCCAGCCTCTACGGCTTTACCGCACCACGCCCGGCGGCCCAGTCCCTGGCCGGGAGCCTGGGGGAGATGCTGACCCTGACGGCGCGCATGCTGGAGCGGCTGCGGCGGGGGGACACCATCGCCGCCGAGATTGCCGCCGTCGAGCACCTCACCGAGGAGACCGACAGCCTGCTGCTGGTGGCCTTGGGCGAGCTTTATGAAGAAGAGGCCGAGGCCGCCCATCCCCTCCCCCTGCTGCGCTGGTCCCACCTGCTGGACCGTCTGGAGACGGCCCTCGACGGGGCGGGGCGCATCGCCACCATCCTGGACTCCCTGGTCATCAAGCACGCCTGAGCGTCGGGAGTAGCCATGAGGCCTCGATCGCGCGGGCGGGTCATTACCCGCTGGTTGCTGGGCCTGACCCTGCTGCTCGGTCTGGCCTTCGCCTTGGGCGGGGCCTGGGCCTGGCGGGCCTCGGGTCTGGAGCTGCTGGAGTGGGGTTACCCGCGCCTGGCCCTCGGGGAGTTGCACCTGGACCGCCTGGCCCTGGCCAGGACCCTGCCCGCTGGCGACCAGATACGTTTCGATGCCCGGGATCTGCGCCTGACCTGGGCGGGACTCGGGACCGGCAAGCCCCGCCTGGAGATGCTGGACATCGCCCAACTGAAGGTGGTCTGGCGACCGGGTCCGGCGGCCCCCCTCCCACCCCCGGTGGCGCCGGCGGACTTCCAGCCCCTCCTCGCCAACCTGGTGTGGCTGACGCGCGTCACGCATATTCAAGGGGTGCAACTGGATCTGCCCTGCCCCACCGGCGCCTGCCGCTGGGAGGCCGGCCCCCTGCGGCTGGAGAGCGAGGTGCTCCCGGCCGAGAGGGGCCACACCTGGAAGGGGCGACTGCTGGCCCAGTTGCCCCGGATGGTGGTGGCCGGGGTGGAGTTCAGCGACCTGAGCGCGGATGTGCTGTTCCTGGGGAACCTGGACGCCGCGGATCGGGGGACCCTGGGCCCAGTGCTGGCGATGCGCGGGCTAGTGGAGCTGAGCGCCGGGTCCGTCGGCCACCCGGCCCTGCACCCCCAGGCCTGGACCCTCAGTGGGGACCTGGATGCCGACCTGGAGCGGCTCGCCTTCCAGGGCGAGATGAGCGCCGCCAGCGGGTTCGCCGCCCCGCTGGCGCTGAGTTGGGATGCCCAAGCGGGCCTGGTAGCCCAGGTGCCCGGCGCGGACCTGGCCTTTGCAACCGGCAATCCCCTAGCGGCGGTCCTCATCGACTGGCCGACGCTGCTGAGCCTGGACGGCGGGGCAGCGCGGTTGACCCTGAACCTGACAGCCCCGGTGGCCAAGCCCTGGCGCGGGGACCTGGCCCTGGACCTGGACGGCCTGTCGGGCATCCAGGACCGCATCGCCTTCAGGGGTCTGACCGGGCATCTGACCGGGGTACTGACGGCGCGGGAGCTGCGGCTGGACCTGCCCCGCCTGAGCCTGCCGGAGGCCAACGCCGGTCTGACCCTGGGCCCCCTGACCCTGGCCGGCCAGTACCAGGCGCCCCTCGAGGCGCCCGGCGCGGGCATCCTGTCCTGGCGCCAGGCCGAGGCGAGGCTCTTTGGCGGGCGCGTCTGGCTGGAACCGGGCTCGCTGACAGTGGGTAAGGGTCGCCCAACCCTGCCGGTGCGCTTCGAGGGCGTGGAGCTGGCCTCGCTACTGGCGGCCTATCCGACGGAGGGCCTGAGCGGCGCCGGGACCCTGGAGGGGCGGCTGCCGGTGCGCCTCGGTGCCGAGGGCATAACTATCCAGGAGGGTACGGTCTTCGCCCGCGCCCCCGGCGGTCAGCTCCAGTTCCGCTCCGAGGGCCTGCGCACCTACGGCGCCGCCAATCCCGCCCTGCAACTGGTGGTGCAGGCCCTCGATGACTTCCAGTTCGACCAGCTCGACAGCGACCTGAGCTACGACGAAGACGGCAAGCTCCTGCTCGCCCTGCACCTGAGCGGCCGCAACCCGGCCATCGAGGGCGGACGTCTCATCAACCTAAACATCAACCTAGAGGAGAACATCCCCGCCCTCCTGACCAGCCTGCAACTCTCCGATCGGGTGAGCGAAACGATTCGTGAGCGGGTCCGGGAGCGGGTGGAGGGGAAAGCCGGTAAGCAGGGGAAGCGGAAGGCCAGGGATTAGCGAGTGGGATGGCGAAATACTTGGGCCGCTGGCTTTAGGGTGACCGCCAGGTTCGGCCTGATCGGGTTGGTGCGCCTTGTGCGGCTGGGCAAACGCCCCACCCAGGAACTGCCCTATATCCCCCTGGTCTCCGTCCCGGCCTGCCCACTGGAACAGGACTGGCTGCGCATCGCCCTGGACGCCTTTATCCAATTGGCGGTCCGTTGGAGTTGCGGCATCCTTCCAGCTTGGCAAAACTGGATACCTTTCTGCGCCGGTATGACGGCCCCTTGAAGCCTGACCCACTTTAACCCTGACACCTTCCCAAGCCGAATCAATAGCAGCCCAATGCTGACACTCCCATGATGCTCACACTGGCCGACCATAATTGCCGGCTCTTCGTATGGTTTCGGGTGCTGTTCAACGCCCGCTTCTACTACCCGGTGCTGGCCATCCTGTTTCTGGATCTGGGTCTCAGCGCCACGCAATACACCCTGCTCAACTTCGCCTGGGCACTGGCCATCGTCTTTGCCGAAGTGCCCTTCGGCGTGCTTGCCGACCGCCTTGGCCGGCGTCCCCTACTGGTTGCCGCAGGGGTCTGCATGCTCGCCGAAATGGCGGTGCTGGCGGTGGCCCCGCGCGATGGCGGGCTGCTGTTGTTCCTGTTCTGTCTGCTCAATCGCGTGCTGAGCGGCATGGCCGAGGCCCTGGCCAGCGGCGCCGATGAATCACTGGCCTTCGAATCACTGGCCAACGCAGACCGCCGCGACGATTGGCCCAAGGTGCTTGCCCAAGTCATGCACTGGCAATCGCTGGCCATGGTCCTCGCCATGCTGCTGGGCAGCGCCGTCTACGACCCGCAGCTGCTCAACCGCCTGGCCGCGTGGCTGGGTCTGGCCTGGCGGTTCGACCTGGGTACCACCCTGCGCTTCCCCATCTACCTCAACCTGCTCACCGCCGTCGGCGTGCTGATCGTCAGCCTGCGCATGCGCGAACCCCATCATGCCCCCGGCTATGTCCTGCCCACTACCCAACAGGCCTGGCAAGCCGTGCTGGAAGCCAGTGCCTGGATCGCCCGCACTCCGCTGGCCCTGTTCCTGATCCTCGGCGGTTTACTCATCGACAGCGTCATTAGGTTATTCCTGACCTTCGGCAGTGCCTACTTCCGCCTGATCGACCTGCCGGAAGCCAGCTATGGCCTGATCGGCGCCGGCCTGGCTGGCATCGGCGTGGTGGTCTCGCCCCTGGCCCGCCGACTGGTGACGGGCGGCTCGGTGCTACGCAGCTATCTGCTGCTGGCCGCCGTCGCCGGCCTGGGGCTGCTGGGCGTGGCTCTGAACGTCCCGCTGTGGGGCGTGCTGTTCGCCCTGCCGCTGGCCGCCGCCATCGCCGGCGTCGGCTTCGTGGTATCGCACTACCTCAACAGCGCCGTCGATAACCGCCACCGGGCCACGGTGATTTCCTTCAAAGGCTTGGCCTTCAACCTGGGCTACGGCTTCGTCAGCCTGATGTTCGCCCTGGCCCTGCGAGCATCCCATGAGACAAGCAATCCCGAAGCCGGCCTGGCGGGTGCCCTGGCTTTGCTGCCGATATGGTTTGTGGGCACAGTGCTGGTATTGGCGCTGATGTTCTGGCGGCAGCGTGGGGTATTGATGCGGCGGCTGTAGAGCGGGTGGGCTGGGCGGTGCCGCTCCAGCGCCGAGGACAACACCGAGCGGGGCTAACTGCTCACCACTTAGACTGTTACGGGTCTGGCTCACCACGCGGGCCGGGGGATCTGGCCAACATTGCGGCCCCGCCCGCTACAGAGGGAATAGGGATGCAATAGCAACCCTTTAACTAGATCGCCGCCGTCCGCGGGGAGGTGCTCTAAGATAACCACCGAGCCCAACGACGTCCTGGACCTGTACCCCGGAGCACACCAGATGGACACCCCAAAGATCGACCTCAGATTTCCCCTTACCGGACGCGAAATTCCGCTCGACCACGGCTACCTCCTCTTCGCCGCGCTCTCCAGCCTGCTCGAAAGACCGGACGACCCATGGCTGCACGCAAGCGCAGAGCTCGCCATCCACAACATCCGCGGGCGCTACATCGGCCCAGGCCTACTCGCCCTGACCCCGGAATCCCGGCTCTCCATCCGCCTGCCCGCAGCGCTGCTCCCCCGATTCCTACCCCTCGCCGGCAAGGCGATCCCGCTCGGCGACGAGCGCCTCCGCATCGGCATCCCCCAACCCGCCGTCCTCATTCCCGCCCCCAGCCTCTACGCCCACCTCGTCACCACCAAGAACGGCCAGGACGAGGTGCGTTTTGACGAAGAGATCGCCCGCCAGCTCACCGCCCTGGGGGTGCGGGGCAAGCCCCAGCGCGGGCCGCGACGGACCTTCCGGGTGAAGGACAAGCGTGTCGTCGCCCACACCCTGCTGGTCACCGAATTGACGGCGGACGAGTCGATCCGGCTGCAAGAGGTGGGATTGGGCGGAAGGCGCAAGCTGGGGTGCGGGGTGTTTGTGCCGTGGGAGGCCAAATGACTACGCTGCTCGCCAAGTCTTCGACGGTGGGCGGCGAGAAGAGCCTGAGCGGCCACGTCCGCGATGACCTCAACGCCTTTATCGCCCTCTTTGGCGCCCGAGAGCGCCCCAATGCCCTGGCCGCCGACTGGCTGCGCTTCTTCCGCCTGGAGCCGTTCCACTGGTCTGCCTTCTGGACCAACGCCGTGGCCGCCATTGCGTTGCATGACCTGGGCAAGGCCAACGACGGCTTTCAACAGGCGTTGCGGCGCAAGGGCGAGCAGGTCATCCGCCACGAACACCTGAGCGCATTGGTCATCGCCCTGCCCGAGGTGGAGCGGTGGCTTGCAGCCATCCCGCTGCTCGATTGGGATCTGGTGTTGAGCGCGGTGATCGGCCACCACCTCAAGGCCGGTCCCGATGAGGTGGGCAGAAAGACGGGCGAGCGCAACCTGTTGACCTTCCCCGGCGACGATGCCGAGGTCCAAGCCGCCTTCCAACTGCTGGCCGAACGGCTTGGCCATCCGCGCCGCGCCATCGGATCCTCGCAAGAGATGCCATCCCTGGGCATGCCGAATCTACTTCCACCTGAACAAGGGGCGCCAGAGCCGACCTTCGCCTTGCCCCGGCTGTGGTCGCTGGAAGGCGGCGGCGAATCGATCCCCGACCACGCCGAGCGGCTAGGCCGCCGCTTTGCCAAACTAAAACTTGCCCTGAAGCGGGACGAGCCACGCCGCCGCCTGCTGCGCGCTCTCAAGGCCGCCGTCATCGCCTCCGACAGCGCAGGTTCCGGCTTCGCTCGCGAGGGGTACGACATCCCTGGCTGGATCGCCGGGCTCTTCGACCCGGCCCAGCGGCTCGACGGCGACTACATCCAGCGCCATGTCCTTGACCCACGCAAACGCCAGATCGAAGCGCGCCACGGCGGTACCTTTGACTACCACGGGTTTCAGAATCAAGCCGCCGCCCAGCCGAGCCGGACCCTGATGATCGCACCCTGCGGCGCGGGCAAGACGCTGGCCGCCTGGCGCTGGATTCAGGCGCAGCTTGCCGAGCGACCCAGGGGCCGGGTGATCTTCCTCTACCCCACCCGCGCCACTGCCACCGAGGGGTTCCGCGACTACGTGGCCCACGCCCCGGAGAGCGACGCCAGCCTGTTGACCGGCACCGCCGCCTACGAGCTGCGCGACATGTTCAGCAACCCCGGAGACGGAAGAAACGGCGCGGACTACCTCACCGAGGCCCGCCTTTACGCCCTGGGCTATTGGAACAAGCGCCTATTCAGCGCCACGGTCGATCAGTTCCTCGCCTTCATGCAGCAGTGCTACAAGGGGCTCTGCCTGCTGCCGGTACTGGCCGATGCCGTGGTGGTCTTCGATGAGGTGCACAGCTTCGATGTCGGGCTGTTCGACGCCTTTCTGAAGTTCCTCCAGCACTTCGACCTGCCGGTGCTGGCGATGACCGCGAGCCTGCCCGAGGGGCGGCGGCAACTGCTGGAGGCCGAGGGGCTGCACCTCTATACCGGCGCGGATCAGGCCGACCTAACCGCCAATGCCGAACTGGAGCGTTACGAGGTCAAGGCCATCGCCGATGACAAGGAGGCCGAAACAGCGGTGCGCGCCGCCCTGGCGGAGGGGGGCAACCTGCTGTGGGTGGTCAACACCGTGGACCTCGCCCAGGCCCTGGCCCAGCGGCTGCACGACCTTGATCCCATCTGCTACCACAGCCGCTTCACCCTGGACGACCGCAAACAGCGCCACAATGAGGTGATCGCCGCCTTTCAGGGGAAGGAGGCCAAAGGCCGCCTCGCCATCACCACCCAGATCTGCGAAATGAGCCTGGACCTGGACGCCCGCCTGCTGGTGAGCGAGTACGCACCAATTTCGTCGCTGATCCAGCGCATGGGCCGCTGCAACCGCCACGCCCGGCCAGGGGCCAACACCCCCGGACAGGTGCTTCTCTACCCCGGCGAAAGCGGGCTTCCCTACAAGCCCGACGAGATGGCCTCGGTTCCGATCTTCGTCGCCGAGATCTACGGTCAGCCAGTATCCCAGGCGCGGCTCGAAGCCTTGTTGCAACGCATTACCCAAAGCCAGGGGCGCGAATCGAACCGCTGGGCTGCTTTTATCGACGACGGCCCCTGGTCCTCCGACGCCCACTGCGACGAGCTGCGCGATGGCGACGACCGCTCCGCTCCGGCGGTCCTGGATGATGCGATCGACGCCTTTCTCGCCGCCCTGCGCCGGCATGAACCCACCGATGGTTTCATCCTGCCCGCGCCGCGCAGCCTCGCCAAACCCGATGACCGCCTGCCGCGCTATCTCAAACTCGCTCCAGCAAGCCACTACGACCCCAAGCTGGGCCTGCTCAAACATCCCCGATCGACCGACCAAGGAGGAGGGCAATGAATCCAGAAATCAGCAATGAAGCCGATGGCCGCCTGCGGCTGCGCTACCGGCTCCACGAGCTACCATCGGCACAGCACAAGGCGGGGCTGGCGGGGCTGGTGTTCCATGCGCGGAGCCTGCAATCGCGGGGCGTTAAGCACGCCATCGAGGTCGCGGAAGTCGCCCCCGATGCGGCGGAAATCGTCATCGGCCCCGAATCGCTGCAAGCAACCTTCGATGATCTCTATGCCGCTTCCTGGCGCGAGGTCTTCTCCCCTTCGAAGTGGCGGGGCAAGGAGCCCAAGCGAGTCGCCGAGGTCCCGGCCAAGAACGACGACTCGGGCAAGATGGAAAAGCGTTTTGTCTATGATGACTTCCGGCCCGCCGGCCCCTTCTTCATTCATCTTCTTAAAGGCGGCGCGGAAAGCCGCTGGCTCAAGCTCTGGCAAGACATGCTCTGGGCCGTGCTGCGCGCCCAGCCCGCCACGCGGGGCGACTACGAGGCCCACGCCAACGGCCAACCCATCGCCCTGCCTTCCAGCACCTGGGGAGCCCTGCTCAAGGCCGCCAAGGGGCGCGCCAAGAACAAGCTGATCGTCGATTCGGTGGCCGGGTCGCTCTTCGTCGGCGCTCAGGCGGTCAACGCGGAGAAGGTGAGTTTTCAGGGCAGGGTGGAGATCAATTTTCTTCTTCAATTCTGGCAACTGGTCACGCCGATCTACGCCCCACGCACTATTGACGCGAAGAATCGGCGCATGACCGATCAGGGCTATCTGCTGGCTATCCCGGAGGTCAGCGATCTGGAAGAGTTCCTTGACAATATCGAAGCGTTCTGGCGGTCGCGCACCGATAAGGTGGCCGGCTACCGCCCCGAACAGGCGGTGATCGACGTGCCGCAGGAGGGCGGCCTGGAGTTCCTCTACGAGCTCGCCCACTGCCGCGCCGGCCAGCACTCCGGCTTATCGCTTTCTATCAGCGGGGTGGAGTGGTTCCACCAGGAGAAGCAGGGCAACAACATCCGGATGCATGGCCAGGGACGCATCCGCGCCGACCGCGCCCTGCTGCGGCGTTATGAGGATGCCCGCCAGCGCCACGGCAACCCGCTATTCAAACACCTCACTCTGGGCAACCTGCTGGCGGATCGGCCCTGGCACCAGGGCGCGGCAAACCTGCTCGCCTTGCAGCCGGTGGAGTTCTTTATCCACTCCGCCAAGACACCGCGTTTCGCCTTCTTCGGCACCGTTGCGCGCCACCGATTTATTGCCCAAATCCAAGACCTCAAGGCACAGGAGAATATTGCTATGAGTCAAACCAAGCCCAAACCCCTGGCTGAGGCGCTGGTCGCCCGCGTCTATCAACTCATCGGCGCCTATGTGGAGCACCGCGCCCAGGAGCGCAGCGGCAAACGCCGGCGCGACTTCACCAAGGGCGAGGATGGCAAGGTCCACTACCCCAAAGATCTTCGCGATGCGGTGGAGAAAGTGACCAAAGACGCCTTCCTTGCCATGCGCGGGCGCAACGACCGCGAATTCGTCGCCTACTTCACCGGCACCATCTGCTCGGTCCCCCAGTTCTTCGGCCGCCAAGAGGATTTCATCGCACTCTCCCAAGCCCTTATCGAGGACCCGGACCTCATCAAAGACCTCTCCATGCTCGCCCTCTCGGCCCATTCGTGGATGCCGGGCGGCAACGCCGACGAATCCGCTGAATCGAATTGAACGCACGTTTCCAAGGAGCCATCACCATGAACGCAACCAAGAACCTGTTTGGTACAGCCCTCACCTACACCGCCCCTAGCGCCAACTATCGCGGCGAATCCGCCGAGAACCGCGCCGTCATCCAAAAGATCACCATCGGCCGCTTCGAGCACGCCATCATCAGCCCCGAGGCGATGCGCAACGCCCTGCGCGAGACCCTCGCCGCCCTCGGCCTGCCCTGCAACCGCGAACGTCTGGACGACGAAGAGCAGTTGGCCGTGCGCTTCAAGGACTACCCCGACGATGGCCGCTTTGCCGACGACTTCTTCATGGGCTGGATGGTGGCGGCTAATGGCAAGGATCGCGAGAAGATCAAGAAAGAGTTGAAGACCAAGGGGCGCAACCCGGACGCCTTCACCTTCAAGCGCGACTCCATCCTGCGTATGAACATGGCGCTGGCGGTGGAGCCATACCGCCACGACACGGTGTTCACGCAATCGCCGCTGGACGCAACCGACAAGGGGATCAAGGCCCACACCAACGACACCAGTTCTAACCTGTTGCTGCGCGAGACCGCCGTCACCGCCTTCCAATACCCCTTTGCCCTTAACCTCGGCGACTGCGCCCCTCACCTGGACTGGACCCGCGACCTGCTCAAGGCCATTGGCGAGCTGAACGGCGTGGCCGGCAACCACGCCCGCAGCTACTTCGAGATGGCCCCGGCCAGTCTGGTGCTGCGCCTTACCCCGCAACTGGTGGCGGGCTTCGACACCTACGGGTTCTCGATCAAGGAGGGCAAACACCAACTCCCCGAGGTGGTAGAGGGGTTGCTCGCGGGCGACTATCCGGGCGCGGAGTTCTTCCTCGGCGGAAAGCTGATCAAGGAGATGGACGAGGCCACCCGGAAGGCGCTGGCGGACAAGGGCGTCACCCTCGACCGCAACCCGCAGCGGCTGCTCGAAACCGTCGCCCAGCAACTCTGAGGCGCGCCGCCATGCTGCGTCTTCGGGTACAGGCACCCTTCGCCACCTTCCGCAACTTCGCGGCGGGCAGCTTTCGCCCCAGCGCCCCCTTCATTACCTACTCGGCGGCCTACGGGCTACTGCTCAACCTGGCGGGGCGGGAGATGCGCGCCCCGGACGACGGGAAATCGGCGATGACCCTCATCGCCGCTGGCCTACCGCGCTTCGATCTAGCCTTAGGGGTGTGCGGCGCGCTGCCCACGTTACAGACCCTCTACCAGCAGTTGCACAACTATCCGGTAGGCAATTCGGGCAAGGAGCGCGAGGAGCTTGCCCGGGGCAACAAGTACAACATCACCCCGGCGCGCCGCGTGGTATTGCACCGGCTGGATGCCCTGCTCGCCCTGCGCGGTGACGTAGCGTTAGAGGCCGATATCCTCGCCGGCCTGCATGGCAAGCGACCGCGCTACGGGCTGCCCTTCCTCGGGGACAACAACTTCCTTCCGGATCGCATCGGGCCGGCCGATGAGACGGTCGAGGCCCGCTGGCTCGCCCCGTTAGAGCAGGGGACCGCAATGAACGATCTCACCGAGGGAGCGATGCGCCTCACCCTGCGCATTGATCGCGCCGACATGGCGCGCACCGAGAGCGGGTTGTTTCGGGTGGAATCAAAAGCGAGAGGCGAGCCACCGGAATGGAGCTGGGTCGCGGTGGGCTACTGACATGGAATGGAGATGCCATCTCTTCATATCGCGGGTAGTGCGCAGAACCGGCCGGGGTTCCGCCAACAGGACGGCCGATCAAGGCAAATCGCCCTTCGGGTATCCGCCCTACCCTAACCCCCAGCATCCAGATAACGTCACCGCCTGATCAAGCAACGCCCGGTGGGCGGGGAGTGCGCGAAAACTGATGGCGGTCGAGCGGGGCCAGCGCGAATATTCATGAAGCACCTCGGGGTTATCCACCCTGATTGAGATTAGCTTAATATAGCCACTGTATGGACGCTCGCGGGCCTGGCAAGCCGTTGCGGCATGGCGCCCACCCATCCCCGATGCCCCAGGGTGTTGGGCCATTACGGCCCGTCATCCATCCTTGGAACGTCCACCGCCGGAGGCATCCTATGTCCGATACCGATACCGTAACGAACCAATCCCTGCTCCGCATCATGGCCTTGCATGCCTTGGCCTATTGCGAGCGGCTGTTCTACCTGGAAGAGGTCGAAGAGATTCGCGTCGCCGATCACCGCGTCTACGCCGGCCGCACCCTTCACGAGTCCGAGTTGCCGAAGGACGGCGGCGAGCTGGTGAATATCACCCTGGAGAGCGAGCGCTGGGGCCTGAAGGGCAAGCTCGACTATTTCCGTTACCGCGACGGCCACCCGGTCCCGTTTGAGCACAAACGCGGCCGTTCGAAGGGGGACGATGCGTGGGAGTCGGACCGTCTCCAGATCACCGCCTATGCCGCCCTCCTGGCGGAGCACCTCGACCGCCCCATCCCCGAAGGGCGCATCCGCTACCACGCCAACAACAAGACGGTGCGCGTTCCCATCGACGAGGTCGCGCTGGAGGGGCTGCGCAGCGCTATCGACCGCGCCCATGAGCTCGCGGGATCGGTGCTGCGCCCGCCGGTGGCTCTAAACGAAAATCTCTGCGCCCGCTGCTCCCTGGCCCCGGTTTGCCTGCCTGAGGAGGAGCGCCTCGCTGCCGTGACCGAAGGCGAGCCTGAAAAAAGCGACGGCCCGCTGGTGCGGCTCTTCCCCGAGATAGATGAACGTCGGGTGCTGCACGTCACCGACCCCGGCATGCACGTAGGCAAGCACGGCGAGGAGATCAAGGTCACGCCCAGGGAGGGCGTGGCGCGGCTCTTCCCCAGCCACGATGTCGCCGCCATCGTGCTCCACGGCGCGGCGCAGATCAGCAGCCAAACCATCCACTACTGTCTGGCCAACGACATTGGCATCCACTGGGTCACCGGCGGCGGCAGCTACGCTGGCGGCGTGGTCCCGCCTGGCGGGGTGCAGCGCCGCCACCGCCAGTTCCTGGGACTGGGGGACCCCGCCCTCTGTCTCGGCCTGGCGCGACGGCTGGCCCACACCAAGATCGAAAACCAGCTCCACTTCCTGCTCCGTGCCGGCCGCACCCGCGGGGTGCGGGAGGAGATCGATTCCCACCTCGACGCCATGCGGGGCGAACTGCGTGGGCTGGAGGCTGCGGAGGGGGGGACGCCATCCGCGGCCACGAAGGGATGGCCGGCCGCCACTACTTCGGCGCGCTGCCCCGGCTACTCGACCCCGAACAGGCCCATATGCAGTTCGACGGCCGCAACCGCCGACCGCCCCTCGACCGCTTCAACGCCGCGCTGAGTTTCGGCTACGCCCTGCTCTACAAGGACGTGATGGCCGCCCTTATCGCCGTGGGCCTCGACCCCGCCTTCGGCTTCTTCCACACCCCACGCAGCGCCGCCTACCCCCTGGCCCTGGACCTGATGGAGCTGTTTCGCACCCTGCTGTGGGACATGCCCCTAGTGGCCGCCATCAACCGCCGCCAGTGGACCGAAGAACACTTCACCACCACCGGCAAGCAGGTCTGGCTCTCCGACGACGGACGTAAGCTCGCCATCAAACTCTACGAAACCCGCAAGCAGGAGAGATGGAAACATCCGGTGGTAGGCTATGCCCTCAGCTACCACCGCGCCATCGAGCTGGAGGCACGGCTACTGGAGAAGGAGTGGAGCGGCACACCGGGGCTATTCGCCAAGATGCGGCTGCGCGGATGAGGCAGGAATATGGGCAAGGAACTGGAGCACGCCGACCGCCACTGGTATCTGGTGAGCTACGACATCCGCGACCAGCGCCGCTGGCGAAAGGCCTACCAGATGCTTTGCGGGACCGGCGAACGAGTGCAATACTCTCTATTCCGCTGCCACCTCAACCGCACCGAGCTGGAGAGGCTGCGGTGGCGATTAGAAAAGATCCTAGCCCAGGAGGATGACCTGCTCATCATCCACCTCTGCCCAAGCTGCGCCACGCGGGTGCGGATATGGGGCGAACGGGCAGGCTGGGAGCAGGGCCGGCCCAGGTTCGAAATCCTGTGAGGCCGGCCGGCAAGCATCAGGGGGTGGAGTAAGGCGGGGTTGCAGGGAATCCCGAAGGTCACCTGAAAATCCAGCGGATTTTAATGCTCCTTCCTCCTGAAACCGCATGTCGAATGCAATCAATTGTTTTTGATTTAAATAAGTGTCTTTTCAAGTCCTTCACCGAAGCCGCGTTGCCAAAATGCCCGCGGTGCATGTCGGAGAGGCGAAAATTCGCCGAAAATACCGCCGGTTGCAGCGGCGCGGCGGAATAATCACCGATGCCGAAAGGCGTTGAGCACACGTTCTGTCATATCCTCGTACTGCGTGCCACCAAAGGCGGAATAATCACCGATGCCGAAAGGCGTTGAGCACTCCGCTCAATCTGTAAGTTTGCTCGCCCTCTCGCCTGCGGAATAATCACCGATGCCGAAAGGCGTTGAGCACAGCTACACCGCAGACGAAGACCTGCTTTCGATCATGGCGGAATAATCACCGATGCCGAAAGGCGTTGAGCACCTGGTAGCCAGGAGGGCCATATCAATCTCCGTCAGGGGCGGAATAATCACCGATGCCGAAAGGCGTTGAGCACTTGTCCAGGCTGTCGCCCTGTTCCTTCCAGGTCTCGCGGAATAATCACCGATGCCGAAAGGCGTTGAGCACATACCGGGGCTTTGTGCGAGCGCGCCGTCTATCTGCGGAATAATCACCGATGCCGAAAGGCGTTGAGCACCGGCACAACAGGTGGTGGATGATGCCGCGCGGGATCTGCGGAATAATCACCGATGCCGAAAGGCGTTGAGCACATCGAGAAGGTTATTGGAGTCCTCGTTGGAACATGCGGAATAATCACCGATGCCGAAAGGCGTTGAGCACTGCCTCTATCGTCAACAACAAACGTCGGACTTTTTGCGGAATAATCACCGATGCCGAAAGGCGTTGAGCACCTAACTTATGCTTTTGAAATTTCTGTCGTGGCTCTGCGGAATAATCACCGATGCCGAAAGGCGTTGAGCACGTTATTCGGTAGATGCCTGGGTCGCGGCCCATACCGGCGGAATAATCACCGATGCCGAAAGGCGTTGAGCACTACAAAATCATCGATCGGGTACGGGTCGCGGTGGCGAGCGGAATAATCACCGATGCCGAAAGGCGTTGAGCACTGGTACACCATCAAGTCAATGGGTTGGGAATTGGCCGCGGAATAATCACCGATGCCGAAAGGCGTTGAGCACATTGGTAGTATTAATGGTACTACTGGTATCAAGACCCGTTAGATTATATACCTTCTTTTTAAACAATCTGGGGCATTTCTCCTGCCAATCTTGCAGGGCCTGCACGGGCGAAATGTGTCCTAACGCTCGCTCGGTTTAATGACTGCCGACCTGGGCCGTGCCGTTGGCGTTGGCGTTGACCTAATGCACCGTCACCGGCCCGGCGCTCTTAATGACCATGAAGCTGGTACCGATTTAAGTCCCTTCGGCGAGAAGCACCGTCCTGGCCAATTGCCCGGCCTTGTCGCGCCAACCCGGTGGCTCCCTCCTGGGAGCTAGGCTGTTCGTAGTGAACCCTGAGTTCGGCGACCCGGACCCTAAGGGGGGATGCACGGGTCGCGAGGAGCAAGGCGCGGACCGGCCGGCGCCCGAGGCTGCCCCCAGCCCGGGGACGCTGTCGCAACGGATCTGAACAAGGGTCTCTCCCCAGGGCCGATTGAATCTGGATTGCCGATCGCTGGTAAAGGTCGAGGGCCAGGATATCCCAGGGGGACCGGGTTATTCTTGTCAGGATCACGACAAGCGGCTAATCTTGAGCGGAATTCTAGGAGAACCTCGATGCCTTTACCCAGGCCGGCCTTTTTGATCCTGCTAGCGCCCCTGTTGCTTGGCTGCACGCCTACCGTGCAACTGGCCATGCCCTCGGAGCCGATCAACATCAATCTTAACGTCAAGATCGAACACGAGATTTATATCAAGGTCGATAAGGACCTGGATCAGGTCCTCAACAAATCCAGCGGTTTATTTTAGGCGCCCCGTCGAGGCTCCCCGGAGAAAAGTCGCCCATGTCCTCACGCATCCGTATCGCCGCGGTCCTCCTGGCCCTTGGCCTGGGCATGAGTCTGCCCGTTCTGGCGCTCAACCTGAATCAGGCCAGCGCCGCCCTTGGCCAGGCCAAGGCCTCGGGTCAGGTCGGCGAGAAGCCCACTGGCTACCTGGGGGTCATAGCCCCAGGTAGCCAGGCCGCCGAGATTGCCCGCCTGATCAACGAGGCGCGCCGGGCTGAATATCAGCAAGTCGCCAACAAAAACGCCATCCCCTTGGGGGACGTGGAGGCCCTGGCCGGCAAAAAGGCCATGGATAAGACCCCCGCGGGTCAGTTCATTCAATCCGGAGGGCAATGGGTGAAGAAGTGAGGGCCGGTGTGTGCGCGTCTCCCGGGGCCGTCAGGGCCCTGGCGGTTGGTTCCACCCCTGTCACTGGTCATTCCCCAGCAAGCCGACTATGAAAACCCCAAGAAGTCTCGAACCGCTCGTTAACGACGGCCTTGTCGATGAAGTGATCCGCCCGCTGAAGAGCGGCAAGGAGGCCTCGGTCTATGTGGTGCGCTGTGACGGCGCCATTCGCTGTGCCAAGGTCTATAAGGAAGCTAATCAGCGAGGATTCCACAAACAAGTGCTGTATCGGGAAGGGCGCAAGGTGCGCAACAGTCGCCAAGCCCGGGCCATGGAAAAGGGCTCCCGTTATGGCCGTCAGCAGCAGGAAGATGTCTGGCAGAATGTGGAGGTCGATGCCTTATACCGGCTGGCCGCGGCCGGCGTGCGTGTTCCCCAACCTTATCATTATGTCGAAGGCGTGCTCCTGATGGAGTTAGTGGTCGACGAAGAGGGTGAAGCCGCGCCCCGACTCAACGATATTGAATTGACCGGAGAGCAGGCGCTGGATTACCACGGCCAACTCATCGGCAATGTCGTCAAAATGCTCTGCGGCGGCCTGATCCACGGCGATCTTTCCGAGTTCAACATCCTGGTGGATGCCCAGGGCCCCGTCATTATCGATCTACCCCAGGCGGTCGATGCAGCGGCGAATAACAGTGCGGCCAGGATGCTGGAACGGGATGTGAACAATCTGGCCGCCTATTTCGGTCGTTATGCGCCCGAACTGCTGGCCACCAGCTACGGCAAGGAAATCTGGTACATCTACGAGAGCGGCAATCTGAGGCCGGACACCAAACTGACCGGCCATTTCAAGGGCAGCAATAAGCAGGCTGATCTGGACAGCATCATGCGGGAAATCGATGATGCCCGCGAGGAGGCGATCAGGCACAAACTCGAGCGGGCGGAAGCCGGCCTGTACTGACAGGGCTCGTCCTCGCGCTAGGTAACCATCTTCTCGAAGAAGTTCTTAACGCCGTCCAGCCAGGAATGGGATTGAGGGCTGTGCTTGTCGCCGCCGGCAATGACGGACTCGTCGAATTCCCGCAGCAGCTCCTTCTGACGCTCGGTGAGATTCACCGGGGTCTCCACCAGGACCCGGCAGATGAGATCGCCAATAACGCCCCCACGCACGGGTTTAACACCCTTGCCACGGACCCGGAACATCTTACCGGTCTGGGTCCCGGGTGGAATCTTGAGCATCACCTTGCCGTCGAGGGTTGGCACCTGCATCTCGCCGCCGAGGGCGGCGGTGACGAAACCGATGGGGACCTCGCAGAACAGATGATTGTCCTCGCGGGTAAAGATGGGATGGCGCTCGACCTCGATCTGAACGTAGAGATCCCCCGGCGCACCCCCTTTATCACCCGCCTCCCCCTCCCCCGCCAGGCGGATGCGATCGCCGGTATCGACCCCGGCGGGCACCTTGACCGAGAGGGTCTTCTGCTCCTGGACCCGGCCCTGGCCGTGGCAATGGACGCAAGGATCATCGATGCGGCTGCCGGTGCCACGACACTGGGGACAGGCCTGCTGGATGGAGAAGAAGCCTTGTTGCATCCGCACCTGGCCCATGCCGTTGCAGGTGGTGCAGGTGCGGGGCTTGGAGCCCGGACGAGCACCGCTGCCGCCGCAGTGGTGACACTCCACCAGGGTGGGGATGCGGATCTTAACCTCCTTGCCCGCCACCGCGTCTTCCAGGCTGAGGCTGAGGTCATAACGCAGGTCGGCGCCCCGATGAACCCGCCGGCCACCGCCCCGGCCGCCAAAGATGTCGCCAAAGACATCGCCGAAGATGTCGCCAAAACCCCCGGCCTGGCCCATACCCGCGTCCGCCTCGACCCCGGCGTGGCCGAACTGGTCGTAGGCGGAGCGTTTCTTGGGGTCCGTCAGAATCTCGTAGGCTAGTTTGGCCTCCTTGAACTTCTGCTCCGCCTCCTCGCCGGGATTGCGGTCCGGGTGGTACTTCATGGCCAAGCGCCGGTAGGCCTTCTTGATGTCGGCCTCGCTGGCGTTGCGGGGAACACCCAGAACTTCGTAGTAATCGCGTTTGGACATGGCGGGGGGCTTCAGAATGCTCTAACGGAAATCAATCGTGATATCGGTCTGACTGGATGCAGGACGGCCACCGCGAAGAACTTCGGGTGGCCGCCAGGCGCCCGCCGAGGGGCGCTCCCATCCAGCATCGGCGGGTCGGTCTCCCGCGCTGGCTACTTTTTGTCGTCCTTGACTTCCTCGAACTCGGCATCGACGACGTCGTCGCCGCCAGCCTTCTTTTCGCCACCGCCCGGGGCCTGGCCAGCATGACCGGCATGGCCCGCGTCGCCGCCGGTATCGCCCGGCTGGGCATAGAGGCGCTCGGCCATCTTGGCGGAGGCCTCGCCCAGGGCCTTGGTCTGGGCCTCGATACGGTCCTTGTCCTCGCCCTTCATGGTCGCTTCGAGATCCTTGATGGCAGATTCGATGCGCTGCTTCTCACCCGACTCCATCTTGTCGCCCAGTTGCTCCATGGATTTGCGGGTAGCGTGGATCAGGGTATCGGCCTGGTTGCGTGCGGTGACCAACTCATGGAAGCGGCGATCATCCTCGGCATGCGCCTCGGCATCCTTGACCATGCGTTTGATCTCGTCATCCGAAAGACCCGAGGAGGCCTTGATGATGATGGACTGCTCCTTGCCGGTCGCCTTGTCGCGGGCCGAGACGTTGAGGATGCCGTTGGCGTCGATGTCAAACTTGACCTCGACCTGGGGCATGCCGCGCGGGGCCGGCGGGATGTCGCTGAGATCGAAGCGCCCCAGGGACTTGTTGGCCGAGGCCTGCTCGCGCTCGCCCTGGAGGACGTGGACGGTGACCGCGGTCTGGTTGTCGTCGGCGGTGGAGAACACCTGCTGGGCCGAGGTCGGGATGGTGGTGTTCTTCTCGATCAGCTTGGTCATGACCCCGCCCAGGGTCTCGATGCCCAGGGACAGGGGCGTGACATCCAGGAGCAGCACATCCTTGACCTGACCCCCGAGAACGCCGCCCTGGATGGCGGCACCGACGGCCACCGCCTCGTCCGGATTGACGTCCTTGCGCGGGGCCTTGCCGAAGAACTCCTGGACCTTGGCCTGGACCATGGGCATGCGGGTCTGACCCCCGACCAGAATTACCTCGTTGATCTCGCCCGCGCCCAGGCCGGCATCCTTGAGGGCGGTGCGGCAGGGGGCTATGGTGCGCTCCACCAGGTCCTCCACCAGGGATTCGAGCTTGGACCGGGTCAGCTTGACGTTGAGGTGCTTGGGCCCGTTCTGGTCCGCCGTGATGTAGGGCAGATTGAGGTCCGTCTGCTGGCTGGTGCTGAGCTCGATCTTGGCCTTCTCGGCGGACTCCTTGAGACGCTGCAGAGCCAGCGGGTCCTTGCGCAGGTCCATGCCCTGCTCCTTCTGGAAGATCTCCACCAGGTGATCGATGATGCGCTTGTCGAAGTCCTCGCCACCCAGGAAGGTGTCGCCATTGGTGGACAGCACCTCGAACTGATGCTCGCCCTCGATCTCGGCGATCTCGATGATGGAGATGTCAAAGGTGCCACCCCCCAGGTCATAGACGGCGATCTTCTGGTCGCCCCGCTGCTTGTCCATGCCGTAGGCGAGGGAGGCGGCGGTGGGCTCGTTGATGATGCGCTTGACGTCGAGGCCGGCGATGCGGCCCGCATCCTTGGTGGCCTGACGCTGGGAATCGTTGAAGTAGGCGGGCACGGTAATGACGGCCTCGCGGACCTCCTCGCCCAGGTAGTCCTCCGCCGTCTTCTTCATCTTCTGCAGGATTTTGGCCGAGATCTCGGGCGGGGCCATCTTCTTGCCATGCACCTCGATCCAGGCGTCGCCATTGTCGGCGCGGGCGATCTTGTAGGGCACCATGCCCATGTCCTTCTTGACCACGGCGTCTTCAAAACGGCGGCCGATCAGACGCTTGATGGCGAAAAGGGTGTTCTGGGGATTGGTGACCGCCTGGCGTTTGGCGGACTGGCCTACCAGCACCTCGCCGTCGCCGGTGAAGGCGACGACGGAAGGCGTGGTGCGATCGCCTTCCGAGTTCTCGATGACCTTGACCTTATCACCCTCCATGATGGCGACACAGGAATTCGTGGTGCCCAGGTCGATGCCGATGATTTTTCCCATGATTGTTTTTCTCCGGAATATGAGGCTGGCGCGCCGCGCGCGCCTATTGCCGCGTCAGGTGGGGTCGAGACCCCGAAAGTTTCAAGATAGAAAGCTGTTTTAGCGAACCCCGGTTACCGGGTGGCCCAAGACCTCGCTCATGCCGCGCTCGATACAATGACCATGGCGGGACGCACCAGGCGGCCATTGAGCACATAGCCCTTCTGGATCACGGTCGCCACGCTGTTGGGCGCCAGGTCGGGCCGGGGCTGGATGGTGATGGCCTGGTGATACTCCGGATTGAAGGGCTCGCCCGTGGGGTCGAGACGCTCGACGCCAAAGCGGGTCATGACATCCGCCAGCTGCTTGAGGGTGAGGTCCGTGCCCTCCCGCAATTTGGCCAGGTCCGCCGTCTCCAAACGCGCGGCCTCCAAGGCCAGCTCCAGACTGTCGCGCACCCCGACCAGATCCTTGACGAAGCTGTCGAGGGCATACTTGTGAGCCTTTTCCAGCTCGCTGGCATGGCGCCGTCGCAAATTCTCCATCTCGGCGCGGGAACGCAGGAGTTGATCCCAATGATCGTCCGCCCTGGAACGGGCATCCTCCAGCAGGCTGGTCAGATCTCCGCCCGTTCCCGCCGCTGGGGCGGGCGCCGAACTGGCGGCCTGGGTGGCCCCCTCGAAAGGATTCGGCTCCCCCTGGGCCTCGGCATCGGCCTCGACAACAGGCTCGGCCGGGGTCTCGGCCACCTCGCCAGGTTGAACCTTTTCCTCTTCCACTGCCATTGTCACCTCCCGATTGGGTTTTGGGGTGCTTAGCCCCGGGAATCCGTCAATTCAAAGTTAACCGTGCTTGAGAGCCGCGCCCAGCAGGCGCGCCGTGACATCCACTATGGGGATGACGCGGGAGTAATTCATGCGCGCCGGGCCAATAACGCCGAGCACCCCGATCACCTTGCCGTCGATCTGGTAGGGCGCGCTCACCAGGCTGCAGCCCCCCAGCAACTCGTAGCCGGACTCCTCGCCGACGAAAATCTGGACGCCCTCGGCCGCGAGACAGCGATCGAGCAGGTGCAGGATCTGACGCTTCTCGGCGAAGGCCTCGAACAACTGTTTGAGCCGGTCCATGCTCGCGAGCTCGGAAAATTCCATTAAATTGGTTTGTCCCGCCACGCAGAGGTCGTCTTTATCCTTGTCCTCGGCCACTTCTACCACCTGCCGCGCCAGTTCCACCGCCTGGCGCATCAGGCGATCCATATGGTCATGGGTGTGGCGCATCTCGTCCAGTAACCGATGACGCACCTCCCGCAAGTCGCGGCCCGTGAACAGGCTATTGAGGTAGTTGGCCGCCTGTTCCAACTGAGAGGGCGAATAGCGTTCATCGGTGTGAATGACGCGGTTATGCACCTCGCCCTCTTCCGTGATCAGGATGGCCAGCACCCGGTCGCCGGACAGGGGCAGAAACTCGATCTGGCGGAAGGCGTTGCGCTCGCGACGGGGCAGCATCACCACCCCGGCGAGGCGGGTCACGCCCGAGAGGACCTGGGAGGCCGTCGTGATCAGGGCCGGGGAGTCGTCCAGGGCGGTAAAGCGCCGGCGCATCTCGTCCACCTCGGTCTCCGCCGGGGGCCGCACCGTCAGCAGGGTGTCGAGGAAGAGGCGGTAGCCCGAGACCGTCGGCACCCGGCCCGAGGAGGTGTGGAGGGAAGACACCAGGCCCAGATCCTCCAGGTCGGACATGACATTGCGCACCGTGGCCGGACTCAGCTCCAGCCCGGTGTCCTTCGCCAGGGTACGGGAACCCACGGGCTGTCCATCCCGGATATAGCGTTCCACCAGGACCTTGAGAAAATGCAAGGCCCGATCGCTGACCGGATTGTCACTCTTTGCCGTCAACTTGCGCCCCTCGGAAACCCGACTACGCGCGACTGCGCAACCTCCGACCCTATTAGCACTCCCTGTGGGCGAGTGCTAAGGATAGCAATTTAGGGATTGCCAATCGGGCTGTCAAGGTTTACGCCAAGGTCCCTTTCGGCGATGATCGCGCGCATCATGTCCTCCCAGCCCCCGTTCCCCACCATCGGCGTCATTGCCAAGCAGGGCGAGACCCCCGAAACCCGGCTCGTGGTCGCGCGCCTGGCCCGCTACCTGCGCCAGCGCGGGCCGCAAGTCTGCTTCGACCCCTTGGCCGCCGCCCTTGCCAGCGTGGGGAAACCTGGGGTACTGACTGCCACGGAGATGGGCCAGCATTGCGACCTGGTCATCACGGTGGGCGGGGACGGTACCCTCCTGGGTGCCGCTCGCGCCCTGGCTAGCTCGGGGGTGCCCCTGCTGGGTATCAACCTGGGCCGGCTGGGCTTTCTTGCGGATGTCCTCGGACGCCATCGAAACCTGCCTGGACGCCATCCTCGCTGGGGATTTCGATGCGGAGGAACGCTCGCTGCTTTCGGCACGGGTGAACGAGAAGCCGCCCGTCCTGGCGCTCAACGACGTGGTGATCCACAAGTGGAACACGGCGCGCATGATCGAACTGGAGACCCGCATCGACGGCGTCTTTGTCAATCTTCAGCGCGGGGATGGCATCATCGTCTCGACCCCCACAGGCTCCACCGCCTATGCCCTGTCCGGTGGCGGCCCCCTAATCCACCCGGCCCTGGACGCCATCGCCCTGGTGCCCATCTGCCCCCACACCCTGAGCAACCGGCCGCTGGTGGTGGCGGGGTCCAGCCGGATCGCCATCCGGGCCCCCAGTCGCGCCGATCAGGGCCATATCATCGTGACCTGCGATGGTCAGACCGACGTCTTCCTGACCGCCGAGTCCCGCGTCCTCATCGAGCGCGGACCGCACCCGATCCGCCTGCTGCACCCCAAGGGTCACGACCACTTCGGAATCCTCCGCGCCAAACTCGGCTGGGGCGGTCATCCAGCCGGACCTTCCTTGGAGTAAGCCCAATGTTGAGCCATCTCCTCATCCAGGATCTGGCCGTCGTCAGTCAACTGGAACTCGAACTGGGGGCCGGCATGACGGCCCTGACCGGCGAGACCGGGGCTGGCAAGTCTATCCTGATCGACGCCCTGGGGCTGGCCCTCGGCGACAAGGCGGACGCCGGCTTGATCCGTAACGGCGGCGAACGCGCCGAGGTGGCGGCCGGCTTCGACCTGGACGACGTCGCGCACGCGCGTGCCTGGCTGGAGGAGCAGGACCTGGCCGATGGGGGCGACTGCGCCATCCGTCGCGTCCTGCCCCCCTCCGGGCGTTCCCGGGCCTACATCAACGGCCGCCTCGCCAGCAGTGGTCAGCTGCAGGCCCTGGGCGAGCGCCTGGTCGATATCCATGGCCAGCACGCTCACCAATCCCTGCTGCGCCCGGCGGCCCAACGGGAGCTGCTGGACGGCTATGCCGGTCATCTGGGTCTGGCGCGTGAGGTGGCGGGGCTCTTCCGCGACTTCCGCGCCCTCGACGAGCGGTTGCGCAACATCGAGACCCAGGGGGCGGAGCGGGCAGCGCGCCTCGACCTGCTGCGTTTCCAGGTGGGAGAACTCGAGGTCCTGGGGCTGAGCGCCGAGGACATCGACGAACTGGACCGGGAACAACGACGCCTGGCCAATCTGGGTCTGCTCCAGGGCACCGCGGGGCGGCTACTGAACAGCCTGTATGACGGCGAGGCCGCCATTTGCGACCAGCTCGGCCGGGCCGAGAGCGATCTCGGGGGGCTGCTGAGTTGCGACGAACGCCTGGGGGAAATCCGCGACCTGGTCGCCGGGGCCGCCATCCAGGTAGAGGAGGCCGCCTCGGGCCTGCGGCAATACCTGGATGGGCTGGAACTGGACCCGGCACTGCTGGAGCAGGTCGAGACCCAGCTCGCCCTGATTCATGACCTGGCGCGCAAATTCCGCATCCAGCCCCGCCAGATCCCGGAGACCCTGGAGCGTCTGCGCGCTGAACTGGCGGCCCTGGAGGGTGATGAGGTATCGGTCGATGCCCTGGCCCAGGAGCGGGATGCCGCCTGGGACCGCTTCCTGGACCAGGCCATGACCCTCAGCGCGCGGCGGACCCAGGCCGCGGCCCGGCTCTCGGCGACCGTCACCGCCTCCATGGCGGAGTTGGGCATGAAGGGCGGCCGCTTCGAGGCCAGCACCCTGCGCGGCGAGGCGGCTGCCGCCGGCATACAGGGCCTGGATCGGGTCGAGTTCCTGGTCAGCGCCAATCCCGGCCAGCCCCTGCAGCCCCTGGCCAAGGTCGCCTCCGGCGGCGAGCTGTCGCGCATCAGCCTGTGCATCCAGGTCGCCACCGCCGAGTGTGCCGCCATCCCCACCCTGGTCTTCGACGAGGTGGATGTGGGCATCGGCGGGGCCGTGGCCGAAATCGTCGGCCGTCTCCTGCGCGCCCTGGGCACCAAACGGCAGGTGCTGTGCGTGACCCACCTACCCCAGGTCGCGGCCCAGGCCCATCATCATCTGTTGGTGCGTAAGGAGAATCGGGACGGCCAGACCTACACCCACATCGCCCACCTGGGGCCCGAGGCGCGGGTGGACGAGATAGCGCGCATGCTCGGGGGTGCCACCATCACGGAGAAGACCCTGGCTCACGCCCGGGAGATGATCGAGCGGGCGGCGGCCTGAATACCTACCGACCGCGGGCCCGGCCGGCTTGATCCGATGGTTTTCCCAGCCCGGGCACCGGTGATACGCGGATTACTTCCCATCGGCTCCATAGGCTGGGTTATCATTTCCCCCTTAAATCGGCGTCCGCCTGGGTAAAGACCATTTAGATGCAAAAGCTTCCCATTTTACTGACCTTGGGCGCGGGCCTGGTGCTGGGCGGTTGCGCCAAAAATCCGGACGGCGCGCCCCAATACCGCGAATCGCCGCTTAATCGGCTGCCCTTCGTCTATCAGATGACCATCCAGCAGGGCAATATCATCACCGAGGATATGGTCGATCGGCTCGAACCCGGCATGACCCGCAACCAGGTGCGCTATCTGCTGGGCACACCCATGCTCGTGGACATCTTCCACGGTGACCGCTGGTACTACACCTATACCATCCGCCAGGCCCACCAGGAGATGGAGAAAAAGCCGCTGGTCGTCCACTTCGAGGGCGACGTCATGACGCGGGTTGATGGCTTCCTCACGCCCAATCCCGCGCGGGCGGCGGGGCGAGAGCCCGAGGAGGTGATCGTGGAGGTGCCGGACTGGCAAGGGGATGCGGGCATAGTCCAAAAGACGCTAAAGGCCTTGGGCGTCGAGGATCATCAGTAGAGTTGGCCGCCGGCGAAGCCTTAGGCGCCGGAGCTGGAACAAAAACTTTAAAGGGCGCCGAAGCGCCCCTTAACATGTCGTAGGGACTGACTAGCGCTTAGGCGTCGAGAGTGTCCAAGGCCTTCTTGAAGCGGTTGGCGTGGGAACGCTCCGCCTTCGCCAAGGTCTCGAACCAGTCGCCAATCTCGTCAAAGCCTTCCTCACGCGCAGTCTTGGCCATGCCGGGGTACATGTCGGTGTACTCATGGGTCTCGCCGGCGATGGAGGCCTTGAGGTTATTGCTAGTGCCACCGATCGGCAGGCCAGTGGCGGGATCGCCGGAGGCCTCCAGGTATTCCAGGTGACCATGGGCGTGACCCGTCTCGCCCTCGGCGGTGGAGCGGAAAACGGCCGCGACGTCGTTGTAGCCCTCGACATCCGCCTTGGCGGCGAAGTAGAGGTAACGGCGGTTAGCCTGGGATTCGCCCGCGAAGGCCTCTTTCAAGCAACCTTCGGTCTTGCTGCCCTTGAGTTCCATACTTGTCTCCAATGGTGGGGATGATGGGCGAGTGATTCGCCCGGATGAAGGCAAGATAGCCCCGACAGGCGTTGGTAGCAATAGTTTCTATCAATAGTCAAGATAGCCTGAGCCAATCACTGCCGGAGTCCGGCCGGTCCATCCCGCAGGGCCCCGGTTTCAGGCGGCCCTTAGCGGTCTCGCCCAGAACCCGACCTGCGCACAGAATAGCGGTTGATCCCTAACCCACCCCCCGTTTCGAAGGAGCGCCCATGTCTCGCCACGTCACTCAGCGCCTGCTACAAATCTCGGACCCGCACCTCTTCGCGGACCCGGAGGGGGATCTGCTCGGCCAGAGAACCCGCCTCACCCTGGAAGGGGTGCTAAATTTAGCTGGTGCCAAATTTGGCGCCCCCGATCGGGTGCTGCTGACCGGTGACCTGACCCAGGATGCCAGCCCGGCCGCCTACCGTTATCTGGCGGACCGCTGCGGGCGGCTGGGACTGCCCTGCCACGCCCTGCCAGGCAATCACGATGACCCCGCGGAGATGGCGCGGAGCCTGGGCGCTGGCCCTATCGATCTTTCTCGCCGAATCGATTGCGGCCCCTGGCTTCTGATTATGCTGGACTCGACCCTGGAGGGTAAGGAGGGGGGTCATCTGACCGCGGACTCGCTGCGCCGGCTGGCCTCGGCCCTGGCCGCCAGACCCCAGGCGCCGACCCTGCTGGCCCTGCACCATCAGCCGGTGCCGGTGGGCAGTCCCTGGCTGGATGAGATCGGCCTGAACAATGCCGAAGACCTCTTCGCCATTCTCGACCACCAGCCCCAGGTCCGGGGCCTGGTATTCGGCCATATCCACCAAGCCTTCAGCGCCGAACGTAACGGGGTGGCCCTGCTCGGGGCACCTTCCACCTGCATCCAGTTCCTGCCCGGGAGCCAGGACTTTGCCCTGGATGCGGCCACGCCGGGCTTCCGCTGGCTTGAACTCCACCCGGATGGCGGGATCTACACGGGCATCGAGCGTATCGCGGACTATCCGGACCCCCTCGATCTTAGCGGCGCGGGCTATTGAGGCCCATCAATCGAGATCCACCGGCAGGCTCTCACCCACCTCGATACCCTCCGCCGTGTGGCGCAACCGGATAGCCAGGGGCTCGACACCCGCCGCCACGACCTGGCGCAACTGATCGGCATAGCGGGGATCCACGGACCTGGCGGGGGCAAAGCGCTGGCCCTCGGGCCGGTTGATGGCGAAGAGGATGACGGCCCGGTAACCCTCGCCCACGGCGGTCTGGAGCAACATCAGGTGCTTGAGCCCGCGTTCGCTGACGGCGTCCGGAAACAGTACCCGCTTCCCGGCAAGCAGGGTCACGTTCTTGATCTCCACCAAGACGGCGAGTGTCGTGCCCGCGAAGAGGGCGATATCCAGTCGACCCGACTCCCGCCCGGCGGGGGCATAGGTCAGTTCCCGGCGTATCCGCGAGTAACCGGCCAGGGCCGGGACGAGGCCAGCGGCAATGCCCTCGGCGAGGACGGCGTTGGGGCGCCCGGTATGGACGCCGATCCACCCCTGGCCCATATCGACCCGCTCCAGGGTCCAGGCCAGACGCCGCCGCGGATCATCGCTGTGACTGAGTTGCACCGGTGCACCCGGCGCCCAACAGCCGGTCATGCGACCCGTGTTGGGGACATGGGCGGTGACCAGGGTGCCGTCCGCCAACGCCACGTCGGCAAGGAACCGCTGGTAACGGCGCAGGATGCACCCATCAACCAGGGGTGGCAGTCGCACGGGGGTCGGGATCGCCGGGGAGGCCAGGGCTCAGCGGGTCGAGAAACCGCTCAGGGACTGGCAGGGCACGAATTCGCTGGTGACGGCGGTGACCTGGGCCTGGGGCGGGCCCACGCGCAGCCAGTCACGGAGTTGGTCCAGGGCCGGGGCCGGACCGCAGGCCAGAACCTCGACGCGGCCATCGGGAAGATTGCGGGCGTAACCGGTGAGTCCCAGGCGCAGGGCCTGCTCGCGCGTCGAGGCGCGAAAAAAGACCCCCTGCACCCGACCCGCCACCAGGCAGCGCAGCCCGATTGGAGCGGTCTTCCCCTCTTGCTGGATCATGGTCCGCTCCCCAAATGTTGAACAGGATGCTCGCGCACCGCGCCTGGACGGGGTGGATTGTCCTGGCAAGCAGCCAGGAGGGCAAGGGGATCCTCTCAACCGGACCCTCTCATCCTGGGATTGAACAGGCCAGGACGCTTGGGCCGCGGGGCCTGCGCCCCTTAGAATGCCCTCACCCGGCCCCGGAAGGCCTCGCCGACCTCGGCCCCATCCTAACCCGAGAAGTCCCCCCATGCCCTACATCCTGATTCTCTACTACAGTCGTCACGGCGCCACGGCGGAGTTGGCGCGCCTCATCGCCCGGGGGGTCGAGGAGATATCGGGCATTGAGGCCAGATTGCGCACGGTCCCGGCGGTTTCCGCGGTCTGCGAGGCCACCGAGGACAGCGTCCCTCCCACCGGGGCGCCCTACGCCACATCGGACGACCTGCGGCATTGCCTCGGCCTCGCCCTGGGCAGCCCGACCCGCTTCGGCAACATGGCTGCGCCGGTGAAATACTTTCTCGACGGCACCAGCTCGCTGTGGATGGCCGGCGCCCTCATCGGCAAGCCCGCCGCGGTCTTCACCTCCACCTCCAGCCTGCATGGTGGCCAGGAGACCACCCTCCTGACCATGATGCTCCCGCTGTTGCACCACGGTATGCTAATCCTGGGTCTGCCCTACAGCGAGACGGACCTGCTGCGCACCACCAGCGGCGGCACTCCCTACGGGCCCAGCCACCTAGCCGGTGGCGAGAGCAACCAACCCCTGACCGAGGAGGAAAAACGCCTCTGCCAGGCCCTGGGCCGGCGCCTGGCCGGCGTGGCCCTTGCCCTGGTAAGGGGGCGCGCCAGCCACTGAGCGGACGAAGCAGATGGGACCCGAAGGGGCGCAGCAGGAGGGGCCAAGGGGCGGTGGGCTGGGTGCACAGTTGCCCCTGGCCCTCGACAAGCGACCCGAGCTGGATTTCTCCGAGTATCTGCCCGGGCCTAACGCCGAGGTGGTAGCGGCCATCCTTGCCTGGGCTCAGGCAACCCCGGGGGCGGAGGGCGAGCGCTTCCTCTACCTCTTTGGTCCTCCTGGCACCGGCAAGACCCACCTGCTCCAGGCCGCCTGCCAAGCCGCGCGGGAGGCCGGACTAGCCTCGGCCTACCTGCCCCTGGACCATCCGGGGCTAGACCCCGCCATCCTGGATGAACTGGAAAGCCTGGACCGCATCGCCCTCGACGCCCTGGAGGCCATAGCAGGTATTCATGCCTGGGAACAGGCCCTCTTCCACCTCTACAACCGGCTACGCCAGGCCGAGCGAGGCCTGCTGGTCGCCGCCAGGAGGCCGACCGCCGAAGTGGGGGTTCAGCTCCCGGACCTGGTCTCGCGCCTGGCCTGGTGCCCCGCCTACCGGCTCAAGCCCCTTGACGAGAAGGGCTGCGCGGAGCTGCTGCGCCAAGGGGCACAAGGGCGTGGGCTGCCCCTCGGCGAGGAGGCCATCGCCTACCTCCTCAAGCACTGCCCCCGTGAACCCGGCTACCTGCTCGCCCTGCTCGGCGAACTCGATCAGGCCAGTCTTGCCCATAAGCGCCGCCCGACCTTACCCCTGATCCGCGACCTGCTCGGCAGCCGCGAACCCTGAAAACCGGCAGCAAAGGAGGAATTGCCCACAGGGCCTAGCCATCCGAGTCACTGGATGTCAAGAGCCTTGCAACTCTTTTTTAGGACTATTTAACTTATTGTTTATCAATATGTAATGTTAATTGGCCAGAAAGTTGCCAACACCGCCCCAGCCCTTAAGCGACGGGCCTTCCCGGAGATTCACCAACCCTTGTCTACAGACTTATCCACAGTCGATGGGGATAAGCCTCCCCTTCCCCACGGACCGAGGTTCCGTTCAAGGGGCCTTGCGTCAGCCTAAAACTCGCGTTATTGTCACAATATAGAAATAATTCCCCCGACCTAGCATCGCGGGGAGACGCCCACCCACCCCCCTTCTGCCCCTTCCCAAGCGTTTTCGCCTTCCCAGGGCCTAAGCAATCAGGGGAGAGCAAGGGGATCACCGATGGCACGGCCGGCGGCACCCACCCAGGAGGAATACCCATGAATCCCTGTCTTGTCCTTACGCTCACCCTCGCCCTTGGCCTGACGGCCAGCTCCCCCCTCCTGGCGGATGACCCGGAAACCGCCGCCAAGGAGGTGAATGAAGCCCTGCATCTCAACCCCAATCTGGAAAACGGCCGAAAGGTCTATCTCATCTGCTCCGTCTGCCATCAACCGGAGGGCTGGGGCAGCGTGGACGGCGCCTATCCCCAGATCGCCGGCCAGTACGCCTCGGTGACCATCAAGCAACTCGCCGACATCCGGGCGCGCAATCGGGACAACCCGACCATGCTGCCCTTTACCATGTCAAAAACCCTCTCGATCCAGGACATTGCCGATGTCAGCGCCTACATCGAGCATTTCCCCATGGACCCGCACAACGGCATGGGCCCCGGCACGGACCTGAAGCTCGGCAAGCGTCTCTATGCTGAAAACTGCGCGGAATGCCACGGTGACCGTGGCCAGGGGATCCCCGAGAAGCACATGCCCATGCTCCAGGGGCAACACTATCGCTACTTGCTACGCCAGTTCGAATGGATCCGTGACGGCAAGCGCCGCAATGCGGACCAGGAGATGGTCAAGCAAATCCAGGGCTTCAGCAGCCGCGACATAGCCGCCATCATGGATTACACCTCCCGCCTGGAACCGCCACTGGAGATGGTCGCCCTGCCGGGCTACGTCAATCCTGACTTTCCCAGCTTCTGGCGTCCCCGGGTTTCCATGGTTACTAAACCCGTGGAGAGAGTGGCGGAACGTTAGCTCTTTCCCACCCCATGATAGGGGTAGTCGTCACGGCTCAGGCGGGGCCGGAAAGCCCCGCCTGAGCCCAGGGTTTGGGGATTACTGCAAGGATTGATAATAATCCATGAGGATCTTGGCCACCTCGGGACGCGAAAACTCCTTGGGCGGGGCAACGCCACTACCAAGCAGTTCACGCACCTTGGTGCCGGACAGGAGTACGAAATCCTCCTTGGTGTGATCCGGGGCCTCGCGCATCATGACCACCCGACCCAGCTTCTTGGACCAGGCGGTGTGATCAGCCTTGAAGATTTCGATATCGAGGGCGCCCTCGGGCACCTCCTCATCGAAAATGGTCTGGGCATCAAAGGCGCCGTAGTAATCACCCACGCCCGCATGATCGCGACCGATGATGAAATGGGATGCGCCCATGTTCTGGCGGAAGTAGGCGTGCAGCACGGCCTCGCGGGGACCCGCATAGAGCATATCGAAGCCGTAGCCAGTGACCATAGCGCTGTTCGACTTGAAGTAGAGCTCGACCATCTTGCGGATGGAGGCATCGCGCACGGGAGCCGGGATATCGCCCGGCTTGAGCTTGCCCAACAGCATGTGGATGACCAGGCCGTCGCAATTCAGCCGGTCCATGGCCATGTGGCACAGCTCTTCGTGAGCGAGATGCATGGGGTTGCGGGTCTGGAAGGCGACGACGCGCTGCCAACCGCGTTCGGCGATCTCGTGGCGAATCTCCACCGCGGTGCGGAAGGTATCCGGGAAGTCATCCTGGAAATAGGAGAAGTGCAGGACCTGGATGGAGCCGGAGACAGCGAAGCGGCCCTGGCTGTTGAAGGTGGCCACGCCCGGGTGTTCGCTATCGCTAGTGCGATAGACCTTCTCGGTCATGAAGGCCATCTGTCCGTCGCTAACCTCCTCGATGGTCTCCACCTCCATGACCGCCAGGACCGGATGGCCATCCATGTTAGGGTCGCGCAGGGCGATACGGCTGGCACCACGGATGGCCGCGACGTCTTCCAGCAGGCACATCACCGGCACGGGGAAGAAGGAGCCATCGGTCAGACGCATCTTCTCGCAGGTACCCATGGCGTCGGCGACATTCATGAAGCCCTTGAGGGGGGTGAAGTAGCCGCCACCCATCATGACCGCGTTGCCCGCCGCCTGGGAGCTGATAACCACCGAGGGCAAGGACTCGGCCTCGCGCATCAGGCGATGGTGCTGGTCTGGGTCATATACGAACAGGGGTTTGAGCTCGTCGGAACCGACTGGTCTGATCATCTTCTGCCTCTCCTGATCGCCCCCGCGCCGCGTTCCGGACCCCTGTCCGATCAGCCGGTGAGCTTGTTGTTGGAAAACCTCAATGGCGCTTTTCGCCGGATTCTTGGCCGCTCCGCCAGATACCGGCTCCGGGCTGGGCGCGACACTGGGAAAGTTACCACAGCGACCAGGCTTCCCCAAGCCTCGTATACGGCATTAGGGCACCCTGCCTCCATCCCGCCGCGGCGGCGGGCCAGCGGTCGCGGCCTCCATGGGCTAAAATCCTACCCCTTAACCTCCCATTGAGAGCGCCTTGTCATGCCCTACTTCATTTACCAGAAAACCGAGAAACCGCTGACCCTGTCCCATATCGCCACCCAGCAGGCCTACCAGGAGGCCAAGGAAATGGTGCGCGCCCTGCGCCAGGATCACCCCCTCTCCGGGGACGCCGCCTATCGCATGATCTTCGCCAAGAGCATGGGGGAGGCGGAGAGACTGCTCTCCACCCCAAGGGACGAGCGGGTGATCGGCGAGGATTAAAGGCGAAGGGCCGGCTGGAGCCCCGGTGCCAGTCGCGCGGCGATGGTCTCGTTCAGCCCTTGTTGGCCGAGGTACGTTCGGCCCACAGAAACTGGAGGACCTTCCGCACATAGCGTTGGGTCTCGGGATAGGGTGGTATGCGATTGCCATATTGCGCCACGGCGTTCTCGCCTGCATTGTAGGCCGCCAGGGCCAGTTGCAGATCGTTTCCGAACAAGTTGAGCAATTCGCGTAAGTACCGGGCGCCGCCTCGCAGATTCTCGGTGGGGTCCTCGATATTCTGTACCTGGTAGCGGGCGGCGGTAGCCGGCATCAACTGCATGAGACCGGTGGCGCCAGCGGGAGAGACGGCGCTGGCGTTGTAGGCCGACTCGGCGCGAACCACGGCATGCAGGAGCTCCGAATTAACTCTTTCCTGACCCGCGATCAGTTCGATGGTGCGCTCGTAGCGGGCGCGCCGGGCGGAAAGTTTGGCCGGGGACGGCTCGACCAAGGTGCGGCTCTGGCCCATGGCCACCACCCTGGCATTCTTCTCCGTGGCGATTTTGTTCGCATCCCGCTTCCACTCGAGTTTCAGATCCTTACCCTGAAGGGGAGAGTCGGTGAAATAGATCTTGCCGGCCGAATCGACGTATTTATAGACGTCCGCCCCACCAGGCAGGGGCAAAAGCAGCAGGAGCAGAATGAGTCCGCGCATGGCGCCTCGTGACTTCCCAAAATTAAACAAGGGATTGCGATCCAGTCGAGGATCGGCGAATCATTCATCCTACACCCTACCCTAGCGCAAAAGCTACTCCCAAGCCCAGCCGGCAGCCCCGGACAGCCCTTTGGGGCTGTCTCTTGCGTCCTGCGGGGCGGTAGTAATTAGGAGACAAAGGGTGGTAATCAGGGAGCGCATTAAGTACTTTTCCCCGAAAAGTTGCGTAAATGCAACCGATGGTAATAATAAGACGCCCACGGGATTTATCCCCTGGGCATTTTGTCATCCTACTCTCTTGGTTGAATATTTCTGATTGCATGGCGCGGAGGTCATTATTGGGGAATCGGAATTTCAATCATCCGTTCGTCGCAAGCAGGCGACAAATCGAATGAATGACACGAATGCCATGCCTCGGAAAATAATCATAATTTTGTTGCATGACGGGGTTTTATTCTTATAATCGCGCCCATCATCACATTCACCTGACGACGATGGGGGTCACTGCATGAACCGGAGATATTTTCTCGGCCTAGCCCTTTCCGCCGCAACGGCACCCGCCTTCGCCAAGTTTAACGCCCGAGAAGATACTCGCGTCCTCAACCTCCGCCACGTCCATACCGACGAAAAATTACGCATAGCCTACCGCGTTGGCGACAGCTACCGGCGAGATGCCCTGGCCAAGCTCAACCACTTCCTGCGGGATCATCGTACCGATGAAACCACCTTCATGGACCCCAAGCTTTTCGACTTGATCTATGATTTGCAGACCCGGGTTAATAGCCAGGAATGCGAGATCGATGTCTATAGCGCCTATCGCTCCCCCCGCAGTAACGCCATGCTTCGCCAGGCCTCCAAGCGGGTCGCGCGCAACAGTCTCCATATCACGGGTCAGGCACTGGATGTCAGCTTCGTAGGCTGTGGTAATGCCAGTCTGCGCGAGGGCGCTATTTCTCTGAGCCGGGGCGGGGTGGGTTACTACGGCAACTCCAGCAGCTTCGTCCATCTGGACACGGGGCCGGTGCGTACCTGGCGTTCCTGATAAGGTTATCCCCTCCCCCGTCGCTGTTTAACAATCAAGCCGCGACGGGATAAACCTCCGCCTTAGCGGAGTTCCTTCGGCAGTCCCCATCTTCCCTCAAAGCGTCTCGGGAAAACCGACCGTCAAGGTGTCGGGGTGTTGACCGCAGGCAATCTCCAGACCGATGGGGGAATCCTGGGGAAAGCGCTGGGCGACGATCCAGTACTGGGTAAGGTCACCCCCCAGCTCCGACAGATTTTTCAAGGCTCCGCGCATGCGGCGGCTATCGAAAAAGGCAAAGGGTTCATCGAGAAAGACGAACTGGTCGTCGCGAACCAGCCGCGCCACCAATTCCTGGGATAGGCCAAGGCGCAGGGCCAGCATGATCTGGCGCTGAGTACCATTGGAGATCTCGTCCAGGTCCAGTAGATTGCGCTTATCCCCCGAATAAACCCGGACTTGCAACCCCTCGTCCACCTCAAGGAATTCGTAGCGGCCCTCGGTAAATTGCGGTAGGGCATGGCTCACCATGTCGCGCAACCCTTCGCTGAAGCGGCGGGACAGGTCGCGTGCCGCCCCCTCCAGGAGTTCCTTCGCGAGCCGCCGAGTAGCGAGCCAGTCTTTATCCAGGGCGATGCGCTTCCCGATTTCCGCCAACTCCCGCGTCAAGTCGCGGTGACGCAGACCCTCTGCCCGCAGTCGCTCCAATACCGCCTCCACGGCGGCCCTCAAGGCGGCAAGCCGGGCGAGATCGCGCTTGATCCACACGGCCTCATGTTCCAGGGCGCTACCCACCTCCTGGGCCGTGGCCTCCAGCAGGAGGATGCGCTGGCGCAGGCGGGCACGCCGCTCCACATCTGGCCGGTCGATGAAGACCGCTGTCGCCTCGTCCGCCCCTCCCTGACCCAAGGCACTGAGCAACCGTGCCGGCAGGGGTTCTAGCGCATCCAGCCGATCCAGCTCCTGGGCCAGACGCCGTGCCCGAGACCGGCGGCGGCGCATCCCTAGGGCCAGCAAGGCCAGCCAGAGCCAGAACAGCAGCAGCAGCCCACCCAGGATCACCTCGACCGTCAGCACGACCGTGTGCGGGGTCAGTCCGGTCTCGGCGATCAAGCCCTCCAGCCAGGTCAGCAGCAGCGGGATGGGCCAGGTATCCGGCTGGAAGCGCAGCAGGCCCCAGACCGTCCCCACCGCCAGGACGGCCAGAAGAGCTATATTCGAGAAGAGGCCCGCCAGGGCACGGCGCGCACCGTGGGATCCGAGGCCCCGGTAGGCCTGGCTGTATTCATCGCTGGCGGTCTGGAGGGCGGGCAGACGCTCGGCGAGACGCTCCTCCCGCTCGGCGATCTCCACAAGGTTGAGTTCCAGGGCCTGGAGCCGCCCCGACTCGGGGGAAATCCGCCCCAACTCATCCCTCAGGGCACCTTGCTGCTTGTGCAGGGATGCCTGGGCCGCCTCGGCCTGGCCAATCTCTTCGCCCAGGCCGCTGGCGCATTCCTCTAGGGGCGCTGCACCCACCATGGCGCGCACGGCGGGGCTGCGGGGATGGGGCGAGCCAATCTCCCGTTGCGCCAGATAGAAGGTCTCGACAAAATCGTCGAAGCCATAGCCAAGCAGGCGGGTGACAGCCTCGGTAACCCCGGTGGCCCGTGCCAGTGGCCCGTCGGGGCCATCGACCAGGATCAGGCGCGCTGACTGCTCGCCATCCCGGGCGAGATGGCGACTGACCTCGTAGTTGCGGCCCTTGACGCGAAACCGCAGGGTGACCGCCCCCTCGCCCGCGCCCCAGTGCACCAGCTTGCCGATACGGTCCTCGGCGAGGGAGAAGGTCCGGCCAAAGAGGGCGAAGCAAATGATCTCGCCGATGGCGCTTTTGCCACTCTCATTGTCACCGCTGAGGGCAATGATGCCGCGCTCCGGCAGATCCGTCAGGCGCAGGCGCCGGTAGCGATGCAGACACTCGGCCTTGATGCGCAGAATGATCATGAATGCCTCTCCCCCGCCGACTCCAGGGCCTGGAGCCGCTCTAGGGCCAGGTCCAGTGCGGCCTGAAAGCGCTTCTCGTCCAGGCCATCGACCGTGTCGCGGCGCCGTTCCCGCTCCGCCGCGCCATAGGCGGCGAAGACGAGGCTGGGGCGATCGAGGGGTTCATCCTGGGTCTTGCGGCTGAAGGGAAGCTTAATCATGAGCTGGCCTCGTGAGCCGTGCCGGAAGCGGACGCGGCGATAGGGACTATTGTCGGCTATTTTCCGAACGGGGCAAAGCCGAGACCGGGAGTCACGTCCTCACTCCCGGACCCGGAAGCGGCAATCCAGTGCCGGCAGGTCCACCTCCCGGGGCGAGACGCGCAGCGGGCTATTGAGAGCAGGATCACCCTGGAGGCGCACCCGGGTCTCTAGAGCCAGGTCCGGGATCAGGAGGACATGCTTGCGTTCGTCCCGGTCCACCACCAGGGCCTCGCCCCACCAGTCGGGATGATCACGCAGCCAGACCAACTTCCAGTGCTGATTGGACAACCGCTCGCTCCGGCGGATCGCCACCGCCACAGCCTCGGCCTCACCCACCCGCGCCGCCACGGCCTGAGCCTCGATCAGGACCTCGCCCCGCAGCCAGGCGCGAAGCTGCTGGTGGACCAGGAGATCGGAATAGCGCCTCAGGGGGCTAGTGGCACGGGTATAGATGGGCAAGCCCAGGCCGAAATGAGGCGCCGGTTCGCCCACCAGGCGCGAGGGCTTAAAGTGGCGACGGTAGGCGTACATGCCCGCCAAATCCGTGGGCTGCTCCACCTTGTCCGGGGCCGGCTGGGTGACATAGGGGATGGGGATGCCCTGATCGCGACAAAAAGCGGCCACCGCCTCGCCGGCCATGAGCATGGCGTCCATGACCAGGGCCCGGCTACGCAGTCGCGGCAGGGGCCGGATGACCACCTCCCTGTCGCGCACCCGCAAGCTCACCTCCGGCAGTTCGATGCTGGCGGCGTCATTGGCCTGCCGGCGCTGACGGAACCGCTCGACCAGTACCCCCATGGCGGCGAAAGGCGGTTCTTCGAGACGGCCCTCGGCCACTTCGTAACTCAGACGCTCCACCCTGACCCAGGTCCGCTGGATGGTCACGTCGCTGATCTCGCCCGCCTCATCGCAGCCGAAACCAAAGGAGAGGGCCGGCGATATCTCCTGAAGGCCGAGACCCAACCGCTGGGTGATGGCGAGGGGCAGCATGTTCACCATGCGCTCCGGCAGATACTGGTTCCCGCCCCGGGCGCGGGCCTCGCGGTCCAACTCACTGTCGGGGGGAATCAGGGCGGCCACGTCGGCGACATGGACCCAAAGCCGGTCGTCCTCCAGGCTCAAGGCATCGTCCGGGTCCTGGTTACCCTCGTCGTCGATGGCAAAGGCCGGGAGATGGGTGAGGTCCAGGCGTTCCTCTTCCGGGAGCTGACCCACCGGCAAGCGGGGGTCTTCCTCGGGCAGGCCGTGACGAGCGGGATAGGGATTATGCTCCGGAGCCCAAAAACCAAACTGGATCAGGGCACGATGGGCGTTCTCGGGCGTTTCCGCGTGCCCCAGGGCCTTGAGGATACGGCTGTGTTCGGACCGGCCCCAGGCCAGACGCGCCACCTCCGCCAGGCGCTCGGCGTCCTCGGGCAGGGGCTGGCGGGCCGTCAGACGCGCCAGAAAGTCCGCCCAGTCCCGGGCCGCGGTCTCCTTGGCGCCGCGATGGGCCTGGTCGGCCTCTACCTGCTGGCGGGACCGGGCCTGAATCTCCTCCGGGGTACCAGTGAACCAAAGTCCCTCCGCCACCAGCCGCCAGGCCGCCCAGGCGGAGGCCGGCGTGAAGGTTCCGTGGAGCAGTTCCGCCAACTCCCGCAACTGGGTCGTGCCGCCCTCCAGCAGCTCCCATGCCTCCGCGAAGGCGCCTTCCCCCTGGGTGAGTTCGTTGAGGTTGCGCAAAGGGCCGGGGTGTAGCAGGTCGATATCCTTGAGACGCACCCGCTTGACCTCGCCCTTGTCGAGCCCGATCTCGATTTTCTCGCCCAAGCTCAGGACCCGAGCCGGGTGGCCCTTATAGAGCACCAGGCTGTCGACCCGGAGATTCGCTTGATGAATACTCAATTCTAAGATTGCCGTCACGGTTGGATTGGAAATTCTCGCTCTTCGCTATGATATACCGGTTGCGACCCGCCCCGGACACCATCGAAACGGAGACCCCATGACTATGAACGAACAGTGGCGAGATTTTCTGCGGACCCGCTCGGCCCGGATCGATGACCTGGGCCAGGCCCAGTTTCCCGACGCCCCGCCCGCCGGCGCCGCCCTCGCCCTCTGCGATCTGAGCCACCTGGGCCTGATCGCGGTCACGGGAGAAGACGCCACCCACTTTCTGCAAGGCCAGTTCACCAACGACATCCGGCTGGTCACCACCACTCACACCCAACTCAGCAGCCATTGCACCCCCAAGGGACGCATGCTGGCCAACTTCCGCGTCTTGCGCCTGGACGAGACCACCTACCTGCAACTCCCGCGGCCGCAACTTGACATGCTGCTCAAACGGCTGCGGATGTATGTCCTGCGCGCCAAGGTGGTACTGACCGATATCTCGGACGACTTCGTCACCCTGGGGCTGAGCGGCGACCAGGCCCTGGAACGCCTGGCGGCGCTGTTCCCAGCCCTACCCGAGCAGGCCAACGACCTGACCCGTCACGGCGAGCTGACACTGATCCGCCTGGCCGGCCCCACCCCGCGCTTCCAGATGCTGGGGCCGGTCACGGCCATGATGTCCCTCTGGGATACCCTGGCCGCCACGGCGACCCCGGTCAACGCCGCCCACTGGACCCTCCTCGATATCCGCGCCGGCATCCCGACTATCCATCCCGGGACCCGCGAGGCCTTCGTGCCCCAGATGGCCAACATGCAACTCATCGATGGCGTCAGCTTCACCAAGGGTTGCTACACGGGGCAGGAGATCGTGGCACGCATGCAGTATCTGGGGAAGCTCAAGCGCCGCCTCTACCTGGGCGAGGTAACCGCGGAGCATATGCCCCGGCCCGGGGACGAGGTGTTCTCGCCCATCAGCGACTCCGCCCAGACCGCCGGCACCATCCTGGAGGCCTGCGCCCTCGGCGATGGCCGCTACGAGGTCTCCCTGGTGGTGGAGATCGCCGCCTTCAAGGATGGCCGGGTCGCCCTGGCGGAGTCAGGGCCACTTCTGAAACTTCGGGAGCCGCCCTACGGCCTCCCCGCGACCTGACCGACCCTACGCAGACGAGGAACCTTTTGGATGTGCGTCTGGTGCCTTGCCTGCCGCGCTCCGCCGCCGCGCCAAAGACAACCGGAACGCCCGCCGCCTAGCCCGCGCAGTCCGCATCCAGGACGATCCGGTACCGCGCCTTGCCGGCGCGCAGATGCTCCAGGGCCTCGTTCACCGCGCTCATGGGAAAATGTTCCACCTGGGGCAGAACCTGGTGACGGGCGGCGAAGTCGAGCATGGTGGCGATGGCGCTCGGCGAACCGGTGGGAGAGCCGGAAATACTCTGCTGGCCCCCCAGGAGGGACATGGCGCTGACGGGCATCGGCTCCAGGAGGGCGCCGACCAGATGGAGACGGCCCTTGGGCGCCAGGGTCCCCATCACGGCCTTCCAGTCCAGGGGCACATTGACTGTGTCAATCACCAGGTCCAGGGACCTGACGATAGCGCGCAGGGCGCGGCTATCCTGGCTGGAGACCACCCGGTGGGCGCCAAAAGCCAGGGCCTCCTCGCGCTTGGACTCGCTCGAGGTGAAGGCGGTGACCTCGCAGCCCCAGGCCCGTAGAAACTTCAGGGCCATGTGGCCCAGCCCGCCAATGCCGATCACACCCACCCGCGCCGTCGGCGGGATGCCGTGGAGCAGGAGGGGGGCGAAGACGGTGATACCGCCGCACAGCAAGGGGCCCGCAGCGGCGCCATCAAGGGTCGCGGGCAGGGGGATTGCCCAGGCCCAGTGGCTGCGCAGGCGGTCCGCGAAACCGCCATGGCGGCCGACGATGGTCCCCTGGGCCTCGCCACAAAGGTGGTGATCCCCGGACAGGCAGATATGACAGTGCATGCAGCTTCGCGCCGTCCAGCCGATGCCGACGCGCTGTCCCAGGGCTAAGCCGGCGACCTTGTCCCCCAGGGCGACAATGCGCCCTACCGCCTCGTGCCCTGGCACAAAGGGATAGCGAGTGATGCCCCAGTCATTCTGGAGCATGGAGAGGTCGGAATGACAGATGCCGCAATACTCGACAGCTATCTCGACCTGATCCGCGCCCAAGGGGCCCGGATCGTAGGCAAAGGGCTGACAGGCGCCCCCCGCGGCGGTGGCGGCCCAGGCATTGACGAGACTCATGACTTTCTCTCCCGTTCACGTCCAGATGGTTTAAAAGAAGAATCTTACACCCCTTGGGCGTGCATTTTTTCGGTTAAACTTGAACCAATTGCTTTCGCTGAACTTGATAGACGCAGCCGAATAAACGCCATGGTTAAAAACGTCACAATGCGCGAGGCATGGTCCGGCGAGGCCGATTGCCGCAATTGTTCCCTCCGGCACACGGTCCTGTTCGCGGGCCTGACGGAGGCGGATTTCGAGAAGATCCACGATCCCATTGATCAGTTCTCCCTCAAACCCGGAGCCTGCCTGTACCACGCCGGCGACCGGGGCGAATACCTCTTTACGGTGCGCACGGGCGCCCTCAAGCTGGTCCAGTACCTGCCGGATGGGAGCCAGCGCATCGTCCGTCTGGCCCGCTCCACCGATGTCCTCGGCCTGGAGGCCATCCTCGAGGCCTCCTACCAGCACGAGGCCGTGGTCCTGCAGCCCACGGAGGTCTGCCGCTTCCCGGCCCGGGTGGTCAAGGCCCTGGGGGCCGAAAACCCCCGACTGCACACCGAACTCATGTCCCGCTGGCAACGCGCCCTCTCGGAGGCCGATGCCTGGCTGACGGAACTCTCGACCGGCTCCGCCCGCCAACGTGTCGCCCGCCTGTTGTTGCGGCTGGTGCGCGACCGGGAAAGCAGCGAGTGCGACCTCTTCGGCCGCGAGGACATGGGGGCCATGCTCGGCATCACCACCGAGACTACCAGCCGCACCATCGCCGAGTTCAAACGCCAAGGCCTGTTGGTCGATCTCAGCGCCAACCGCTTCCTGCTCGACATCCCCAACCTCCACCGGGTCGGCGGAGACTAAGGGACCCTCCAGCAGCCACCGCCAGGGCCGCCCAGCATCGGGTTTACCGGGCGCGGCATCGCCAGAAAACGCCTGCCCCCCTCCCGGGCTCCCGACCCTCCCTCCCAAGCCGCCGATGACACCACCACCCCATCGCGATCAGGTCCAATTGACCCTTTTCAATGCCCCGGGGGCACCGATCTCCTAGTATAGCCTCCCCATCGCGACAGCCATCCCTCCGGAACAAGATGCCCAATCCCGCCCCCCTGCCCCGTTTGGCCTACTTTCCCGTCGCCTTCTTCTCCATAGTCATGGGGCTGGCCGGGCTCTCCATTGCCTGGCACAAGGCCGCGCAGGTGCTGGCGATCGGCCTGCCCATCGCCGCCATCCTGTTGGGGATCGCCACCCTTGCTTTCCTGGTCCTGGCGTCCCTCTATCTCACCAAGCTGATCCGCTACCGCGAGGCGGTCCTGAAGGAACTCGCCCATCCCATCCAACTCAATTTCTTCCCGACCATCGCTATGAGCCTGCTGCTGCTCGGCATCGCCACCCTGGAGCACTGGCCCGGCCTGGCGCTGGGCCTCTGGGTAATCGGCGCGACGTCGCAACTCCTGTTGACCCTCTATGTGCTGAATGTCTGGATTCACCATGAGCGATTCGAGGTCCACCACGTCAATCCCGCCTGGTTCATCCCGGTCGTCGGCAATGTCCTGGTACCCATCGCCGGCGCCCGCCTGGGATTCATCGAGACCTCCTGGTTTTTCCTATCCATCGGCCTCCTCTTCTGGGTGCTGCTCTTCGCCATCGTGCTCCAGCGGTTCATCTTCCACCCCTCCCTGCCCGACCGGCTGATGCCGACCTTCTTCATCCTCATCGCCCCACCGGCGGTGGGCTTCATCGCCTACCTGCAATTGAGCGGCGGCCTGGATGCCCTGGCCCGCATCCTCTATTACGCGGGACTCTTCCTGACCTTGCTGCTGACGGTCCAGGCAGGGCGGTTTCTGCGCCTGGAATTCTTCCTGTCCTGGTGGGCCTACTCCTTCCCCCTCGCCGCCATGACCACCGCGACCTTCATCATGTACCAACTCACCCAAAACCTGGCCTTCGCCATCCTGGGCTGGGGGCTCTTGAGCCTGGTCAGTCTGGTGGTGGTCTATCTGCTCTATCGCACGGCCTGCGCCGTCCGGGAGGGCCAAATCTGCGTGCCGGCGCACTAGAGGGCCCTGGCGGAGCGTTTAAGCAGGATAGTGCCGGCCCCGCCGGGAGGCCCGGGAACCGTTCAATGACAATCATAGGGAGGAGGCCAGCCGTGAAGCAAACCCTGTCACAGGCGTCCTACAGCACCTTCAGTCTGGAGATCGAGCCCGGGGAGACCCGCTACCGCTCGGTGGATGACATCATTTCCTACTTCAGACACCGCATCGAGGAACACCGGACCGCCCGCTTCATCGCCGAATTTGACCACTATGCCCACACTCGCGCCCTGCCCGAGGGCCAGATCGGTGAGGAGATCCTGGCCGCCAAGCTCCTGATCTTCTGTTTCGGCATCAGCCTGCCGGACCCCGCCATGTTGGCCGTTCGCCCGCGTACCATTGGCGTGGCCCAGACGCGCAAGGGGTTTCTGATCACCTTCCTGGAGGCCCCCATGCCCGTGGCCAACGCCGCCATGGAGGACTGGGCCAAGGGCCTGTGCGACCCCATCAACCCGGGGATGCCTCCTGATTGACGATGCCGGCGAGCTTATCCCGCTTCGCGTAACAGCCAGGCTTAATCAGATCCGGGGCGATCCCGCAGACAGCCTCTCCCTCCTGCGGACCTGGGCAAGGTCCTGTCAATCCGGTAAATTCCGGCGATTCTTTCTTGCCGCCCCCCGGCAAGGCTACAATGACTTCCCCTTTTTCACCCGGCCTCGGACAGCGGATGGACAGATATCACGTTTACGGCATTGGCAACGCCCTGGTGGACATGGAATACGAGGTCGAACTCGAGGACCTCGAAACCCTGCGCCTCGACAAGGGGGTCATGACCCTGGTGGGCCAGGACCACCAGAGCGAAATCATGGCCCATCTGGCCGAGCGCCCCCACCAGAAGGGCTCCGGTGGCTCCGCCGCCAACTCCATCATCGCCGTCAGCCAACTCGGCGGAAACACCTTCTACTCCTGCAAGGTCGCCAACGACCCCCTCGGCCACTTCTACCTGGAGGACCTCATCGCCAACGGCGTCGCCACCAATCGTCATGGCGAACGCGAGGAGGGCGACACGGGCCGCTGCGTCGTGCTGGTCACCCCCGACTCGGACCGGACCATGCTGACCTACCTGGGCATCAGCGGTGAATTCACCGACCGCGAACTGGTCCCGGAGGCCATCCTCAACGCCGACTACTACTATACGGAAGGCTATCTGGTCACCTCGGAGGGTGCCCGCGCCGCCGCCATCCGTGGCCGGGAGATCGCCCAGGCCGCCGGGGTCAAGACCGCCATTTCCCTCTCCGATCCCAACATGGTCACCCACTTCCAGCCCGGCCTGATGGCCATAATCGGCCCCGGGGTGGACCTGGTCTTCGCCAACGAGGCGGAGGCCAAAGGCATGGCCAAGACCAGCGACCTGCACTCGGCCATCGCTTACCTCAAGACTATTGGCCAGGCGTTCGCCCTCACCCTCGGTCCTCGGGGCGCACTGCTCTTTGACGGCCAAGAGTTGATCGAGATCGCCCCTGTAAAAACCCAGGCCCTGGACACGGTGGGGGCCGGCGACATGTTTGCGGGCGCCTGCCTCTACGCCCTCACCCAGGGCTGGGATCATCGCGGCGCCGGTCATCTGGCCGCCGCCGCCGCCGCCCGCCTGGTCTCCAGCTATGGCCCTCGCCTGCCCGCGGCGGAGACCCAGGCCATCCTGAAGGGCTTTAGGTGAATCCAGGCCAGCCGGGCACCACCCAAACCAGGGGGTCTCTGGCCTCGGGGGACCCAGTAACCAAGCAAATACTGGCGCCAGCGTCCCACATGTCCTAGGATCACCTTCCCTCGGGTTGGCATGACTCAGCCCGAACCCCGATCCCGCTGGCCGTGCCCCCACGCGGCCCTCCCTCCTCCACCCCCCAAGGCCCCGATCACGCCAGAATCCCATGTTCAGTATCCATGCCCCCCCGGAAAAGACTCTCGCCGGCTGGCGAGAGTGGCTCGCGCTGCCGGCGCTGGGCATACCCGCCATCAAGGCCAAACTGGACACGGGGGCGCGGACCTCGGCCCTGCATGCCTTCTTCACCGAGACTTACCGGGAACATAATAAAAGCCTGATCCGCTTTGGAGTCCGCCCCCTGCAACGGCGCCAGCGACTGACGGTGATCTGCACCGCCGAGATCCTGGATCAGCGCCTGGTGAGCGATTCCGGTGGTCACCGGGAGACCCGCTGGGTCATCGCCACGCCCGCGCGGCTCGGCGAGGATGAATGGACCCTGGAACTGACCCTCACGGACCGGGATTCCATGCTCTTTCGCATGCTGTTGGGACGCAGCGCCATGAGTGGGCGACTGCGGGTGGACCCCCAGGCCTCTTACCTCTTGGGTCGCAAGCCAAATCTAAGACGCCTTTACCCCCCCTTGGTCACAGGTGAACCTACGCAGAGATGAAAATCGCCATCCTATCGCGCAATCCCCGCCTCTACTCGACCCGGCGGCTGGTGGAGGCCGCCACCCAGCGCGGCCACGAGGCCCGCGTCATCGACGTGCTGCGCTGCTATATGAACATCGCCTCGCACCGGCCCAGCATCCACTTAAAGGGCGAGGAACTGGGCCGCTATGACGCCGTCATCCCGCGCATCGGCGCCTCGGTGACCTTTTACGGCACCGCCGTGTTGCGCCAGTTCGAGATGCTGGACACCTATACCCTCAATGAATCCGTCGCCATCACCCGCGCCCGCGACAAGCTGCGCTCTCTGCAACTCCTGTCCCGCAAGGGCATCGGCCTGCCGGTAACCGGCTTCGCCCACGCCCCGGATGATGTCCAGGATCTCATCAAGATGCTAGGCGGGGCCCCCTTGGTCATCAAACTCCTGGAGGGCACCCAGGGCATCGGCGTGGTCCTGACAGAGACGCAACAGGCGGCGGAGAGCGTCATCGAGGCCTTCATGGGGCTCAAGGCCAACATCCTGGCCCAGGAATACATCCGTGAGGCCGGTGGTGCCGACATCCGCTGCTTCGTCATCGGCGACAAGGTGGTGGCGGCTATGAAGCGCCAAGCCAGACCCGGCGAGTTTCGCTCCAACCTCCATCGCGGCGGCTCCGCCAGCCTGATCCGCATCACTCCAGAGGAGCGCTCCACAGCGGTGCGCGCCGCCCGCATCCTGGGCCTGAACGTGGCCGGCGTGGACATACTGCGCGCCAACCACGGACCCGTGGTCATGGAGGTCAATTCTTCCCCCGGGCTGGAAGGCATCGAGGGCGCGACCGGCAAGGACATCGCCGGCACCATCATTAGTTTCATCGAACGTAACGCCTCGCTCGGACGGACGCGGACCCGGGGCCAGGGGTGAGTGCCAGACTCCAGATCGGTGGTGTCGATATTCCACCCAACAGCCAGCGCCTGGTGGAGCTGCGCCTGCCGCTGCTCTACACCCATACCCCGGTGGTGCTGTCGACTCAGGTCTTCCGCGGCCGGCGCGACGGCCCCTGCCTTTTCGTCTGCGCCGCCGTGCATGGGGACGAGATCAACGGGGTCGAGATCGTGCGCAGATTGCGCCAGGCACCGGCCCTCGCCCGCCTGCGTGGCACCCTGATCCTGGTGCCCGTGGTCAACGTCTATGGTTTTGTACGCCAGTCCCGTTACCTGCCGGACCGGCGCGACCTCAACCGCTGCTTTCCCGGCTCCGAGAAGGGCTCCCTGGCCGCCCGCCTGGCCAACGCCTTCCTGGAGGAGATCGTCGCCAAGGCCGACTTTGGCATCGACCTGCACACCGGCGCCGTGCATCGCGAGAATCTGCCCCAGATCCGCGCCAGTTTCGACGACAGCGGCCGGGTGGAAGGCCTGGCCAAGGCCTTTGGCAGCCCGGTCATCCTCAACGCTGACCTCCGGGACGGCTCCCTGCGCGAGGCCGCCGCCAACCTGGGGGTGCCCGTACTCGTCTATGAGGGTGGCGAGGCGCTGCGCTTCAGCGAACTGGCGATCGGCGCCGGCGTCCGCGGCGTCCTGGGGGTGCTGCGCGCCCTTGGGATGTTGGGCGGGGCCAAGCGGTCCCCGCGAGTCGGGCCGGGCCAGCCCGAACCCGTCATCGCCACCTCCAGTCAATGGGTGCGTGCCCCCCAGAGCGGCATCCTGCGCGTCCCCCGGCCCTTGGGAACCCGGGCCGAGAAGGGGGGCAATCTGGGCTGGATCGCCGACCCTTTGGGCGACAACGAGATAGCAGTGGAATCGCCCACCGCCGGCATCATCATCGGCAAGGTCAACCTGCCCCTGGTGAACGAGGGCGAGGCCCTCTACCACATCGCCCGCTTTGGCGAGCCCGACATGGCCGCCGAGGCCGTCGAGCGCTTCCAAAACGCCGTCGGCCCCGAATCCGATGCCATGCCCCTGCTGGAGCCTCCGCCTAATTGAGGCTGTCGCTCGGCTGGCACGCAACAGGCAACGCCACCTCCGCGCCCGCGATCCATGCCACCTGCCGTCATTTCTCCCACCCAAACCTATGCCTTAAGACCCATCGGCCTGGTCCGATCCTGTTACACCGGCAAGTTTGGCATCCCCCGTCAAGCGGGTCTGGTAACGGCGGCGGAGGCACGGTTGGAGCTGTTCGCGGAGTTTGCGCGGCCCGAGGCCTTTGCCGGCCTGACGGGCTTCAGTCATCTCTGGCTCATCTTCATCTTCCACGAGGCCCTCGCCGAGGGCTGGCGACCGACGGTGAGACCCCCCAAGCTAGGTGGCCGGCGCAAGGTCGGGGTCTTCGCCAGCCGCTCGCCGCACCGGCCCAACCCCATCGGCCTGTCCGCCGTCGAATTCCTCGGCCTCTCCCAGGACGAGGCGGGGATCGCCCTGCGCCTGGGAGGGGTGGATCTGCTGGACGGCACGCCCGTGCTGGACGTCAAACCCTATATCCCTTATGCCGACGCCCTGCCCCAGGCCAGTTCCGGCTTCGTCCCCGCGCCGCCCGATCTCGCCCGCGTCGTGACCTTCAGCCCCCAGGCCCAGGAGCAACTCCGCGCGCTGGACCCAGACGGCCAGCGCCGCCTGCCCGAACTCATCACCCAGATCCTGCGTCAGGACCCGCGCCCCGGCTATCTGGACCGCTATCCGGATCGTCAGGATTTTGCCATGCGGCTCTATGACCTGGAGGTGAAATGGCGCGAAACCGGCGGTCAGATACGGGTCACGGCCCTGGAACCCAGGGTGGACTGATTCAGTGGCGGCGCCGGGTCGGCCCCCTCCGAGTGCTGGGTGGTGGCTTTCCTCGCCGCGCCGGCCCCGGGTGATTCGCCTGCCCGGGCGCCTTAACGCAGAAAGCCGTGCTCGGCCAGAAAGGCGGGGGTAATGGCTGTGGTTTCGGGCAACGCGGCCCGGTCGCCCAGAACCAGCCGTTCCAGATAGCGGGCCACCAGGTCCACTTCCAGGTTGACCCGGGTCCCGGTCTGGTAGTCGCCGAACAGGGTCTCGGTCAGGGTGTGGGGGACGATGTTCAGCTCGAAGAGGGCCCCCTGGACGGCGTTGACCGTCAGGCTGGTGCCATCGACACAAATGGAGCCCTTCTGGGCGATGTAGCGCGCCAACCCCGCCGGGGCCTGAATCTGGAATCGCCAGGAGCGGCCATCCTGGCGCCGCTCCAGCACCTCGCCGACCCCATCGACATGACCGCTGACCAGGTGCCCCCCCAGGGGCGTGGCCAGGGTCAGGGCCTTTTCGAGGTTGACCCGACTGCCCGGCCGCAGCTCGCCGAGGGTGGTCAGGGACAGGGTTTCGCGGGAGACATCCGCCGCGAAGCGCGCCCCATCGAGAGCGACGGCCGTGAGACAGACCCCATTGACGGCGATGCTGTCCCCGAGCACCACCTCGCCCATGGGCAGTTTGCCGGTGGCTAGGGTCAGGCGGGCGTCCCCGCCCCGGGATTCGATGGAATGTACCGCGCCGCTGGCCTGGATGATGCCTGTAAACATACTCGTGAACTTGGATTGCCGATATGTGCCCGGAATCTTAGCGCTCCTACGGCCCAATCGCCAGCGCGCGGGGCTGGCGGTGCCCATGGTGATGCGCGCGGTCGGGCGGTATCATTGACAACCTAATCAGCCCTTCCCCGGAGGGACCAATCCCATGGGCACCGTCGTCGAACTCTATGAAGCCCTGGCCAGCGCGCCGGACGAAAGGGCACGGGCGCGCCTCATCGCCGAGGCCTTCGAGCGCCTTGAGGAGCGCTACCCGCACCTGCCGGACTTGGTGACCCAGCAAGACCTGCGCGAGACGGAACTGCGGCTCCTGAAAGAAATCGAGCAGTTGCGCGGCGAGGTCAAGACCGACATCGAGCAGTTGCGCGGCGAGGTCAAGACCGAGATTGAGCAGTTGCGCGGCGAGGTTAAGACCGACATCGAGCAGTTACGCGGCGATATCAGAGAGGTCGAGTTGCGGCTACAGAAAGAAATCGAGCAATTGCGCGGCGAGGTCAAGACCGACATCGAGCAGTTACGCGGTGATATCAGAGAGGTCGAGTTGCGGCTGCAGAAAGAGATCGCCCAAGTACGGGGGGACCTGACGCTCCAGATCGAGCGCAGCCGCAACAGCCTGTTGCTGTGGCTCATCCCGCTGATGTTCGCGCAAGTTGGGGCGATTGCGGCCCTGGTCAAACTCTTGTAGGCGCATGGCGGAACCCAAGCCGGCCGGGGGTTGCGCGAAGAACTCCCGGCCCTGGCCACCGCCGACATAACGGGTGGCGTAGATCTCACCCATCCCTACCGTGGGGCTGGGGTACGGAATCGCTAACCTTCAGGCCGGGGGGAATAGCGGTCACCCTCAGGTCCGGCCCGACCCTGCGGACATCCCGGATAACTAGCGGCAGACGATCCCGCATGAGTTCTAGGCCCTGCAGATGGCAGAGACCCCGACCGGCGTCGCCCATGAGGTGGGGGGCGAGATAGATCACCAGTTCATCGACGAGGCCCGCCTGGAGGGCGGCACCGGCCAGGGTGGCGCCGGCCTCGATCAGCACCTCGTTGATATCCTGGCGCGCGAGATAGCGCAGCAGGTATTCCAGATACACCCCGCCCGGCCCCGCCGGTGTCGCCAACACCTGGGCACCCGCGGCCTTCGTTTGGGCGGCATGGCTGGGCTCGGGGGCCAGGCAGGCGATAAGCGTGGTCCCCGGCAGACCCAGCATCCGCGCGGTCGGTGGCGTGCGCAGCCGGCTATCGACCACCACCCGGAGGGGCTGACGAACCGGACCATCCGGCTCGACGCCCGGCAGATCCCTGGCGGCCAGGCGCACGTTCAGGGAGGGATCGTCCGCCAGCACAGTCCCCACCCCGGTGAGAATGGCGGAACTCCGGGCGCGCAGGAACTGGGCATCCCGCCGCGCGGCCTCGGAAGTGATCCATTGACTCTCGCCGCTGGCCATGGCGGTGCGGCCGTCCAGGCTGGCGGCCAGCTTGCAGCGCACATAGGGCAATCCCTGCTCCATGCGCTTGATAAAGCCCGGATTGAGTTGTCGCGCCTCCTCTTCCATCAGCCCCACGACGACCGCGATGCCCTGGGCGCGCAGCCGCGCCAGGCCCGCGCCGGCGACCAGGGGGTTGGGGTCCCGCATGGCGGCCACCACCCGCGCCACCCCGGCATTGATCAGGCCATCGGTACAGGGCGGCGTCCTGCCATGGTGGCAGCAGGGCTCCAGGCTGACAAAGGCGGTCGCCCCCCGCGCCCGCTCCCCCGCCATGGCCAGGGCCAGGCGCTCGGCGTGCGGCCCGCCGGTCCGCTGGTGCCAGCCCTCGCCCACCACCTCGCCGTCCCGAACCAGGACACAGCCGACGCGGGGATTGGGCTCGGCGGTGTAGAGACCCAACACCGCCAGGCGGAGGGCGCGGGCCATGTGGACCCTGTCACCGATGGGATCGCTGAATGGATCGCTGAGGTGATCGTTCATGGCTTGGGGTCCAGGTTCGCCAGGAGGTCGAGCTGCTGGCGCTTCGCCTCGGGGCCCGGCTGACGTTCGAGGCGATCGATCTCATCGCGGAAGGCCCGCACATCCTCGAACTTGCGATAGACGGAGGCAAAGCGGACATAAGCGACCTGGTCCAGGTGGCGCAGTTCCTCCATGACCAGCTCACCGATCAGGCGCGCGGAGACCTCGCTCTCGCCACTGGAGATGAGCCGCCGGGTCAGGCGCGCCAGGGCGTCCTCGATCTCCCCGGTACTCACGGGCCGCTTTTCCAGGGCGCGCATCATGCCCGAGCGCACCTTACGGCCGTCAAAGGGCACCCGGGTGCCATCACGCTTGATGACCCGGGGCAGGTTCAACTCCGCCGATTCGTAGGTGGTGAAGCGATCCTTGCAGACCAGGCACTCGCGGCGGCGGCGCACCTGATCGCCGTCCCCGGAGAGTCGGGAATCGACGACCTTGGTGTCCTGGGCACCACAGAAGGGACAGCGCATCCGGATCCCGGGTCTGAGCTGGGTCTAGGACGGGGCCTGATCCGGGGCCGGGATCAGCCCGCCGCGTGCCGATAGACCGGGAAGCGGGCACAGAGGTCCAGCACCCGGGCCTTGACCTCGTCGATCCGGGCCTGCTCGCCCCGGGCGTCGATCAGGTCGCACATCCAGCCGGCGAGGGCCCGCGCCTCGGCCTCGCCACAACCGCGGGTCGTCAGGGCCGGCGTGCCGACGCGGATGCCACTGGTCACGAAGGGCGACTGAGGATCGTTGGGCACGGCATTCTTGTTGACCGTGATGTTGGCCGCGCCCAGCCAGGCATCGACCGCCTTACCGGTCAAGCCCTGGGCGATGAAGCTGACCAGGAAGAGGTGATCGTCGGTGCCACCGGAGACCACCTCGTAGCCCCGGTCGAGGAAAACCTGGGCCATGGCACGGGCATTGGCCAGCACCTGGCGCTGATAGTCCTTGAAGCCGGGCTCCATGGCCTCCTTGAAGGCGATCGCCTTAGCGGCGATGACATGCATCAGGGGCCCGCCCTGGGTGCCGGGGAAGACCAGGGAATTGAGCTTCTTCTCGATCTCGGGATTGGCCTTGGCCAGGATGAGGCCGCCGCGGGGACCGCGCAGCGTCTTGTGGGTAGTGGTCGTGGTCACGTCGGCGATCTGGACCGGGCTGGGGTAGAGGCCCGCCGCCACCAGACCCGCCACGTGGGCCATATCGACCAGCAGATAGGCGCCCACCGCGTCGGCAATGTCCCGGAAGCGCTGCCAGTCGATGATCCGTGAATAGGCGGAGAAACCCGCGACGATCATTTTGGGCCGGTGCTCCCGGGCCAGGCGCTCCACTTCGGCATAGTCGATCTCGCCCGTCGCCGGGTCGAGGCCGTACTGGAAGGCCTGGTAGAGCTTGCCGGAGAAGTTGGGCTTGGCGCCGTGGGTCAGATGGCCGCCATGGGCCAGGCTCATGCCCAGCACCACATCGCCCGGCTCGCACAGGGCCATATAGACGGCCGCGTTGGCCTGGGAACCCGAGTGCGGCTGCACATTGGCGAAGGCGGCGCCAAAGAGGGCCTTGGCGCGGTCGATGGCCAACTGCTCGGCGATATCGACGAATTCGCAGCCACCGTAATAGCGTTTGCCCGGATAACCCTCGGCATACTTATTGGTCAGGACGGAACCCTGGGCCTGCATCACCCGCGGGCTGGTGTAATTCTCGGAGGCGATCAGCTCGACATGCTCCTCCTGGCGGCGTTCCTCATTCTGGATCGCCGCCCAAAGCGCGTCGTCGTAACCCTCGATGTGCATGGACTGGTCAAACATGGGCTTGTCCTCAACCGCTGAAAATCACGGCATTCTATCTGCTTTGGCCCCCTTCGTGGGCGCTTTCCTACCCGGCCAGTATCACCGTCAAACTGGTGCAAACCGGGTAGCTATTCCTAACACATGAATTTTCGGTTTCCCGACCCTCCCGCCCCGCGCCCTCGGCCATCCCAGCCCCGGCGAAGCACAGCGGCATGTTGAATCTCATCCATCGGCTCTATGTAGGACCATGAGGGGCGATGCAGCACCATGCCTGGCTTGTCAGGATGACCGGGAACAGCTACAACTCGCTAGTCAGTATGCGAAGATGATGCTCACTGGCTGCCCATTGGCATGGCTCGTGGTTACCTAGGGCTCCCAGGACTGATGTCACCCGGACTCGACTTTTTGGATAAGCATGAAAATCTACAACCTCTTCCCCCTGCTGGCGGGACCATTCGCCAACTGGACGCCCCATCTGGAGCGCGCGGCGGCCATGGGCTTCGACTGGATCTTCATTAACCCGATCCAACCGCCCGGACGATCGGGTAGCCTCTATTCGATCAGCGACTATTTCGGGGTCAACCCGGCGCTGCTGGCCCCGGGCTCGCGCAAAAAGCCGGAGGCCCAGGTCAAGGATATGGTCAAGGAGGCCGATGGGTTGGGCCTGCGCCTCATGATCGACCTGGTCATCAACCATTGCGCCGTGGATTCACCTCTGACCCACAAGCACCCGGATTGGTTCAGGCAGGAGGGCGGGCGCATCGCCCATCCCTTTTGCCTGGAGGAGGATGGGCGCAAGGTGGTCTGGGAGGACCTGGCCCAGTTCGACCATAGCGGCTCGGGGGGCGGCAAGGACCTGCTGGAATACGCCATCAAGGTGGTCGAGCACCTGATCGGCCTGGGCTTCACCGGTTTCCGTTGCGACGCGGCCTATCAGATCCCGACGGATTTCTGGCGCAAGCTGATCAAGGATATCCGGCGCCAGCATCCCGGTGTGATCTTCGTGGCCGAGACCCTGGGCTGCTCGCCAGACCAGACCCGCCAGACGGCCTCGGCGGGTTTTGACGCCATCTTCAACAGCGCCAAGTGGTGGGACTTTTCCAGTCCCTGGCTGCTGGAGCAATACGAACTGACGCGCCAGATCGCCCCGTCCATCGGCTTCCCCGGAGAGCCATGACACAGAGCGCCTCTTCGCGGAGTCGGGGCACAATGTGAACGCCCTCAAGCAGCGTTACCTCTTCACGGCCCTCTTCTCTACCGGCGTCCTGATGCCCATGGGCTATGAGTTCGGCTTCCAGCGGCGGCTGCATGTGGTCAAGACCCGACCGGAGGATTGGGAGGCGCCGGGGGTGGATTTGACCGCCTTCATCGCCGCCGTCAATCGCATCAAGGCGGCCTACCCCGTCTTTCGCGAGGATGGGCTCATCCAGCGCCTGGAGTCCCGCAACCCGGCCGTCCTGCTGCTCTGGCAGGCCTCTCTCCGGGGCCAGGGCCAGGCCTTGCTGGTGGTGAACAAGGACCCCTGGAACCGTCAGCATTTCCATTGCGACGACCTCTACCGGCTGGTGCAGGCCCCACCGCCCCTCCTCGACGTCTCACCGGAGTGGGCCATGGACTTTCTGCCAACCCCCTTTGATTTCGAACTGGACCCCGGCATGGCGCGCGTCTTTGTCACCCGCGTCTGACCGGCCCCGGAGTTATTGCCATGCCCTCGCCCTTCATGCCCAAGTTCGCCGACCTGCCCGCGGAATTGCCGATCTTCCCGCTCGCCGGGGCCGTGGCCATGCCGGGGATACAGCTCCCCCTCAATATCTACGAGCAACACTATCTCAACATGATTCAGGACGTGCTGGCGACGGACCACCTCATCGGCATGATCCAGCCCCTGATCGGCCAGGAGGATGTCAAAGTCCCGGCCCTGCACCGGGTCGGTTGCGCCGGGCGCGTCACCTCCTACAGCGAGACCAATGACGGGCGTGTCGTCATCGTCCTCACTGGGGTATGCCGCTTCGAGGTCCAGGGCGAACTGGAGGAGACCCGGGGCTATCGCCGGGTACGCGCGGGCTGGAGCCGCTTCGCCAACGATTTTCTGCCGGAGGGCGGTCACCTGGTGAACCGCGATCGCTTTCTCGCCTCCCTGCGCGCCTATGTCCGCCCGCGCGGGGTCGAGATCCCCTGGGATGACCTCAAGGGCATGGAGGACCTGGATCTGATCAATCTCCTGACCGCCCACCTACCCTTGCCGTCGGAGGACAAGCAGGCTCTGATCGAGACCATTCCTCTGGCGGACCGCGCCGAACTCATGCGTGGCCTCATGGACATGGCCTCGGCCTCCAGCGTAGAGGGCGTCGAGCAGCGGCATTGAGCCTGGGGCGGCGGATGCGCGGGGGGCGAATTCGCCCGAGCGACTGGGGCTAACCGGGCCGTCCGCCGGCACCCGGGAAGTCAGGTTTAGGCGCTAGGGCGTTGCCAGAGGGTTGCGCGCCGCGCCCAGGGTATCCGGGCCAAAGACGATCTTGCCGGCGGTGCCATCGTCCATGTAGAGGCCACCGATGCCGTTACGGCCGTTGCGGTCGCGGACCATCTGGGCCCACCCCTTGAGACCATTGTTGCAGCGGACCTGGAAGACGGCCTGGGTGTCGCCCGCGAAGGCGTCGTAGCCACCCTGGCAGACGAGGCGTTCGTTGCTCACCCGAAAGTGGGCGGCGAAGGGCTGTGACCTGTAGGTGCCGAGCAGAATTTCGTTGCCAACCACCACGGCGAAGGGGCCCGAGGTGGACTCACCGGGCAGGTCCGGCTGGCGTTGGGCCTGGCGATATTGGGCCCAGGTGCGGTTGACGCAGGTGACATAGTCCGCCGGGTCGAGACGGCCGCAGAGGATTTCGCCATACTCTTCGACCGTGATGGGGGTATAGAGGGCCCCCCAGCGTTCCGGCTCGTCCCTGGTGCCAAAACCGGCAAAGATGCCGCAAAAGCCGGTGGGCTGGTTGGCCGTGCCATCGAAGCGATTGAATTCGGTGGCGGGACGCCGGCTACAGCACCCCGAGAGCCCGATCCCCGCGACGAGCAGCAGGGCGAGCCCAACCCGCCTCACCCCCGCCCCTGGCCACGCCGTCCCGCCCACGGGCTTACAGATCCGCCCACATGCGCAACAGGTTGGCATAGGACCGGTCCACGTAGCCCGTGGTCGCCGTGCCTGGCGCCTCCTTGAGGAGGGCCTCGCGGGCCAGGTTGAGCTCATAGAGCAGCTCCCGGCGGGCGGCATCGCGGACATAGCTCTGGATCCAGGTCAGGGCCACCAGGCGCTCTCCGCGGGTGACCGGGGCCACCTGGTGCAGGCTGGAGGAGGGATAGACCACCGCATCCCCGGCCGGAAGTTTGACCCGCTGATCGCCGAAGGGGGTGCGCACCACCAGTTCGCCGCCGTCATAATCCTCGGGCGGATTGAGGAAGAGGGTCATGGAGACATCGGTGCGAAAGCGCGGCCCGGTCGCGCCCATGATGGGGTCGTCCACATGATCGCCATAGGTCATGCCCGGCTCATAGCGGGCGATGATGGGGTCGGCGACCCGGTGCGGTAGGGCGCCGAAGCGGAAGGTCTCGTTGTGGCCCAGGCTGGCCATGATGACGCGGATCAGGCGCCCCATGCGCTGCTCATCGGCTTGCAGCTCCAGGTTGTTCTTGACCCGGGCGGCGGCAAATCCGGCGCTCAGGCGGCCATCGACAAAGGCGGCCCCTTGGAGGATTTCATGAATCTTCTCCACCTGGGCGGCATTGAGCAGGCCGGGGATGGTAAGGAGCATAACGGCTTATCCCTATCTCGCGGGGTGGGTAGGACATGGCGGGGCCGGGACGGATCACCGGCGCTCTTCTGCTAGAATGCCTGTTTTCGTCCACTCGCGAAAGGGGAAACGAGATGCGCCTCAAGGCCATCATTGAGGATCAAGAATTCAGTCTGGAAGTGCCCGACCCAGTCTTGAAGGAGGGCGAGGCCTTCTTCGCCAAGCTGGACGCCGACATGGATCAAGGCTGGCAGATGAGTCGGGAATGGGTCGCCCATCCCAGCAAGGTCGAGCGTTGCCAGATCGTCGGCGACAAGCTTCTGACGGCCCTGGAGAAAGAGAACACCAAACTCGGCATCCTGATGGCCGGCTACATCCTCACCCGCCTGCCCGGGGTGGAGTCCGTCACCCTGGACACCCACGGCGAGATGCAAAACAGCATCTTTACGGTCGCCGCCCGCCCCGCTACCGCCGCGCTCCAGCCAGAACCCAGCTTCGCGCCCACCCCCGCGCCCCTGGGGCTCGACAAGTTCCAGGCCATGGAACAGGCGGGCAACGACGTCACCCAAGTCTTCAAAGTCGGCAAGGGCTACCGCTTTTCCGTTTACGACCACGCCAGCGGCCAATGGCTGGACGGTCCCCTGGTCGCCCAAGAGGCCGACGCCGAACGTCTGCGCCAAGCCGCCTTCAAGGCCCGCTTTGAATCCCTGCAGCAACAGCCGGGCTGATCCCCGCCAAAATTTACCAACGCCACCACCATAAAGGGGCCTCGCGGCCCCTTTATGGTGGCTGGGTATAGCACCCAGCACTGGTCAGTCTTCGGCGTTTAAAGGTAGGGCCGGAACACCCTAATCAGCCCTCCAGCGCCTTCATGCTGAGGCGGATACGACCCTGCTTGTCCACTTCCAGGACCTTGACGCGGACTACATCCCCCTCGGACAGCTTGTCGCTGACGTTCTGGACGCGCTCCTCGCTGATCTGGGAGATATGCACCAGGCCATCGCGACCGGGGAGAATGGTGACAAAGGCACCAAAGTCCATGAGGCGCGCCACCCGGCCCTCGTAGATGGCCCCCACCTCGACATCGGCGGTGATGAGCTCGATCCGGCGCTTGGCCTCCTCGCCGGCGCTCTTGATGACCGAGAAAATCTTGACCAGGCCGTTATCGTTGATATCGATGGTGGCACCGGTCTCCTCGGTGATGGCGCGGATGACGGAGCCGCCCTTGCCGATGACGTCGCGGATCTTCTCGGGATGGATCTTGAACTCGATGATGCGCGGGGCGTGCTCGGACATCTGGGCACGGTGGGAGCCGATGACCTTGTTCATCTCGCCCAGGATGTGCAGGCGCCCGGCCTTCGCCTGGGCCAGGGCGGTCTCCATGATCTCCTGGGTGATGCCCTCGATCTTGATATCCATCTGGAGGGCATTGATGCCGCTGGCGGTACCGGCGACCTTGAAGTCCATGTCGCCCAGGTGATCCTCATCGCCCATGATGTCGGTGAGGACGGCGAAGGCATCGCCCTCCTTGATCAGGCCCATGGCCACGCCGGCCACGGCACCCTTGACGGGCACCCCCGCGTCCATCAGGGACAGACTGGTGCCGCAGACGCTGGCCATTGAGCTGGAGCCGTTGGACTCGGTGATCTCGGAAACCACGCGCACCGAGTAGGGGAACTCCTCGATGCTCGGCATGCAGGCCAGGACGCCACGCTTGGCCAGCCGACCGTGGCCGATCTCGCGCCGCTTGGGGCTGCCGACGCGACCCACCTCGCCCACGCAGAAGGGCGGGAAGTTGTAGTGGAGCATGAAGGGCTCGCGATGCTCCCCGTCCAGGGCGTCGATGATCTGGGAATCCCGCTCGGTGCCGAGGGTGGTGATGACCAGGGCCTGGGTCTCGCCGCGGGTGAAGAGGGCGGAGCCGTGGGTGCGGGGCAGGACGCCCGTGCGGATGCTGATGGGGCGGACCGTCTTGGTGTCGCGGCCATCGATGCGGGGCTCGCCGGCCAGAATGCGGCCGCGGACGATCTTCATCTCCAGCTTCTCGATGGCGCCATAGACCTGGCTCTGGGTCCAGGCCGTGCCCTCGCCGCTGAGTTCGGTGTAGAGTTCGGAGCGGATAGCATCCAGGGCATCGTAGCGGGCCATCTTCTCCTTGATGAGGTAGGCCGCGCCGAGGCGCTCGGCGGCGATGGCCGCGACGGCGGCAGCCAGGGCGGGATCGCTCTTGGCGGGGGTCCAGGCCAGGGGCTTCTTGTTGACCTCGGCCGCCAGCTCGCGGATGGCCTGGATCGCTACCTGCATCTGCTGGTGGCCAAAGAGGACGGCGCCGAGCATGACCTCCTCGGACAGGCCCCGGGCCTCGGATTCGACCATCAGCACGGCATGCTCGGTGCCCGCCACGATGAGGTCCAGGTCACTGTCGAGACCCAGGCCGACCACGGAGGGGTTGAGGAGATACTCGCCGTTCTTGTAGCCGACCCGCGCCGCAGCGATGGGCCCGTTGAAGGGGGCGCCGGAGATGGCCAGGGCCGCCGAGGCGCCGATCAAGGCCGGTACCTCGGGGTTGACGGCGGGATTCAGGGACTTGACCGTGGCGATGATCTGCACTTCGCGGCCGAAGCCGTCGGCGAACAGCGGGCGGATCGGGCGGTCGATGAGGCGCGAGGTGAGGATCTCGTTCTCGCTCGGCCGGCCCTCGCGGCGGAAGAAGCCGCCGGGGATGCGGCCCGCGGCATAGGTTTTTTCCTGATAATCCACGGTCAGGGGCAGGAAGTCCTTGATCTCGGTGGCGCGCTTGTCGATCACCACCGTCACGAGCACGACGGTGTCATCAACATTGATCAGGACGGCGCCATCGGCCTGGCGGGCGATTTCGCCCGTCTCCAGGGTCACGGTCTGGGCGCCCAATTGGAAGGTCTTTTTGATGTGAGTCACTGGGGGTTCCTCGGGGCTGTGGCAGGCCGGGGCGATATGCCCCCGTTGAGCGGCCTGGGGGCGCGGGCGGGGATATGACCGGCGCCATTCGGGATGAGGCACGGGGTGACCCGGGGGGTTGACCCCGGGTTCCGTGATGGGCATAAGCTAGGGCGCCCCGCGGCAAGGCGAGGCGCCCAAAGGTCGGGGGACCCCCCTTGGGGTCCCGGGCCATCCGGCACGAGGATCAGCGGCGCAGACCCAGGCGGGCGATCAGCTCGCGGTAGCGGTCGACATCCTTGCCCTTGAGGTAGTCAAGCAGCTTGCGGCGGGAGTTGACCATGCGCACCAGACCCCGACGGGAGTGGTGATCGCCCTTGTGCTGGGCAAAATGGCCACTCAGGTCGAGGATACGGGCGGTCAACAGGGCCACCTGGACCTCGGGCGAACCCGTGTCCCCGGGGCTGCGCTGGTAGTCTTCAACGACCTTGGCTTTGTCGGCTGTGCTCATTGCCATGTTGTCTTACTCCTGTTAGGGGTGTTGCGACGGTGGCCCTTGGCGGCGTTACCGCCGGCCCTCCGACAATGAGTTCAGGGGGCCAGGCCTTGGGTTAGGGACGGCGGGCAGGCGGCCAGCCGACCAGGAAAAGCATAGTGGCTTGCGGTTATAGCAGACGCTTAGGCTGCACCTTGCCATCATCGAGGATGCAGCCAACGCCCAGAAAATGGAGCGAGGGATCATAAAGCCGCACCAGACCCTCCGTCGGGGCCTGCGGTACCAGCACCGCCTGACCCTGACGCAGGTAGAAGGCGGCATCGGCCGTCAGGCGCACCGCCGGCCAATGATCCAGGGCGCTCGCCAGCGGCAGAAGCAGGGCGTCGAGCAGAGGGTAGGCGCCCTCCTCGTCCGCCATGACGATCGCCTCGAGCTCACCCAGGGTCACGAAGCGGCTCTCGGGCTGGACGTAGGGCCCCACGCCGGTGCGGCGCAGGCCGATGACGTGGCCACCACAGCCCAGCATGGCGCCGATGTCCTCCGCCAGGGTCCGCACATAGGTGCCCTTGGAGCAGTGGACGTCCATCTCCAGTTCCGGCAGGGCCAGTTCGAGCAGTTCCAGGGCATGGATGGTCACGGTGCGCGTCTGGCGCTCCACCTCGATGCCCTGGCGCGCCAGCTTGTAGAGGCGCTCGCCCTGGTGCTTGACCGCCGAATACATGGGGGGAAGCTGGTCGATGGGGCCCCGGAAGCGATCCATGGCCGCCCGCACCCGGGCCTCGTCCAGACCCGCCACGGGCCGCGTCTCCAGGATCTCGCCCTCGGCGTCGGCCGTGGTGGTCGTGACCCCCAGGCGCACCCGTACCCGGTAACGCTTGTCGGCGTCGAGCAGATAGGTGGAGAACTTGGTGGCACCGCCCAGACACACCGGCAGCAGGCCGGTCGCCAGGGGGTCCAGGCTCCCGGTATGGCCCGCCTTATTGGCCTGAAAAAGCCGCTTGACTCGCTGGAGGGCCTCGTTGGAGGTCAAATTCAGCGGCTTATCCAGCAGCAGAATGCCATCGATATCGCGGCCGAGCCTACGCCGACGCCCCATAAATCACGTTTCCATAAAAGGATTGAAAATTGAGCCCGCTACCGGACCGAGACCGCGATGGATCAATCCGCCTCCTCGCTCACGGACGCCATGGCCCCATCGATCAGGCTCGTCAAGTGCTCGCCCCGGGCGATGGACTCATCGTGCTCGAAATGGAGTTGCGGGATGATCCGCAACAGCATCCGGCGCGCCAACTGAGCCCGCAGAAAACCGGAGAGCGGGCCATTCAGCAGCTTCGACTGTCCCTGACTCGCCTCGTCCAGGGGGAAGCAGGTGAAAAAGATCTTGGCCCAGGAGAGGTCGCGGCTGACCCGGACCTCCTGAATCGTCACCTGTTGCAGGCGCGGGTCGCGGACCTCGTCACGGAGGATGGCCGCCAACTCGCGACGCATCTCCGCGCCGATCCGTTCGGTGCGATCAAATTCCTTCATGAGCGGTTCCGGTGCCGGGGCTCAAAACTACCGCCTAGAGCTCGCGCTTGCGCACGGTACGCTCGAAGACCTCGATATGGTCACCGGGCCGTACGTCGTTGTAGTTCTTGACGCCGATGCCGCACTCCATGCCGGCCTTGACCTCGGCCACGTCTTCCTTGAAACGGCGCAGGGATTCCAGGGACCCCTCGTAGATGACCACATGCTCGCGCAGGACGCGGATGGGGTTGTTGCGCTTGATCTGACCCTCCTGCACCATGCAGCCGGCGATCGCGCCGAACTTGGAGGAACGGAAGACGTCGCGGACCTCCGCCAGGCCAATGATGGTCTCGGTCACCTCCGGGCTCAGCAGGCCGGACAGGGCCTTTTTCACATCGTCGATCAGCTCGTAAATGATGCTGTAGTAACGCAGATCGAGTCCCTTGTCCTCCACCACCCGCCGGGCCGCGGCGTCCGCGCGGACATTGAAGCCGAGCAGGATGGCATTCGAGGTCACCGCCAGGTTGGCGTCGGACTCGGTGATACCGCCCACACCCGTGGCCACGATCATCACCTTGACCTCATCCGTGGAGAGCTTGTTCAGGCTATCCCGCAGGGCCTCCATGCTGCCCTGGACATCGGCCTTGAGGACGATGTTGACCGTCTTGGTATCGCCTTCCTTGAGCTGGGAGAAGAGCTGGTCAAGGCTGGCCACCTTCTGATCGTCGAAGCGGGACTGGCGCTCGCGGCCCGCGCGCAACTCGGCGACCTCGCGGGCGCGGCGCTCGTCGGCCACCACCACCACGTCGTCACCCGCGTTCGGGGTGCCGGAGAGACCCAGCACCTGCACCGGGATCGAAGGTCCGGCCTCGCGCACCGGCCGCCCCGTCTCGTCGAACATGGCGCGGACCCGGCCAAATTCGGTGCCGGTGACGATCATGTCGCCCTGATGCAGGGTGCCGGCCTGGACCAGGATGGTGGCCACGGGGCCTCGGCCCTTGTCCAGACTGGATTCAACGACGGCGCCGCGGGCGGGACCCGTGATCGGGGCCTTGAGCTCCAGGACCTCTGCCTGCAGCAGCACGGCCTCCAGCAGGTCATCAATGCCCAGGCCCGACTTGGCGGAGACCTTGACCATGATGGTATCGCCACCCCACTCCTCGGCCACAACCTCGTGCTGGGTCAGCTCCTGCATCACCCGGTCTGGGTTGGCGGAGGGCTTGTCCATCTTATTGATGGCGACCACGATGGGCACCTTGGAGGCACGGGCGTGCTGGATGGCCTCGACGGTCTGGGGCATGACGCCATCGTCCGCCGCCACCACCAGGATGACAATGTCCGTGACCTGGGCGCCCCGGGCCCGCATGGCCGAGAAGGCGGCGTGACCCGGGGTATCCAGGAAGGAGACCATGCCCCGGCCCGTCTTCACATGATAGGCGCCGATGTGTTGGGTGATGCCACCCGCCTCGCCCGCCGCCACCTTGGTGCGGCGAATGTAGTCGAGGAGCGAGGTCTTGCCGTGATCGACGTGGCCCATGATGGTAACCACGGGTGGCCGCGATTCCAGAGCCATCTCGCCCAACTCACGCTCCAGTTCTAGCATGAGGGCGTCCTCGACGCTCTCGCGCTTGGCGGCAATGGCCTTGTGGCCCATCTCCTCGACCAGCAGAGTCGCGGTATCCGCGTCCAGGGACTGGTTGATAGTGACCGCCAGGCCCTGCTTGAACAGCTCACGGATAACATCCGACACCTTGGCGGACATGCGCGAGGCCAGTTCGCCGACGGTAATGGACGGGGGAATTTCAACCTCGCGCACCACCTTCATGGTGGGACGCTGGAAGCCATGCTTATCCTGTAATTGGGGCTTGCCGAGGCGCTTCTTGCGTCGCACGCGGCCACCCGGCGCAGCGGCGCCCGGCTCCTCCTCATAGTCGGCCTGGGGCAGGACGATGATGTCGCGATCCCGCAGGGAATCCTTGCGCGCCGCCTTTTTAACGGAACGCTCCTTCTCGGTGGCCTCGGCCCGTGGCTTAACGACCTTGATAGGCTTGGCCTCGACCTTGACACCCTCTTTGCGGGCCTTGGGACGGGCAGTGCCTTCCTCCTCTTCCTCCACCTCAAGGTCTTCCTCGACGACGGGCTCCTCCAGGCGGGCCTTGGCCTCCGCCTCGGCGCGGCGACGGACCTCTTCCTCGGCCAGGCGGCGGGCCTCGGCCTCGGCCTGACGGCGCATCTCCTCCTCGGCGCGCCGGCGAGCCTCGTCCTCGCGCGCCTGACGTTCCTGGTCCTCCTGGTCGGCGAAGCGGCGAGTCTCCACCTCGGCGCGCCGGGCCTCCAGTTCGCCACGGCGGCGCGACTCGTCGAGACGGGTGCGTGGGGGTTCAATGCGACGCCGCGGCTCGGGGGCGACGGCTGGCGCGGACCGGGTAGGGGCCGGAGGGGGCGGCGCCTGTACCGGTGGTGGTGGCGGTGGCGCCACCTCGGCCTCGCTTACCTCGCCCGTTCCGGGACGTTTGACATAAATGCGCTTCTTGCGCACCTCGACGCTGACCGTCTTGGCGCGGATCGCCGGCGTGGGCGCGCGCGTACCACCGCCGGGGGGACGGGGCGAGGAGGCCGGCTGGCGCAACTCACTGACGGACTTGCGCTGCAGGGTGACGCGACTGGGTGCCCCGCTGGCGTCCGTCGCATCCTGTTTGCCGTGACTACGCCGCAGGTAGGTCAGGAGTTGCACCTTTTCCTGCTCGCTGAGTTGGGAATCCCCATCGGCGACAATGATTCCCGCGTCCTTCAACTGGGTCATCAGCCGATCGACCGGGATCCCCACGATTCCGGCGAGATGTTTAACCGTAACTTCACTCATTCGGTGTGGCCTCCGCCGTTAGACGCTCGCCGCCTCGGTAAACCAAGGTTCGCGCGCCTTCATAATCAATTGGGCTGCCCGCTCGCCGTCGATGCCGGTGGCTTCCACCAACTCATCCACGGACTGCTCGGCAAGGTCGTCCATGGTCAGGATGCCGTGACTGGCCAGGGTGTAGGCGAGGGCCTCGTCCACGCCCTCCATGGCCAGCAGGTCCGCCGCCGGTTCCTTGACCAGGGTCTCCTCGCTGGCGATGGCGCGGGTCAGAAGGGCATCCTTGGCGCCCTCGCGCAACTGATTGACCAGGTCCTCGTCAAACTCGGCGATGGCCAACATTTCGGCCAGGGGGACAAAGGCCACCTCATCAATGCTGGTGAAGCCCTCCTCGACCAGCACCAGGGCCACATCCTCATCGATATTCAGCTGTTCCATGAAGCTTTCCAGCAGCTTACGGGATTCCTGCTCGCTCTTGGACGCCGCATCCGACTCGTTCATGACATTCAGTTGCCAGCCGGTGAGCTGGCTGGCGAGGCGGACATTCTGGCCACCACGGCCAATGGCCTGGGACAGGTTCTCCTCCTTGACCGCCACATCCATGCTGTTGGCGTCTTCGTCGATGACGATGGAGACCACGTCCGCCGGCGACATGGCGTTAATGACGAACTGGGCCGGATTCTCGTTCCAGAGGATGATATCCACCCGCTCGCCGTTGAGTTCGTTGGAGACGGCCTGGACCCGGGAGCCGCGCATGCCGACGCAGGCGCCCACCGGGTCGATACGGGGGTCGCGGCTGCGGACGGCGATCTTGGCCCGCGCGCCCGGGTCCCGGGCGGCCCCTAGGATCTCGATGACGCCCTCGCCCACCTCCGGGACCTCCAGCTTGAAGAGCTCGATCAGCAGTTCCGGCCGGGTGCGGCTGACAAAGAGTTGGGGGCCGCGCGGCTGGGCGCTGACCTCGTAAAGATAGCCGCGCAGCCGGTCACCGGGGCGCACGGACTCCCGGGGTATGACCTGATCACGGGGAATGAGGGCCTCGGCGGTACCGCCCAGATCCAGGATGATGGTGCCCCGCTCGGCCTTCTTGACCAGGCCCGTGACCAGTTCACCCTTGCGCAACTCGTAGGACTCGACCACCTTGGCGCGTTCGGCGTCGCGCACCTTCTGCACGATCACCTGCTTGGCGGCCTGGGCGGCGATGCGGCCCCCCAACTCAATATCAATGGCGTCCTCGACGACATCCCCCACTTGCAGGGCGGCATCGCGGGCCCGGGCCTCGGACAGGGCGATCTGGGCGTCGAGATTCTCCAGAGCGGCCCCTTCTTCGGGGTCCTCGACCACCTCCCAGCGCCGGAAGGCATGGTATTCGCCGGTGGTGCGATCGATGGCCACGCGGGCATCCGACTCGCCGCCGAGTTTCTTGCGCGTAGCCGAGGCCAGGGCCGCCTCCATGGCGTCGAAGATGACCTCCTTAGGCACATCCTTCTCATTCGAGACGGCCTCGACGACTAACAGGATTTCTTTACTCATTCATTAATCCGGAATCAGAATTCAGGGACCAGCCGCGCGGACTCGATCGTGGCCAGGGGCAGCTCCCGGACGGCGCCATCGACTTCCAGCCGCAGGCGGTCGCCCTCGACCCCGGCCAGCAGGCCCTCGAAGTTACGCCGGCCCTCCAGCTTGACGCCGAGGCGCACCTTGGCCCGCCGGCCGCGGAAGCGTTCGTAATGCGCGACGCCGAAGAGGGGCCGATCAAGCCCAGGGGAGGACACCTCCAGGTCGTAATGGCCCGGGATGGGATCCTCCACTTCCAGCACGCCGCTGAGTTGATGGCTGACGGCCGAGCAGTCGTCCAGATTGATCCCCTGCTCGGCGTCGATATAGACGCGCAGGAGGGAACCCCCATGACTACCGCCGTGCGGTAGATGCTCTACGCCGACCAGTTCGTAGCCCATGGGCTCCACGACCAAACGGGCCAGATCCACCAACTTGTGTGCCGAATGCGTCATCCACCGCCGTAAAACAAAAAAAGGGCCAATTGGCCCACTCGCTGCGAGTCGCCCCCGAACGAGTGTGCCCGTCCAGGCAACGACAAACCAAAAAAAACCCCGTTGTCGGGGTCCTGCCTGCGTCCAGGGGGTTCGGGACGGAACCTCTGCTGCTCCAATCCATGTGATAATACGGTTTCCCTCGGCTCAGGGCAAGCAAAACCCCGCCCTCATTAGCCGCCGCCCATGGCCAGCCAGCCCCGCCCGCGCGACGACCCGCACCATGACCATGACCCAGCCCAGCCCCCCTCCGCACCTCCCCCTGGATCACCTGATCCTGCTGGCGCGCTCGCGTACCCAGGCCCTGCTGGACGAGGCGGCGCGGCATTTCGGCCTGAAGACGCCCAAGGTTGAGATCCATTTCGATCTGCGTGGCCGCGGGGCGGGACAGGTCCGCCGACAGGCCGGCGGGGTGTGGATGGTGCGTTATAACCCGGCCCTGCTGGAGCGTCATGGGGAGGGCTTCCTGGCCCGCACCGTCCCCCACGAGGTGGCCCACATCCTGGCCTTCCGCCTGCACGGCCTGGGCATCCAACCCCATGGCCCCGAGTGGCGGTCTCTGATGCAAGGCTTTGGGGCCGCCCCGGACCGCTGCCATGACTTCGACGTCAGCGGTCTCCAGGCCCGCACCCTCAACCGCTACCCCTATCAGTGCGGCTGCCGGTCCCACCTGCTGACCAGCATCCGCCACCATCGCATCCTGCGCGGCCAGCGCTACCTGTGCGGCACCTGCGGACAGCCCCTGGAACTGGCCCGGGAGGGGGGCCAGCCCTGATCGCCTCAGCGGCCAGCCAGCCTCAAGGGGTCCGTGGGGTCCACCCCCGACATGAAGGGCAGCCGCCGGTCGCTGTGGGTGATCTGATAGATGACCCCCATCCAGTTGCCCACCACCCCTTCCGCCGTGTCATGCCAGGTATTGTCGAGGGAGAGGGCGATGCGCGCCTCCGGGAACGGAGGGGCGGTCTGGCCGCGGTCAAGGGCGGTGAGAATCCGGGCGCGGTGCTCCTCCAGGATGGCGCGGTCCCGCAGCCGGAAGGTGTTCTCCGGAAAGGGGGGGTAATCCCGCCGCTCGCGGGCGATAAAACGCCTGACCTCGCGCTGGTACTCCTTGAGGAGGGAGACGGTGTCGTACTCCGGATGCCCCTGAAAGAAGACCAGGCGAAAGCCGTCCTCGCTGACCGCCAGATGCACGCCCGCCTCATCGCTCTCCGCCAGGACCCGGAGCCCAGCCGCGTCGAACTGCCGTCGGTCGATCTCATTGAAACGGGAATGCGGGACGTCAAAGAGGGTATTGACGCTCGCCACCAGGGGGTGGGCGCGGTCCACGACCCGATGCGGATAGACGCCCCACCGCTTGCGCGGCAGTCCATAACGTCGCTGGCCATACCGAAACTGGAGGACGGCATGGGTGGCGAGGCAGGAACAGAGGGTGGAGGTGACGTGCTCCATCGCCCAGTCCACGACCTTAATCAGGGGCTCCCAGAAGGCCTCGTTCGAGAGGTCGGGCTGGGTGACATTGGCGCCGGTGATGATGAGGGCATCCAGGCCATCCTCGCGGATGCGCTCGAAGGGCTGGTAATACCGCTGGATGTGGGCCCGGGCCTCGGCCTTGCGGGGCAGGGCCTCGAGACTGAAGGGGTGAACGTAGAATTGGGCGATCTGATTGCTTTGGCCGATGAGACGGAAAAACTGTCGCTCGGTCGCCGCCAGGGCCGAGTCCGGCATCATGTTGCAGAGGCCGATGTGCAGTTCGCGAATGTCCTGCTGGTGGGCGCGGGCCGGGTCCAGGATGTTCTGTCCCTCCGCGCGCAGGCGCTCGAAGGTCGGCAGGTCGTTATGGGCGACGATAGGCATCTGATGAATCTCGGGATGGCGGGGCGGGTCTCGGCGATGACCCACAGCCCTTGCGGGCGATGGCCTGCTCGATAAGTTCAAGAAAATCGCGCTCGTCGCGGACCCGGGCCACCTCGGGGGAGGCCACGGTGTAGCCGTGGGGCGCGGCGATGGCCTCGTAACGCGGCACGCGGGAATGGAAGAGGCGCGGAAAGACCCAGCGCGTGAAGTCGTTCGGGTCGATCTCCGCCACATAGTCCAGCTGGTACTCGGCCAGGTAGTCGCTCACGGCGGCGGCGAGGAATTGAGGGCGGTAATAGAGTGGCTTGGGATCGGCCTGAGCGCGCTCGATGAGCTTGATTTCGTCCTCCTCCGGGACCTGGATGTAGAGGATGAGGCTCTCGTCCGCCAGCAGGTCGATCACCCGGGGCTCGTCCAGTTCGCAGAGGGAACCGCCCACGTCGTTGACCAGGTGGCGGTAGCCATAGATCTCCCGCGCCTTACATTTGAAGTCGGGCACGTCCATCATGGCCGCGATCTCCGCCTGGCGGTACAGGGCCTGGCGGCGGTTGAACTCCTCCAGCCCCAGCCCCCCCAGTTCGGGATCGCCCAGCTTGCCGACAAAGCCCAGCACCGGCCCCAGATCATCGACCTTGATGTTGTTACGGATGAAGATCCAATCCTGACGCAGCAGGTCCCGCAGGAAGGGCACCTGCATGGCCTGCCCCTTGATGAGGTCCAGGATATGCTCATCCAGGTAGCGGGTGCCGATGCGGTAATCCCCGGAATAGTGAAACCAGTCCTGCCGGCGCAGGATGCCCGAGAGGTGGGTCTTGCCAACCCCGGACATCCCCAGCAAGGTGATGCACTTGTTGTCCCAGGCGCGAAAGGCTTCGACGGTCAACTTCACGGCAATGGCTCCTTGGCCGGCGGAAAATGGGGGCGAGGGACAGGATTTTACGCCATGCCCCCAGGGGATCGATACGGGCCCGCGCTAGGCCGCCACGCCGACCAGGGCGGTCAGTATCCGCTGGATGGGATCGCCGCAGGCCGCCATGTTGGCCTCGAGTTCGGAAAAGGCGATCTCCCCTTCCGCCTTGCCGGCCGCCCAGTTGACGACAAAGGCCAGGCAGGCGTAGCAGAGCCCCAGTTCCCGGGCCAGGGCCGCCTCGGGCATACCGGTCATGCCGACGAGGTCGCAGCCATCGCGCTCCATGCGGCGGATCTCGGCGGCGGTCTCCAGGCGCGGACCCTGAGTCACGCCATGGGTGCCACCGTCCACCATGGCGATGCCGGCCGCCCGCGCCAGCCGGAGCAGATCGGCGCGCAGGGCCTCGCAATAGGGCCGGGTGAAGTCGATATGGACCACCCCCGCCTCGCCGCCCTCGTGGAATGTCTGGTCACGGCCATGGGTATAGTCGATGAGGTGATCCGGGGCCGCCAGTAACCGGGGGCCATAGGCGGCATGGATACCACCCACGGCCGCCAGCCCCACCACCCGCTCGGCCCCCAGGGACTTGAGTGCCCAGAGGTTGGCGCGGTAGTTGACCGCGTGGGGCGGGATCCGGTGCCGCGAGCCATGACGGGACAGAAACAGGAAGTCCCCGCCCGCGAGACGGCCCTGCTGGATAGGGGCGGAGGGCTGGCCATAGGGGGTCTCGGGGCAAACCTCTCCCAGGAACTCCATTCCGGGCAGGCTGGCAAAGCCCGATCCCCCGATGACGGCGATATGGCTCATGGCTGACGGATCTCGTATACAGAGGCCAGGGAGTTTAGCCAAGGCCAGGCGAAAAAAACCGGCGTGGTTAGCCCGACGCCGGTTGGGGAAGAACGGGGAACGGATCGAGGGCTGGGGCACGCGGCCAAGGGCCGCGGGGACGCCCAGCTAGGCCCGGATCTCCTTAAAGAGTCCGATCTCCACCAACTTGGGAAACAGCACCCGATTCTCGCGATCGATACGCTCGGCGACCATGCCAAAGACCGCCTGGCTCTCGCGCAGAAAGTCCTCGGTGAAGTTGAAGTCGCAGTTCTTGAGCCACTTGCGGTGATATTCATCGAAAGTCTGCCGCAGAGGTCTCTCCCCGCTGATGAAACCCCAGGCGATGGACTTGACCCGGGGATCATCGTTAATGAGCAGGGAGGGATAGACGCCACGATCCTCCTCGCTCAGATGCTCCTTGACCTTACTACCCAATTCGCACAGCAGCAGGTAGGCCGTCCTGGCGTTAGGGCGAATTTGCAGCATCTCGGGGGTTAACAATTGCCGCAAGTCCTCGATCATTTGCAGCAGGTCCGTATGGCGATTACGGTAATGGGCCAGATCAAGCATGGGACCCTCCTCATGGTCTCGTAGTTATTGTATGGGTGGTGTGCGCGGATCACTCTGACCCATCCGCGCCATGCACGACATTGACCGGAGGCGAGGGGCCGCACGCCACTTCTATAATTGAAAATCCCAACAATGTCAACAACCATATATTTCCATTAGCTTTTTCTTAATTTCCCATCTTCTTCACATAGGAGGGACGGGACCGGCGCCCTGGCCAATATCCATCACCTCAGACATCATCGGCCGCCACGGCGTAGATGCCGGCGGCATTGCGGAAATAGTCCTTGTAGTCGAGCCCGTAGCCATACAGGTAGAGATCCGGGGTCCGGACGCCGACATAGTCCACCTCGATCTCCGCAGCGCGCGCTCGATCCTTGGCGACCAGGACCGCGGTGCGCACGCTGACCGCGCCATCTTCCCGGCAGGCCCGGATGGCCGCCTCCAAGGTCAGCCCCTCGTCCAGAATGTCGTCCACCAGCAAGACATGGCGCCCCTGAATGGCGGCGCTGGGACGGTGCAGCCAGGCCAATTCACCGCCCCGGGTCGCCCCCCGATAGCGCGTCGCGTGCAGATAACCCAACTGGAGCTGAAAATCCAGGCGCGGCAGCAGGCGACCCGCCACGATCACGGCACCCGTCATGACGCACAGCACCAGGGGGTCGCTCCCCGCCAGGTCCTGGGTTATCGCCCTCGCCATCCGGTCCAGCGCCAGCTCCAGCTCCTCGCCAGGGACGATCAAGGCGGCCCGGGCCGCCACGGCGGCATAGTCTTCCGGAGTCAGACGCATAGGGGTAGCTCCTCGGTTCATCCGTAGCGGCGGTTCAGGGGTTCAGAGGCCAAGATCAAGGGAGACCGCCTCTTCCAGAGCCCCAACCTCGCGCACGCCCTTTTGCCAGCGGGGATCCAGGTGCAGATGGGCCCGATCCAGACTGCCGCGCCCATGCATGCGCAGACAGCGCAAATGAATGGTGGGGTCGTCGTAATGGCGCAGGGCATCCACCATCTCCAGGGTCGCCGGGCGGTTGTTGCAGATCAGGAGGATATCGCAGCCGGCATCCAGGGCGGCGCGGGCACGATCGCCGTAACCGCCGCCCGCCGCCGCCGCGCCCATGTTGAGATCGTCGCTGAAGATAACGCCCTGGAAGGCCAGTTGCCCACGCAAAATCTCCTTCAGCCAGAAGGGCGAAAAGCCCGCCGGCCGGGCATCGACATGGGGGTAGAGAACATGGGCCGGCATGACCGCCTCCAGGCCATGCCGAATGAGGCGATCAAAGGGCACCAGATCCTCCATCTCGATCTCCGCGAACCGGCGGTCATCGATGGGCAACTCGGCGTGGGAGTCCGCGGCTACCCCGCCGTGACCGGGAAAGTGTTTGCCGACCGAGGCCATACCCGCGGCCCGCACCCCTTCGCACCAGGCCCGGGCGAGGTCGGAGACCCCATTGATAGTGTCCGCGAAGGCCCGGTCGCCGATGACCCCGCTGACGCCGCGATCCAGGTCCAGGACCGGGGCAAAACTGAAATCCACGCCCAGAGCCCGCAGTTCCGCGGCCATCAGCCAACCCACCGCCTCCGCCGCCTGCCGAGCATGTTGGGGATGGCGCCGGGCCAGTTGGCCAAAACGGGCCGCCGGCGGCAGCCGGGTCAAACCCTCGCGACAGCGCTGCACCCGCCCCCCCTCCTGGTCCACGCTGATGAGGAGACGCGGCTCCCGCAGGGCGTGGATCGCCATCGTCAGGGCCGCCAGTTGGTCTGGATCGCGATAATTACGGGAAAAGAGGATGACGCCACCGACCGCCGGGTGGCGCAGCAGGTCGCGCTCCTCGGCGGTGAGTTCAAGCCCTTCAAGATCGAGTATGACGGGACCCAGGGACACGGTGTGAGAACCTCCAGCGGGTTGGAAATGACGATCGGGGTATCAGCATAGCCGGCCTGGGCGCTGGCGGCCAGAATCGGCCCCAACGGACGGCATCCCGGGCCGGATGAGCCGCGGGTGGACGGGGATCTCCGACCGACCCGGACCCTCAGCCCGGATGACGCACATCCAGCCAATCGCGCAGCCGGTCCCCCAGGAGATTCACGGAAAAGACCACCCAGGCGATGGCGATGCCCGGGGCTATCACCAGATGGGGCGCCACCAGCATGTAGCTCACGCCATCGCGGATCATACTGCCCCAGGAGGACTGGGGCGGCTGGACGCCCAGGCCCAGAAAGGACAGGCCGGCCTCGGCGACCACCACCCCGGCGATACCGAAGGTCGCCTCCACGATCAGCGGCGCCAGGGCCAGAGGCAAGAGGTGGCGCAACAGGATGCGCCCGGGACCGACGCCCAGGGCGCGCGCCGCAATTACGTGGTCGCGTTCCTTGAGGGCCAGGATCTGGGCCCGGGTCAGGCGGGCGTAGCCGACCCAGCCGGTCACCGACAGGGCGATGATCAGATTATCGATGCCCGGCCCCAGGATCCCCGCCAGGGCAATGGCCAGGAGAATGCCGGGAAAGGCGAGGAAGACATCGATCAACCGCACCAACACCAGGTCAACCCAGCCCCCGGCGAAGGCACTGATACCACCCACCAGGACGCCGACCAGGGCCGAGAGGGCGACGACGCCGAACCCCACCAGGAAGGCGATGCGGGCCCCCACCAAGAGCCGGTCCAGGACGGGACGGCCCAGGTCATCACTGCCGAGCAGCGCGCCCGGTCCGGGTCCCGCCAAGATCGCCGGCAGATCCACCGCGTTCGGTGTCAGGGGCAGCCAGGGCCCGGCCAGGGCCACGACGATCCAGAGCAGCAGAAAGGCCGTCGGCGGCATCCAGCCCACTCCACGCGGCCAATAGCCTGCCCGGGACGTCATGAGGCCCCCCAATGGATGCGCGGATCGACCCAGGTATAGACCAGGTCGGTGAGGGTATTGACCAGGACATAGGTCAGGCTGACGAGCAGGACGCAGGCCTGGACCACGGGATAGTCACGACTCTGGATCGCCTCCACCAGCAGACTCCCGACCCCGGGCCAGGCGAAGACGGTCTCGGTGATGACGGCACCGCCCAGCAGGCCGCCCAGTTGCATCCCGATGAGGGTCAGGATCGGCAGCCAGGCGTTGCGCAGGGCATGGCCCCAGAGGACCCGGCCCTCGGACAGACCCTTGGCGCGGGCGGTGCGCACATAATCCTCCCCCAACACCTCCAGGACACTACCGCGCACCATGCGCGCCAGGATCGCCGCCATCCCGGTGCCCAGGGTAATGGCCGGCAGGATGAGGCTCGCCAGGCCCTCGCGGCCGCTCACCGGCGTCCAGCCGAGCCAGAGGGAAAAGGTCAGGATCAGGAGGGGGCCGAGCCAGAAGTTGGGGATGGAGACACCCACCAGGGACAGCCCCATGGCGCCGGCATCCAGGCGACTGCCGCGATGGCGCGCCGCCAGCACCCCCAGCGGCAGGGCCAGAACCAGGGCCAGGCCCAAGGCAGCGGCGGTCAGCTCCAGGGTCGCCGGAAGGCGTTCACCCAGAATGCTCCCTACCGGACGGCGATCCTGGAAGGACTCACCCAGATCGAGGCGGACCAGGCGCCCCAGATAGTCCAGGTACTGGTCGATCAAGGGCCGGTCGAGGCCCAGGGCGGCCCGCAGGGCCTCCCGGTCCGCCGGCTGGGCGCTCTCGCCCAGCATTGCCTCCACGGGATCACCCGGCACCAGATGGATGAGCAGAAAGACCAGGGTACAAACCCCCAGGACCACCAGCAGGGCCGAGCCGAGGCGGGAAAGCAGGAGCGAAAACAAAGTACAGTCTCCAGACTCAGGTCGGGCTAAGGCCCCGTCGCGTGGGAGCCTAAACGCAGGCCGGTCACTGGATCTCCACCAGGGTTCCCGCGGGGGCCAGGTCGAAGAGTCGCAGCAGGTCCGCGTCGCGCATGCGAATACAGCCGTGTGACAGGGGCACCCCCATGGGCGCCGTCTCCGGACAGCCGTGGATATAGATATAACGCCGCAAGGTATCGACCCGCCCACCGCGATTGCGGCCGGGCTCCAGGCCGGTCAGCCAGAGGATGCGGGTGAGTATCCAGTCCCGTTCCGGGAAGAAGGCCGCCAGCTCGGGGCCGTGGACCTCGCCGGTGGGCCGACGGCCGACGAAGACGGTACCGGTTGGACAGCCGGCACCGATGCGGATGCGCACCCGATGCAGGCCCCGTGGCGTACAGCCGCTGTCACGCCACTCGCCGGGGCCATTGCGGCCCGTGGAGACGTTGGCCTCCAACAACAAGGCGTCTTCCTCGAACAGCCGCAGGCGCTGACGGGCCAGATCGACCAGGACCCGGCGGCGGAGGGTCCGCCCGGCTATTCCCACCGAAACAGCCAGGCGGCGATGCCGATAAAGACCAGAGCCAGGGCCGCGAGGAGGGCGACCTGGGGCAGGACATCCACCACCTGGGCGCCGTCGATCATGACCCTGCGGGCGGCATCCACCAGATGCGTCAGAGGCGAGAGTTGGGACAGGAAGCGGGCGATCCCGCTGGTGCCTTCCATGGAGTACCAGACCCCGGAAAGCAGGAGCAGGGGCCAGGAGATGAGGTTGAGGACACCATTCGCCAATTCCTCCGTGCGCCACCGGGAGGCGACGATGAGCCCGAGGCTGATGAGGCAGAGGGCGCCGGCGGCGTAGATGAGGACCAGGGCGGCATAGGAGCCGCGCATGGGGAAATCGAGCAGCAGATCGACACCCACATAGACTAAGAGACTCGCGGCCATCACCACCAGCAGACGGGAGAGGACCTGGGCGGTGAGAAACTCGAAGGGCGTCAGGGGCGTCGCCTTGAGCCGGCGCAGGACACCGTTCTTGCGGTACCGCACGATCACCCAGCCCACCCCCCAAAGACTGGAGAACATCACATTCATGGCCAGAATGCCGGGCAGCACCCAGTCCGCGTAGCGCAGGGCGGCGCCACTACGGGTCCGCCGCTCTGGTCCCACCGCTTCACCCGGGGCGGGTCCGCCCACCCCGGCCTCGGCCCCGAGCAGGAGGCGCTCCGCCAGATAGCCGCGCGGGGACTCCAGATTGACCCAATAGGCGGGGGGCTGGGCGCGGGGGTCCAGCAAGAGGTCGAGCTGGTGACGATCCACCTGAGTGATGGCGCCCTCCAGATCCGTCACGGGGACGAACTGGATATGATCGAGGGCCAGGAATCCGGTCGTGGTGGGCGGCAGGGCCCCGTCCACCGTCACCACCCCGACCTTGAAGGGGGCCTCGGGGTCGCCGCTGAAGATAACGGCGAAGGCCAAGACCATCAGGATCGGCATGAAGATGTTCCAGCCCAGACCCGCGCGGTCCCGGTAAAACTCCCGGTTGCGGGCGACGAGGACGGCAAGGATACGACGCCACATCTTGGCTACTCCCAAGTTCCCGAGTGCAGGGGGTTAGAGGATGGGGGTCTGCCAGTCATGTCCGCAGGTCGTGCCCCGTGAGCTTAATAAACAGGTCCTCCAGATTGGGGGTCGCGACCCGCAGAGCACACAAATCCGCCCCGACCGCCTCAAGCTCCTTGAGGACCGGCGGCACTGCCTCGGCGAACAGCTCAATTTCGCCATTGCGGCTCACGGCACCCGCCGGCAGGGGCGTCTGGGGGGGCCAGCCGGCGGCGGGCAGCCGGATGACGGTGGCCGGGAAGTGCTCCCGCACCAGTTGGGCCGGGTTGCCCCGGGCGATGATCCGTCCCCGATCGACGATGGCGATCTCATCGCAGAGGCGCTCGGCCTCTTCCATGTAATGGGTGGTGAGCACCACCGTGGTCCCGCGCGCCCGCACCGTCTCGATCAGGCCCCAGAAGTTGCGCCGGGCCTGGGGATCGAGCCCCGTGGTGGGCTCGTCTAGAAAGACCAGTTCCGGCTCGTTCACCAGGGCAATGGCCAGCAGCAGGCGTTGGCGCTGGCCCCCGGAGAGCTTGCGGGTGTCCCGGTCCAGGATCTCGCCCAGGTTGCAGAGCCGGACCAGTTCCTCGCGGTCGGCGGTGCGGCGATAAAGGGCGGCGAACATGTCCAGGGACTCGGCCACGGTCTGAAAGTCCTGGAGGGCGGTGGCCTGAAACTGGATGCCGACGGCCTCGCGATAGGCCGCGTCCAGGGGCCGGCCCCGGTAGCGAACCTCGCCGGCGGTCGGCGTCTGGATACCCTCCAGCATCTCCAGGGTCGTGGTCTTGCCGGCCCCGTTGGGACCCAGGAGCCCGAAACAGCCGCCCAGGGCCACGGCAAAGCTCACCTCATCCACGGCGCGCACGCCAGGGTAGGTTCGGACCAGGTTACGGGCTTCGATCAGGCTATCCAAGGATAATGACTTTGAGGTGAGGGTGGACAAGGGCGGGGACAGGGGCGGCTGGCTTCCGGTAGTATTGTCCCAAGCCCGGGCGCGGACCGCCAGCAACCATTTCCCGCCCTTACCCCCGCGACCCCATCCTGACTCACCCCACCGGAGACCCCTCGTGACCATCCTCATACTTGGCCTTTGTCTCTTCCTCGGCATGCACTCCCTGGGCTTTCTCGCCCCCGCCTGGCGTGGGCGCCTGGTGGCGCGCCTCGGCCAGACCCGCTGGCAGGGCATCGCCGGCCTGGTCGGCCTGGTCGGTTTTATCCTGATCGTCTGGGGCTATGGCCTGGCCCGGGCCGAGCCCCTCTATATCTACTCTCCGCCGATCTGGACCCGCCACCTGAGCCTCTTGATCATGCTGCCGGTCTTCCCCCTGCTCCTGGCCACCTATCTGCCCGGCCGCATCCAGGCCGCGGTCGTCCACCCCATGCTGACCGCGGTGATCATCTGGGCCCTGGCCCACCTGACCGCCAACGGTACCCTGGCGGACCTGCTGCTCTTCGGGGGGTTCCTGGCCTGGGCCCTGACGGACCGCATCTCCCTCCTCACCCGCAAGGCCCCCGTGGTCCAGGGCGCGCCCCGCCGCCAGGCCAATGACCTGATCGCCATCGGCGCCGGGCTCGCCCTCTATGTCATCTTCCTGCTATGGGCCCACAAGTGGCTGTTCGGGGTCTCGCCCCTGGGCGTGGCATGACCCGCCCAAGGGGCTGCCCTGGGCCCTGGTCCTGGCCAGGATTACCCCCCCAAGGGCTCGACGCAGCCCTGATCGGCGCGGCCCTGATATGCGTACTGCTGGTCGTGGAGACATCAATGAGTGATGAGTTACCCATCCCTACCCGCCTGGTCATCGACTTTCGCGACCCCGCCCAGGCCCAAGGATGGACCTCGGTCGATGATCAGGTGATGGGCGGTGTCTCCGCCAGCCAGGTCAGGGCGACGCCCGCGGGGCTGGTCTTCAGCGGCGAGGTGTCCCTGGCCAACAACGGCGGCTTCGCCTCCATCCGCGCCCTGCCCCGGGACTATGATCTGGCGGGGGCCACCGCCCTCATGCTGCGGGTCCAGGGCGATGGCCAGACCTATAAATTCGGGATTCGCACCGACGATGCCTTTGACGGGGTGCAATACCAGGCGCGGGTGACAACCGAGGCCGGGGAGTGGCTGGAGGTACCCTTGCCGCTATACGCCTTCCAGCCCAGTTTTCGGGGCCGCCCAGTGCCGGCCCCGCCCCTGGACCCAGCGCGAATCAGGGTCTTCGGCCTCCTCATCGCCGATCGCCAGGCCGGACCCTTCCGGCTCCTGGTGGAATCCCTACAGGCGCGGTTCTGAGCTCCGGCCCGCCCTAGCCCTCGTGTCCGGTCGTCAGTTGCGGGCGAGCCTCCGGCAAGCGTTGGTGGCTGCGCGGTCAGGCGAGCTACGACACAGCGCTAGCGCGAGAGGGCGTGAAGGCCCGGGCCACCGGCGCTCGTCAACGCCAGCAACCCCGCCAAATCGCGCCCCAGGGCCCCCGCCAGCAGCTCCGGTACCCGCCCCGAAAAGGCGGCAACCAGTTCCTGGTAGTACCAGAGCGAGCCCGCCTTGCCGCCCGTAAAGCGGTCCCAGACGCCCTCGCCGGTCTCCGTCAGGTCCAGCAAGATAGCCTGCAGATTGGCCAGTTTGTCGCAAGCGGACACCAGGATGCCGGGGCCGACGGCCGCCCGCAGGTGGGCGAGATAGGCCTCCTTGCGGGGTCGCCAGGGCGGCTTGAGGCCCGCCGCACCCGGCAGGCCATCGGTACAGAACTCCACCAGTTCGAGCACCTCGGGTCCAAAACTGTCCTGAATGGGTTGTGCCCAAGCAGGCCCGGCATCCTCCAGGACATCATGAAGCAGGGCCGCGAGGATCTGGGCCTCGGAGCCGCCATAACGCTGGACCAAGGCGGCCACGGCCACCGGGTGGGTGATGTAGGGCAGCGGCAGGCCCGCCGCGTTTTCGGTGCCCTTGCGGATTTGCCCCTGGTGGGCAATGGCGGCCAGGGTCAGGGCGGCGTTGAAGCGTTCCGATAGGGTTTCCAATGGCCAGATCCCTAAAGGTGACGGACCGGCACGCCGAAGAGGGCGCCGAGGATGTGCATCACCAGCGATCCCACCAGGGTCAGGATAATGACCGCCGGGATGGCGGCAATCGAGGCCTTAACCATAAACACCACGATGGACCAAAAGGGCATTTTGATATCCACCACAGTGACTTCGCCCGCATGAGGGTTTTCCATGTTGCTCTCCAGTGATCGCCAGGTTGAATGGTTGACTGCTGCACGGCCTGGCTGGGGGACGCGGGGCCCGACGCCAGGTCCCCGGCGTGATTCAGCCACCAGCGGCCCCCCATGATCAGGGACCAAGTGACCCTGCACCCAGGCTCGTTGAAATAGGATGGCCTGGTATAACCGCCATGGCAAACAGCCGTGACCCCAAACGGCGGCGCCTGCGACTCGGGACAGAGCATTTCGCTACCCGCCTGGAGGTGATTAACGCCGGCTGCTTTGGCAAGTACCAGCACCTGCTTGCCTAACTGGGCGCCGCCCGAACCGGTGCGAGCCCTGCATGAAGCCAAGTGGCTGGGACAGCTACTGGAACCCAAGGGTGGCCAAGATGGTCGAGAAGCACGCCGGGGAGGCCATCCCCCTGATCGTCAAGGGTTCCTGACCTTCCTCAAGCTTCGTCCGGGTGTGGCCGTGCCATGCGTGCCGGCTGGACCCAGCAGTCGTATTCTTCCGCCGTAACCTGGCCCGAGGCCAGGGTGGCCTCGCGCAGGCTGATGCCTTCCCGGTCCGCCCGGGAGGCGATGGCGGCGGCGCGGTCGTAGCCGATATGAGGCGTCAAGGCGGTGACCAGCATCAATGAGCGCTCCAGCAGGTCGGCCATATGGCCGCGTTCGGCCGTGATGCCGCGCACGCAGTGGGCCTCGAAACTGGCCATGCCGTCGGCCAACAAGCGCACGCTTTGCAGAAAGGCATGGGCGATTAGCGGCTTGTATGCGTTCAATTCGAAATTGCCTGAAGCGCCGGCGTAGGTGATCGCCACATCGTTGCCGAACACCTGGCAACAGAGCATGGCTAAGACCTCGCATTGGGTCGGGTTGACCTTGCCCGGCATGATGGAACTGCCGGGCTCATTCGCGGGCAGGCGCAACTCGCCCAGGCCCGCGCGCGGCCCCGAGGCCAGCCAGCGGACATCGTTGGCGATCTTGGTGAGGGCGGCGGCCAGGGTTCTGAGGGCGCCATGGGCCGCGACCAGTGCGTCGTGGGCGGCCAGGGCGGCGAACTTGTTCACGGCGCTCCGGAAGGGCAGTCCGAGGCGCGCCGACAGTTCTGCCGCGACCCGGTCGCCAAACCCGGCAGGACTGTTCAACCCGGTGCCCACCGCCGTGCCGCCGATGGCCAGGTCCAGCAAGGCCGGCAGGGTCGCGGCGATGATCTGGTGGGCATGATCCAGTTGGGCAACGTAGCCGGAGAACTCCTGGCCCAGGGTCAGGGGTACGGCATCCTGGAGGTGAGTTCGGCCGATCTTGACGATATCGGCAAATTCGCGCGCCTTGCCGTCCAGTGTTGCGCCTAGTGTATCCAGGGCGGGCAGCAGCCGGTGCGTCAATTCCAGGCACGCGGCCACGTGCATTGCGGTTGGGATGACGTCGTTGCTGGACTGGCCGAGGTTGACCTGGTCGTTGGGATGCACCCGGCGCGCCTCGCCGCGGCTGCCGCCAAGCAGTTCCGAGGCCCGGTTGGCCAGGACCTCGTTCAGGTTCATGTGGGTCTGGGTGCCCGAGCCGCTCTGCCAGACCATCAGGGGAAATTCCCGGTCATGCCGACCCGTCAGCACCTCGTCGGCGGCCGCGACGATGGCTTGGCCCGGGGCCGGGTCGAGCCAGCCGAGGTCCTGGTTGACCTGGGCACAGGCCCTCTTGACTTCGGCCAGGGCCAGAATCAGCGGACCCGGCATGGTTTCCGAGGAGATCCGGAAGTTCTCTAGGGCGCGCTGGGTCTGGGCACCCCAAAGTCGGTCGGCCGGGACCTGTACAGTGCCCAGGCTGTCGCGCTCGCTACGAGTGTCGCTCATGACGCCCTCCGTTGTACCTTGCCCACGCAGGGCACGGCGTTCAATCCCAGCGGTCGTCGCGAACAACGACCAGGCCAGCCGTGATCCGCACGGGCAGCACGGCGACCGCTTCGTAGGCCGGCGGCGCGGTGACCTCGCCGGTGGTGATGTCGAAGCGGGCGCCATGGCGGGGGCAGGTGATCTCGCGGCCATTCAGGGTGCCGCTGGCCAGTTCGCCGCCATCATGGGTGCAGACGTCCTCAATGGCGTAAAAGCCGGATTCGAGCCGAAATACGGCGATCCGGACCCCGTTCGCGTGGACTACCCGGCACGCGCCGATGGGGAAGTCGTCGATGCGGGCCACTTCAATCCAGTCGTTCATCGATATAGTCCCAGTTGCAACCGGGCCGCCTCGTCCATCCGGCTGGTGTCCCAGGGCGGCTCCCAGACCAGTTCCACGTTCGCGCGGCTTACGCCGTCCACTGCTTCAACCGCGTCCTCCACAAGGGCCGGAAAGGACTGGGCCACCGGGCAGGCGGGCGCGGTCAGAGTCATGCGAATGGTGACCCGGTTGAGGTTGTCGATTTCCAGGTCGTATACCAGGCCGAGGTCGTAGATGTTGACTGGGATCTCGGGGTCGCGAATCCGGCGCAGGGCCGCGATCACATGACTGCGCAGGTCGCCCTCGGGGGGAGGCTCGCGGAGCGGGGGCGCCGGGTTCATGGCATCGTCCTGGGTTCGGGTTGCGGGCACGCAGGCACGGCTTCCTCGGTGGTCACGGTCTCGTTGCGATTGTCCAGTGCTGCCCGCAGGGTGTGCCAGGCCAGGGTGGCGCATTTCACCCGCATGGGGAATTCCCTGACCCCCGACAGCACCTTCAATTTGCCGACCGCATCGGCCGGGCCGTCCTCGGCCAGCATGGCGTGCACCCGAGTGAACAGACGGTCGACCTCGGCAAGGGTCTTGCCCTGGATCGCCTCGGTCATCATGGACGCGGAGGCCATGGCCACTGCACAACCGGCGCCCTCGAAGCCGGCTTCGGCGATATGGCCGTCTGCCACCTTGAGGTGGACCGCGATCTCGTCGTCGCAAAGGGGGTTGAAGCCGTGGGCGTGATGGTTGCTGCCAGGCGGGTTCTCGGGGAAATGCCGGGGGTGGCGATTATGTTCCAGGATCACTTCTTCGTAGAGTTCACGCAGGTCGCCGGTCATGGCGTTGGCTCCATCAGAGTGCGCCGGGCCATGGCCGCAATCAGGCGGGGCATCAGCCAGTCGCGCAGGTGGGTGTGGTCGAGCAGCCCGAGGGCCTCGGTGGCGAAGCCCTGCATGAGCATTTGGCGCGCCAGCGCGGGATCGATGCCACGGCTTTGTAGGTAGAACAGAGCGTCCCGGTCCAGGTTGCCGATGCTGGCGCCATGGCCGCACTTCACGTCGTCGGCATAAATCTCCAGCCTGGGCATGGCGTCGATCTCGGCCTGAGGCGAGAGCAGCAGGCCCCGGCAGGATTGCCGGGCGTCGGTCTTCCGGGCGGTGCGGTCGACCACGACATGGCCGTCGAACACGGCGCGGCCGCGGCCTTCGGCCAGGCCCCGGTAGGTGACCCGACTAGTACCCGAGGGCGCAAGATGGTTGATGCGCAGATGCAGGTCGGCATGGCGGTGGCCGTCGGCCAGGTCGAAGGCGTCGATCCGGGTCGTGGCGCCCGAGCCGGCCATGTGGACCGTGATCTCGTGCCGTGCCAGGGCGCCATCCAAGCCGATGTGCAGGGCGCGGTATTCGCTGTCCCGGCCCAGGCGAACCGCGGTCAGGCTGGTGTGGGTCGCGGCCGCGCCTTCCTCGACCACCTTGATGTGGGTGAGGCGGGCGCTGTCTTCCAGGACAATTTCGGTAACGGCATTCTGCCAGTAGGGTTGATCGGTCTGGCCAAGGAAGTGTTCGACCAGGATGGCCTCGGCGCCCTGTTCCAATACCGCCAGGGTGTGCGGATAGAGCATCGCCTCGGCCTCGGCGGCGCCGTAGAGGGTGAAAATCGGCAGGCTGAGATGGACGTCGGCGGGCACGTGGACAAGGGCACCATCCTGCCAGAGCGCCAGGTTGAGGTTGGCCAGGGCGGTGTCGTCGGCCACCTGGCCCAGGTACGGGTGCACGGCCTGGGTGTTGACCAGGTCAAGCAGGGTACCGGCGATCTGGTTGGCCAGATAGGTGCCGCGGCAGCGCAGCTGGCCGTTCTGGAACACCAGGGCGTGGCCCGGATAGGACGCGATGTCCGAGCACACCGCTTCGCCCGCCACCGAGGAGGGCGAATGCAAAACCCTGCGTTCCAGCGCGGCCAGCGAGGTGTGCTTCCAGGCCTCCAGGCGGGCGCTCGGCATGCCGGTCGCCAGGAAACGGTCCAGGGCCGCGCCACGCTCGCCGGCCAGCCAGCCCGGCACCTCGATCCGGCGCAGGGCCTCGATGAAGGGCGTGTTGGCGGTCATGGTATGGAGGTCTCCTCGAAGTTGTCCCGGATGTTCAGCCAACTGTAGCCCTTGGCCTCCAGTTCCAGGGCCAGGTTGCGGTCGCCGGAGCGGACGATGCGGCCTTCGGCCAGGACGTGGACCCGGTCCGGGACGATGTATTCGAGCAGGCGCTGGTAGTGGGTGACCAGGATGATGGCGCGATCGGGAGCGTGCAGGGCGTTGACGCCGTGCGCGACCACCTTGAGGGCGTCGATGTCGAGGCCGGAATCGGTTTCGTCCAGGATGGCCAGGCGCGGTTCCAGCACCGCCATCTGGAGGATCTCGTTGCGCTTCTTCTCGCCCCCGGAGAAGCCTTCGTTAAGCGATCGGTACAGGAAGCTGTCGTCGATCTGAAGCATGGCCAGGCGCCCCTTCACGAATTCCAGGAAATCGAAGGCATCCAACTCGGGTTCGCCCCGGTAGCCGCGCTGACTGTTGAGCGCGCTGCGCAGGAACTGGGCGTTCGCCACGCCGGGAATCTCGATCGGGTACTGGAAGGCCAGGAAGATGCCGGCGCGGGCACGCGCCTCGGGGCTGAGGGTTAGCAGGTCGCGGTCCAGGTAGCGCACGCTGCCCTGGGTCACCCGGTAGCCCTCGCGTCCAGCCAGGACCTGGGCCAGGGTGCTCTTGCCCGAGCCGTTCGGACCCATGATGGCGTGGACCTCGCCGGGCTTAACGGTGAGGTCAATGCCCTTGAGGATGGCCTTGTCGTCGACCGATACATGCAGATCCTTGATTTCGAGCATCGCTATCTCCTTGTTCCGGTTTAGCCGACCGCGCCTTCGAGGCTGACGGCGAGCAGTTTTTGGGCCTCCACCGCGAACTCCATGGGCAGTTCCTTGAAGACTTCCTTGCAGAAACCATTGACGATCAGGTTGACCGCCTCTTCCTCGTCAAGGCCCCGGCTCCTCAGGTAGAACAACTGGTCGTCGCCGATCCGGCTTGTAGTGGCCTCGTGCTCCACGGTCGCGCCTGGATTCCTGACCTCGATGTAGGGGAAGGTGTGGGCAGCGCTGGTCGGGCTCATCAGGAGCGAGTCGCATTGGGTGTGGTTGCGGGCGCCCTCGGCCGTAGCCAGGACCTTGACCAAGCCCCGATAGGCGTTGCTGCCGTGGCCGGCCGCGATGCCCTTTGACACGATGGTACTGCGGGTGTCGCGGCCGATGTGGATCATCTTGGTGCCGGTGTCGGCCTGCTGGTAGTGGTTGGTCAGGGCCACGGAGTAGAACTCACCCACCGAGTGGTCGCCGCGCAGGATGCAGCTCGGGTATTTCCAGGTGATGGCCGAGCCGGTCTCGACCTGGGTCCACGAGATGTGGGCACGCTCGCCCCGGCAGTCACCCCGCTTGGTGACGAAGTTGTAGATGCCACCGCGTCCCTCGGCGTCACCGGGGTACCAGTTCTGGACCGTGGAATACTTGATCCGGGCGTCCTTCAGTGCGACCAGTTCGACCACTGCGGCATGGAGCTGATTCTCGTCTCGGGTGGGCGCCGTGCAGCCCTCCAGGTAGCTCACATAGCAGCCCTCGTCGGCGATGATCAGGGTGCGCTCGAACTGGCCGGTGTTGCGGGCGTTGATGCGGAAATAGGTCGACAGTTCCATCGGGCAGCGCACCCCCTTGGGCACGTAAACAAAGGAACCGTCCGAGAACACTGCCGAGTTCAGGCTGGCGAAGAAGTTGTCGGTGTAGGGGACCACCGAACCGAGGTACTGTTGCACGAGTTCGGGGTATTTGATAACCGCTTCGGAGAAGGGGCAAAAGAGGATGCCGAGCTGTTCCAGCTTGTCTTTGAAGGTGGTCGCCACGGACACCGAGTCGAACACCGCGTCGACCGCTACGCCGGCCAGGGCACCGCGCTCGGCCAGGGGGATGCCCAGCTTCTCGTAGGTGCGCAGCAGTTCGGGATCGACCTCGGCCAGGCTCTTGGGACCGTCCCTGGTTTTGGGCGCGGAGTAGTAGTGCAGGGTCTGGTAGTCGATGGCCGGGTAGCGCACGCTGGACCATTTCGGTTCGGTCATGGTCAGCCAGTGCCGGTAGGCCTTGAGCCGCCAGTCGAGCATGAAGGCGGGCTCGCCCTTCTTCGCCGAGATCAGGCGGACGACATCCTCGTCCAGGCCCATGGGCAGGGTGTCCTGCTCGATGTCGGTGACGAAGCCCCACCGATAGTCCGTATCCAGGTGGCGTTGCAATTCCAGGTTTTCCATGTTTTTCTCCTCCTTATGCCTGTTTGCGCGGCAACCTGATGCCAGTTTCGCGTGTCCGTGCTGCGGGCGACGCCAAGACGGCCAGGCTCACGGATTCCAGGGCCACGCGCACGGCCTGGTTGATCAGGCGCCAATGGGCGCGAGTGGTACAGCCGGCCTCCAGGCTGCAATTGCCAGCGCCCAGGGCGCATTCGGTCAAGGCCACCGGGCCCTCAATGGCGGTGATGACATCCACCATCGTGATGTCCTTGGGGTTTTTCGCCAGACAATAGCCGCCCGCCACGCCGCGCGTGCTGTAGACCAGCCCGGCGCGGGACAGCCGCTTGAGCAGGTTGGCCACGGTTGGGACCGGCAGTTCGGTCTCCAGGGAAAACTGCTGGGCGCTGACCTGGCGGCCGGGCGAACGGGCCATGTGGGCCATCAGGCCGATGGCGTAATCAGTAAGCTTGGCGATGCGTAACATGATCCCTCCGTATTCGCTAAATAGGACAGTATCAATCCTGTTTAGTTCAAGTCTGAAGCGGTATGTAGGAGAGAATGATCAGATCCTGAACCCGCGCCGGGGCGCCTGAAGGCAGTCGGCTTGGTTGACAGCCAAGGACGCAAGCCAAGATGGCAGGCATCCATGACATGCAAGGTTGGGCGTCGCCAAGTGAAGCCTAAATAAGTCCGAATCGTCCATTCCATGCTTGCCCTGCTGACAGTTTGGAATTGCTGGGGCGGCGCCCGCAGGGTTGCAAGGAAAGCCCCTTTCACGCCATGATGCGGTCCCTGTTTTAACCCCCAACCTTAGGAATACCTCACCACCATGTCGAACGAAACCAACGTGACCTGGCATGAACATCAGGTTACGCGCGAACGCCGCGAGGCCCTGCACGGGCACCGCGGCTGTGTCATCTGGTTCACGGGCCTGAGCGGCTCGGGCAAGAGCACCATCGCCAACACCCTGGATCACCGCCTCCATGGCCTGGGTCTGCACAGCGCCGTCCTGGATGGCGACAATGTGCGCCACGGGCTCAACGCCGGGCCGTCCATGCTGCGCGACACCCATGGCCCGGATTTCGCCGGTCGCTTCGGCCTCGGCTTTTCCGCCATCGACCGCGAGGAGAACATCCGCCGCATCGGCGCCGTGGCGCAACTCTTCTGCGAGGCCGGGCTGATCGCCCTGACCGCCTTCATCAGCCCCTACCGCATCGATCGCGACCGCATTCGCGGCACCCTGCGCCCGGGTGAATTTATCGAGATCTTTGTCGATACCCCTATCGAGATCTGCGAACAGCGCGACCCCAAGGGGCTCTACAAAAAGGCCCGGGCCGGCGAGCTAAAGGGTTTCACCGGCATCGATGACCCTTACGAGGCCCCGCAAGCCCCCGAGCTGGTGCTGGCCGGTGGCGAACAGACCCCGGACCAGCTCGCCGAGATCGTCATCGATCACCTCATCCTCAAGGAAATCATTCCGCCGCGGAGCGCCTGAGCGTCAGGCCCGTGCGCCTGACCTGGTCGGGGATGCCTCATGACCCAACTCTTCGACCGCGTCCCCGATCGGCTCTTCTCGCCCCTGGCCAGCGCAAACCGGCGGACCTATGGGGCCCTGCTGCTGGACCTTTACCCGCTGTTCTTCGATCAGATCCACGCGGACGTCTTCCCCTCCCGGGAGACGGTGCGCCACGAGATCGAGGAACGGCTGGCGGTCATGGCGGTGGCCTGGCAGGAGGAGCAGGACCCGGACGCGGAGGCCCTGCCCGCGACCCCGACCCCCGCTAGCGAGCATGAGGTCACCCCGGCGGCCCTGGCCTATCGCCGCCTGCTGGCCTCCGGCTGGATCGAGGAAGAGCGGGAGGGCTATCGGGTGCGGGTCACGGTGCCCCCGGCGGTGGGGACCCTCTGGGCCAGCCTGATGGAGGTGGCGCGCCCGGACCGGGTCTTCTACGGCGGCATGGTCCTGTCCATCTTCAATAATGTGCAAAAGGCCTGGGAAGAACCCCAGGCCCAGGTGCTGGCCCTGCGCCAGGCGGCCCGGGAGGCGCGCCGCTTTATCCAGCACCTGAACACCATGATCTACGGGCTCAAGGGGCTGTTGGGGGACATCAGCGACTGTGACGACCATCGCCGCATCCTGAGCCGCTTCTTCGAGGACTTCGTGGAGCGCATCCTGGTCCAGGATTACAAGCGTCTCAAGACCCGCAATAATCCCTTCCGCTACCGCCAGCACATCCTGCAACGGGTGCGGGAGCTGGAATATGACCTGGAACGGCAACAGGCCCTGGTGGCGGGCTATCTGGAGCAGACCGGGGAGGCCGATGCCGCCTCCGCCGGGCGGGCCATCAACGACGATATCCGCCAACTGCGCGAGGTCTTCGAACGGCTGGATGGCCACCTGGAGCGGGTGGACCATTTTCGCGCCCGGGTGGAGCGGCGCGTCGCCGACACGGTCCGTTACCTGGATCGCACCCAGCCCGGCATGGCGGCCCGCATCGCCGCCCTCCTCCGGGATCTGGGCCCCCGCCTGGCGGGTTGGGAGGACGAGGCGGTCAGCCCCTTGCCCCTACCCCTCATCGACGCGTTCCCGGTGGGACCCCGGAGTTTGAAGGAGGCTCCCCGTCACCGTCGCCCGCCGGAGCCCCGTCTTCTCGTCAATCGCGCCGTGGACCCCGCCGCGCAGGCCCGGCAACAGGCCCTGCGCGCCTACCTGGATCGCCGCCGCATCGACCCCAAACGCATCGCCCTTTATCTGGAGCGCCAGTTGGCGGGCCGGGGGCAGATCGAGGGGGCCGCCATGACCATCGCCAGCGTGGAGGACTTCATCGCCTTCACCCATGCGCGCCATCTGAATTACCTCCCCGGGGCCGGGCGCCTGCGGCAGGCCTACCGAATCGAGACCCGCGAGGGCCTCATCATTAACGATTGGCTGCGCTGTCCCGACTTCGCCGTCTGGCGTCGCCAGGCCCCCGCCGCGGCCCTGACCAGGGGAGACACCCATGCTGCGTGACTTGCGCCAGGTCTGCGAACATGCCGGGGGCGCCGAGCCCCATGACTTCCGCACCGCCGCCGGGGCCGTGCTCAAGCGCCAGTTCCTGCTCCTGGAGCGGCCGGTGGACCGGGACGCCTACCGGCTCCTCGTCAACCACTTCGATTACTTCGGCAATCTCTTCGATGCCCTGGGCTGGACCCTGCACCGCGACGATACCTTTGGCATCATCGGCCTCCTGCCCGGAGACGCGGAGGGCTTCAAGCACCTCCGCCTGGTGGACAGCCTGATGCTGCTCTGTCTGCGGCTGCTCTACGAGGAAGGGATGGCGCGCTTCGAGGCCCGGGAGGGCAGCGTTTACGCCCCCGCGGAGGCCCTGCTCGGCCGTTACGAGACCCTGCTCAAGCGCAAGCGGCCCCTCCTCTCGGATTTTCGGGACATCCTGCGCCGGCTGCGCCGTTATTCCCTGATCGAGACCCGGGAAGAGGCCGAGGACGGCCTGCCCGTCATCCGCATCCTGCCCACCATTCGCCTGGTGACCGGCGACCAGGTCCAGACGCGCCTCGCGGCCTTCATCGGCGCCCTCGACGAGGCCCCAGACATCCCGGACGGGGGTGACCTCGCGACGGACGGCGAGGACCCGGAAACCGATGAGAGGCTGAACGCCGCGGGCCAGGCGTGGGCCGGCCGCGAAGAGACCCCGGATGGCGGGGCCACCGGGGAGCCCACCCCATGAAGCGCCTGGTCCGCCTCCTCATGATCAATTGGTATCGCCTGGAGCAGGCGCGCATCGACATCGTCGGCCACACGGCGGTCATAGGCCCCAATGCCTCGGGCAAGTCGTCCCTGCTGGATGCCATCCAGGCGGTGCTGGTGGGCGGCGACAAGCGCTGGTGGAACCCCAACGCCAGCGCCGGGGAAAAGAGCACCCGCAGCCTGCGCGACTACTGCCTCGGCGTGGTGCGCGATCCCAGCAATCCGGACCTGTCCCAGGAGTTCCGCCCCCGGGACCAGGCCATCAGCTACCTGGCCCTGGTGTTCCGCGACGATCAGACGGGTGATACCACCAGCATCGGCCTGGCGCTGCACGCCCGGCTGGACGAGCCCCAAGAGGTGATCGACGGGCGCTTCATCGCCCCCGGCCTGGATCTGGTGCTGTCGGACCTGGTGGACCGGACCCCCGCGGGCCCCGTACCCAAGCCCTGGAAGCGGCTGCGGGAGGAATTGCGCAGGCGCCTCGGCGAGCCCTTCCGGGTCCACGCCCTGGTGGGCGAGTACCAGCGCCACCTCTGCTTCCTGCTCGCCGATGCCCGGCGCCCCCTGGACGCGCCCCATTTCCTGCGCGCCTTCCGCAACGCCATCACCTTCGCCCCCATTCGCAATGTCTCGGACTTCGTGCGCGGCCACATCCTGGAGGCAAGGTCCATCCAGGTGCGCTCCCTGCAGCAGGCCCTGCACCACTACCGGGACATCCAGACCCGCACCCGCGAGGCCCGCCAGCGCGAGGAGGCCCTGGCCCTCATCGATCGCGGCTACCAGCGCGCCGAGGGGGCCGACCGGCTGGGCCTGGCCTGGCGCTGGGTGGAGCAGGAGGCGGCCTTCAACGCCCTGGAGGCGGAGCAGGAGCCCCTGCGCCTGACCCTGGAGCGCCTCGCCGCCGAGATCGCCCAGCTCGGTTCACGGATCGCGGACCTGGACCAGCAATGGCAGGGCGCCGACGCCGCCCTGACCGAGGCCAACCGCCGCCTGGCCGCCACCGACCTGGAACAGCAGCGCGAGCGCCTCCAGGCCGAGATGCGGGCGGCCCGCAAGACCCTGGACGAGGCCAGCCTAGGCATCGACCAGGCGCGGCTAGGCCTGGGGGCCGTGCACCGGCTGCTCGACAACGCCGATCAACTCGACGACCCCACCCTGATCCAGGCCCTGCAAGGCCTGCCGCCCTTGCTGCACCGGGACGAGGGCCTGCTGGCCGCGACCTGGCCCCAGGCCCCGGGGGAGATCATGACGGCGGTGGACCGCATCGCCCCGCAAGTCGCGGCAGCGGTGGAGCGCATGCTGGGGCGCTTTGAACAACTGGTCCGCGAGGAAGGCGAAATGGCCCGGGCCCTCCAGGCCTTGCGCGAACGCATCGCCCGCCTGGAACAGGGCGAGAGCGACCTCAAGCCCGCCACCCGGCGCCTCATCGCCCTGCTCGCGGATCACGGCATCCCCGCCGTGCCTCTCTGCGACCGGGTGGACCTGGCGGACGAGGCCTGGCGCGAGGCCCTGGAGGCCTTCCTGGGTGGCCATCGCGAGGCCCTGCTGGTAGAGCCAGCCCAAGTGCGCGAGGCCATCGGCATCTATCGCCGCGAGGGCAAGCGGCTCGCTATTCACGGTAGCCGGGTGATCAACACCCTCAAGACCGCCCAGTGGCGGGGCCCAGCCAGCCCCGGCAGCCTGGCGGAAATGGCGATCAGCGACGACCCCCACGCCAGGGCCTATCTCATCCATCGCGCCGGCAACCTCCAGCGGGTGGAAACCGAGGATGAGCTGCTGCGCCACGATCGGGCCATCACCGCCGACGGCATGCTCGCCTCGGGGGGCGCCGTGGTCCGCCTGGCCCCGGTGGAGCCCATGCTGGGGCGAGAGGCCCGCCGACTGCGATTACAAGCGCTGAAGGCCCAGTTCGACCGGGACCAGGCGGACCATTACCGCAAACAGGCCGAGAAGCAGGCCATCCAGGACCTGCGCGAGCGGCAACTCATGCCGCTCAACGACCGCCTGCGGAGCTTCCCTGACCTGGTGGGACTGACGGCCACCCGGCGGGAGACCCAGGCCGAACTTGATCGTCTCCAAACCCAGGAACGGGCCCTCCGGGATGACACTCATTTCCAGCGGCTCCAGGAGGAGGTCAAGCGGTGGGCCGCCGAGCGCGATGCCCTGGCGGTCGCCCGGGAGCAGACGACCCGGGACCAGGGGGACCGGATACTGAGGCGCCAGGTGGAAGAGGCCAGCCTCACCACCCTGGAACGGGCATCCCAGACCGTCGCCGAACGCCGCCGCAACCTCCAGCAGACCGCCGGCTTCGATGCCGCCCTGGCGTCCGAGCGCCTCGACGAGCTCCAGTCCCAGGAGCCCTGCGCCGAGGAGAACCCCGCGGCCTGGCGGGCCCTGGCCACGGAGGCGGAACGCCGGGCCCTTGGCCAGGAAAAGACGGCGATCAAGCAGCGGGCCAATGCCCGGGAGGGCCTGACGAGTTACTGGGCCGCCTGGTCACCCGACCACAAACCCGCCAGCGGCGCCGCCGACGACCCCCAGACCCTGGCCGCCTGGGTGGCGCGCGAGTTGACCCAGGTACGCGAGACCCAATTGGCCCGCTACGTTACGGAGGCCGACAACGCCTTGCGCGAGGCCGAGCACGCCTTCCGCAGCGATTTCGTCGGCAAGCTCCAGGAAAACCTGCAATTGCTGGAAGAGAGCCGCAAGGAGCTCAACCGCAGCCTGCGCAGCCGCCCCTTTCACGGCCAGTATTACAGCTTTATCAAGCAGCCCGAGCCGGACCTCAAGGAGATCCTGGACTGGGTGCTGGCCTGGACCCCCGAACAGGGCGGTGACGTCGGCGGCCTATTCGACGCCGCCGCCGACCCCAACCACCCCCATCGCGCGGCCATCGCCCGGGTCCGCAACCTGCTCATGGAGGCCGCGGGGGGCGAGGGTCATACCGGGGGCTGGGACGAGCGCCTGGCGGACTACCGCCAGTACTACCACTTCGACGTGCGCATGAGCGACGACCGGGAGGGCGGCGGCAATCCCGAACTCCTCTCCCGGCGCCTCGGCAAGGGCTCCGGGGGCGAGCACCAGTCGCCCTTCTACGTGGCCATCGGCGCCGCCCTGGCCGCCGCCTATCGCATCGAGCGCGATCAGGAGGGCCAATTGCGCGGCGGCATGGCCCTGGCCGTCTTCGACGAGGCCTTCTCCAAGCTGGACCTGCAGAATACGGTCAGCGCCCTCGGTTTCCTCGACGAACTGGGGCTCCAGGTGCTGCTGGCCGCCCCCGACGAGAAATACGGCCAGATCGCCGAGCACGTGGACACCATCGTCAACGTCTATCGGGACGGCGGCAGCGTCCACATCGACGCCGAGTACATCCAACCCGAGGCCCGCCGCGCCCTGGCCGCCGACAACCCGACGCTGGGCCCGGAGTTGGATCTAGGCGCGCAAGCCTCCCTCTAAGCTGCTCATTCCGCCCCCCATCCTCATGAGCCAGACAGCACCTTTAGCCCGTACCCATCGGGATCATATCTACCCTCATCCCCCCTTCCCAGTCGGGACAGGGGGCTTCAAGGAATTGTTTTACCCATGAGTCAGGTCGCCCGTGCCCTCCTGCTCAAGCTGCTGGCCCAGGTGGACCGGGGTGGGCGTGACTCGGTCCCCATTGGCGACCGCTCCGCCCACGCCTACTTCGAGGTCACCGATCTGGAGGAGCGCGACGCCCTCCATGCCTACCTGGGCAATGCCGAGGCCGCCGGCGGCGTGACCCTGGAATGGGGCCGCCGCACCGCCGCCCAGGATCTGCGACGCATCCGCATCAAGGACCCGGATCTGCTGGCGGCCTGGCTGGGCGTCTCCCGGACCGCCGTCCAGGCACGAACCATCTCGCAAGGACTGACCGAAGATATGGCCACTGCCCCCGGCTGGCTCCGGGACGTCTTTGCCGAGGCCCTGACCCAATGGCGGCTGGGCCATAGCCCCTTTCGCATCCCGCCCGCCGAAACCACCGCCGCCATCAGGCTGTTTCGGATCGCCCGCGCCGTCGCGGCGGGGGAACAGGAGGGGCTGGATCTGCGCCGCTTCAGCGTCCGCCTGCTGGGCGATTCCAAGGCCATCGAGTCCCTGCTGGGCCGGCTGGGCGGACTACTGCGCCGCAATCCCGACTGGGCCCCCTGGTCAGAGGACGCCGACCTCTTCCGGGCGCTGGGACTGGAGAAATTTCCGCCGGCCCTCTTCATCAAGGGGCCCCTGGTCCTGGACTATGGCGGCACGGACTGGGACCTGACGCCCCTGCGGCCCTTTGTCGGCCTGTCGCCGGATGCCGTCACCCAGATCCAGACCAGCGCCCCCGTCCCCTATCTGCTGACCATCGAGAACCTGGCCAGCTTCCAGCGCCAGGTCCGGGAGATTCAGGACGCCGCTGTCGTCCTCTATACCGCCGGCTATCCCGCCCCGGCCCTGGTGCGGGTGCTGGGACAATTGGACCAGTGCCTGCCAGCCGACCGCCCCTTTTATCACTGGGGTGATCGGGACATTGGCGGCCTGCGCATCCTGGCCAGGGTGGTGGCGGCCTGTCCCCGGCACGAGGTTTCGCCCCACCTCATGTGCGTCCCGGACCCGGGGCCCGTTTCAGGCCCCAGCCGCTGGACCCGGGAGGAAGGCCGCGCCCTGGCACAAATCATCGCCAAGGGCGGTTCGGTGGGAGGTCTGGCCGCGGAGTGGGTCCAGAGGAATCTGGCCAAGCTGGAGCAAGAGGCCATGGATCCGGAATGCCCCCCGAGCCGGGAGCAACCCGAGGAGCCAGAAGCCCATCAATGACAGCCCCTTGTGCATTGTCGTCGTCAATGAGAACCGCTAAACGAAGAGTTGGCTCTTCGGCTTCAATTTTCGCGACCAATCGTGGGGATACCAAGATGACTCCTATTTTCTAACGACTGAATTCACCAACCTGCGCGGCTTTCCAGGATGTCCGCTGGAGCGTTTTTAGGGGGGCGCTTGACCTGCCCATAACGCGTCGCCAAGGAACGCATAGCCCCTCCTCGCCTCGGACTCAGCTTGCAGGTCGCGAAGTCGTGGTTTGGGTGTGGGATCAAGCACAGCATGATGGTTAGGCTGCCTTCTTTTTAATTATACTTTTATCTAGATCAAGGGTATAAGACAAGATAGTATCAATATTAAGCCTGTCTGAAGCCCTAAGTATTTCTATTCCTGTTATTTTTCCATCTTCTGTCGTGTCGAGGTTGACGCCCTCCGCGATTTCGATTACCCCGTCCGGTTCCTGGTCACCAAGACCCAAATATAAGGCATCTACTTCATCGTCATAGTGAACTTTCATATCGAAGCCCTTTCTTGAGTGGGTAGGTCTTGATTACCGTAACAATTTGGCCTTCAAGAACCGCAATGATTTTCAGTGGAAACTTAAAGCCTGGAGCAAGCTCTATTATCTTGTTCTCGCCATCGGTAAGATTCGCATTCGCTATTGTTTGTTCGACAGTAGATTCAGGAATGCCGTAAAGCTTCGCACGTCGCCTCGCGTGTCTTGAAAACCTTATTTCCATTGAAAACTCCTTCCTAACCCGTCACCTTTTCGATGGGATACCGATTAGCCCCACAGACCCCCGCCCGTCAGGCAACACGATCTCGGATATCTCCCGAACGCCACGCGGAGCAATACCTCGTGGTCGCTCGGACCACCTGATTACGGGGACTGCATCATGAATCAAAACCCCTGCCCGGGGAAAAATAAATATTGTCCCGAAAACGTGACTACCCCATTTACCCCATTCAGTAACTTTGATAGCCAGGTCGTTGGACATTCGAGGTGCAGGTTTCCGTGGTCCGGACATGGCCATAGTCATCCACCGTCCGGGTACTGGTGCATTGGGTATCGCCGTATTGCCTGGCGGCCTCCTGGGCTCGGTAATAGTCCTCCCGGCGTTGGTATTCCCGTTGCTGGGCGACGTTGGCCACGCCAATGGCTCCACCTACCGCCGCTCCCGCCAGAGCGCCACTGGCGGCCATATCCGAACGGCTGGGATACCCGTAGTAATAGCCACGGTGAGAGGTGGAACCCAAGGCCGCTCCGCCTAGGGCGCCGATAGCCGCCCCCACGGCGGCGCTGCCCAGCACGGTGCCCGCTTCATCCTGCGTGGCGCAGCCTGGCAGCAGTAATAGGGGCAAGAGCGTCAGGATTATTTTTTGCACAAAAGGCTTCGGTCGATGGCAAGTTGGCGCGGTTGTCATGCGCATCGGAAAATCTCCCGTGGTTGTTGATTGGAGGTAACGGCCTGCTTGGCGCCTCCCAAGCTCGGACACCCGGTACCTGGATCGGTTTTGGTTGAAGCGGGGACTGGCCGAGCCACAACTACGATAACAATTATGATTTGGGCCACCCAGAAAATCCCAATCTGCGGCCCTTCGGCCCGCCGCCTCAATTTAAGTCCGGCGATGCGGAACTTCATCAGTCTGTCCTGTCCCGCTGAGTCACGGTGTCGAACAGCAGCCGGTCAAGTACCTAGAAGTCGATGTCGTGCGCCGGCGGGATCGAGGCGCGTTCGAGCCGCGACAGCTCAGAGGTCAAGTAGTCGTCGATGACTTGGATCCGGGGGCCATACGCCAACTCCAACGCGCTGCGTTTCCAGGCCAACAGGTCGGCAATGGCGATACGCAGCCCCGGCTCTTCGATCAAGGCGTCAACGAGGTCCTGAAATCGCATTGGGACAAGGCCCCGGCCCTGCTCGATCCAGGTGGCGACCAGCACGGGGCGCAGGACGTACAGGTACTTCTTCAGGCGCACCTGCTCGCCCCCGAGATATTGCCGGTGATGCCCCCGCGCCATGTGGATGTAGTGATAGAAAGACCGCTCCGGCCAGTGCGTGAGCTGGACAGCGCGGCGTAGAGCGTCGAGGAATGCGGCTTCGGCGCGATAGACGATCGGAGAATCCAGCCATTCGATCAGGGTAGCATTGCCCTTTTTCAACAACCCCAAGGCCTTGCGCAACTCCCAGCCGTTGATGTCCAAGTCCCCGGAGATGGGTACTTCTATCACGTCCCGTTGCGGACTGACCCGCAGGTACCAGTCGAGCGGGTGGACGTAAATAAAGCGCACGTCGTAGTCGCTGTCCGGCGAGGCAAAACCCCAGCCCCGGCTGCCCGACTCGCAGGCGAACAGCACCCGAACGCCGTGGTCTGCCTCGATCATCGCCAGGTGCCGATCGATCTCGGAGCGAAACCAGGGGTCGACGGGGTGCGCGATCAGGGTATCCATCAGCCGCCCCCCGGGTTGGCGCTGACGCTGCCGTCCAAATCCGCCGCCACAACGGTCAGGGCGTCGGGATGGCTAACCAAGACCGCCTCTTCAATCCCTGCATCCGGCGCGTAGCCGCAATCGGACGTCAACAAGTAGTGAGCCCCAGGTCTGACGATGGATTCCGACAGGGCCAAGGGATCCCAGACTATGCCTCGGGCCGCTAACCGCCCCTGGCCACCGGGAAAAACCGGGGTTGCCTGCAGCACCAGATAGGGAGGATCTGCGAAGATGATCTCCGTGTACTGCGCACGCCAGCCGATGGCGCCAGGCAACTCCAAGGCAGGTGGCTGCCAGTCGCCTCGTCCGCTTTCGGCAGGGTCGTTCACCCAAGAGCCTGCTCGCCGGTTTTCAACTGGCCGTTGAGAGCCTGAGGCACTCTGAAGACCTTCATCACCTCGTCCCCCAGATGATTGATAACCTTGACGGCAATGCGTCCGGAGGCGGGTTTGAGGAAGGGGCGGGAGGTATCGCTATGCAAGGAGGCCCAGGCTTCCTCGTTGATCTCGGCCTTGAGGGTCGTCTTCAGCGCCTTGTAAGGGTCCTCGGCGCCCAGGAAGTAGGCATGGCGGACGAAGAAACTCTCCTCGTTGTAATCGGTGTCGATGAACCAGCAGGCGATGCCCGCAGCCCCGTCGCTGCGGACCTCCCCGGTACTGGGGTGGAAGACGTCCACGCCCTTGATCTTGATCCGCATCTGGCCATTCCCGGCGGGCAGAATCTCGATGTCCGGCTCGCCGAAGATCACGAACAGGTTGCCCTTGCTGGTGATTTTCAGGTCCTGGGCCATGTGCAGGTCGGCGTTCATCCGCGCCTTGAGCACCGGGATGCGGCCAAGCTTATTGAAGTCGGTGGCATGGGCCTCGTAGTTGAAGGCGCAGGCGATCAGGACATCGAAATCGGCATCGCCGGCCTCGCGGGCGGCACTGACCAGATCGGGGCGGCTGACGGTACCGAACTCGGGGCCGATGAAGATGGCGGCGCGCTTTTCGGTCCCGGTTTCCGGGTCACCTTCGCGATAGCGGCCGATCGCGCAGACCAGATCGCCAGGCCAGGGTAGCAGGGAGGTGAAGCTGATCCGGCCCTCCTTGTGGGCCTGCTGTACCCCGGCCACCTTCAGGTTCTCCAGGATCATCTGGGGGAAGGTCTGCTTCTCCCCGTAGCCGGCATCGGGATGGGCAATGCGATCCGTCGGGTCGATCAGTTCATCGTTCTCGTCAACGCCCAGCACCCGGTGGGGGGACAGGCTCTCCACGGTGAAGGGGCCAGCGACACGGACCGTCTTCCTGTCGACATAGGGCCTGTCGTAGAGGTACTCGAAATCAGCCTTAGCGGCGATGGAGGCGTCGATCTCCCGCTGGCGGGCGATGCGGGCCTGCCACCAATCCCCATGCAGCTTGCTAACCGGTTCAGGCCAGGGATCGACGGGGCGGTCCGGCAGGGTCTCCAGGGTGTAATCCCGCTTGAGGGCCTTGTTGAGCGCGAGCAGGCTGTCTTCGATCTTGCTCTGTCTGGCGTTCGCGCTTTTGGCTTGCTCGGCCTTCAATGCATCGAATTGCCGCCGGGGCTCGGTCGGCCAGGGGTCTTCGGCCGCGCGAGGCATCTCCCATTCCTGCCACTGCTGCCCCATCGCGGCATTCAGGCCCTCGCTCAGCGGCTCTAATGTCGCCTGCCACTTCTCCCAGATGACGTCGATCTCGGTGTTATTAGCGATCGACTTGAGGGTGATGTGCGGCACGCGCTCATAGACGAAGCCGTGGCGGATGTTGCCGTGGACGGGCCGCGAACTCGGCGTGGTGCGGGTGACTTCGGCTTCCTTGACCTGGCCTTCGCGGGAATCGGCCAGCAGGTAAAAGGGGTAACGCGCGCCCATGACGCGGGCGCGGGCCAGTGCCAGCGCCACGCGCGAGGTGTCAATCGTGATCCAGCGACGTCCCCATTGCTCGGCGACAGTCACAGTGGTGCCGGACCCGCAGGTTGGGTCGAGCACGAGGTCGCCGGGGTCGGTGGTCATCAGGAGGCAGCGTTCGACGGCAGTGAGCGCGGTTTGGACAACATAGGTTTTCGAGCCTCCAAATTGGTTCTGCCCGAGTGTATCCGTCCAAACGTCTGTTAGCTCATAAACTGGGTAGTCATCCAGCAGCCGAATGTAGCCGAGATTATTCCCGGAACTGGCCTCCACTCGGCTTCCTTTAATGAGCCGATCAAATCCTAGCTCATTGGTTTTCCATCGGACTGAGAGCGACGGTTTGATCACTTGGCCCTCGAAGTTTACGCCGAACCAAGAAGCTGCTCCCTCACCTTTGTCCCGGCCTACACTTTGACTCGTGAGATTGTCGCGAAAGTAAATCTTCGATCCGCTCGGTAGCGAGCCAGGTTCATCAATCTCAGCCTTGGTTAGCGTCCTTCGCTCCAGATTCGCAAGTTGGACGCTCTTGTAGCCAGTTCCTCCCTTTTGACCGGGGGCTTTCTTCAGCAAAGACTTACGGTATTTCACAGCCTCTTTCCTTTTTGCATACCAGAGCAGCGTATCAAACGTCGGACCGAGGAAGTCACTAGTCGAGCTTGATGTTTTGACGAAGACGATGGAGCTGACGCAGTTTTCAGGGCCGAACACTTCATCGAGCAACGCCCGGACGCGGTGGACATTTTCATCGCCGATTTGCACGAAGATGGAGCCAGAGTCGGTGAGCAGATCGCGGGCGACGGTGAGCCGATCCCGCAGGTAGGTGAGGTAGCTGTGGATGCCGTCGCGCCAGGTGTCGCGGAAGGCTTTGACCTGCTCGGGCTCGCGGGTGATGTGGGCGGCGTTGCCATCCTTCACGTCGCGGCTGGTGGTGGACCACTGAAAGTTGCTGTTGAACTTGATGCCGTAAGGCGGATCGAGGTAGATGCACTGCACCTTGCCGCGCAGCCCCTCGCGTTCGGCCAGGCTGGCCATGACTTGCAGAGAGTCGCCGAGGATCATGCGGTTGGACCAGTTTTGGTCGTGGCGGTAGAACTCGGTCTTGTCGGCGTCCTTGGGGAGGCCGTTGAAATCGGAGAACATGTCGATCTGCTCACCCTCACCCCCGGCCCCTCTCTCGCGGAGCAAGGGGTTCTGGGATTGGCGCAGCAGGTCGTCGATCAGGACCTTGGGGTGGACCTTCTCCTGGATGTAAAGGGGCGGAGCATTTACGACGAGATCGCTCCAGTCCTGCTGGTCCTTGCCGCGCCAGACGAGTTGGGGATCGAGATCGCGGTTGCGCTGGTCCTTTTCCTTATCGCATCCGGCCCCGCCGCGCTCATAGGTTACGGGCACCGGGTCCTGCTCGGCCTTCTGCATCACCGGCTGGTATTCGGCCGTCGGGATGTTCTTGCGGGTGGCGTCGCCGTGGGTCAGTGTGGCGACCGTGACCGCGGGGCCTTTTTGCTTTGGGGGCATCGTTGTACCTTACAGGAAGGGGTTTTCCACGGTCAGAGTCTCGATCCTTTAGCCGTGTTGCAGGTCTTCACTCAACAGCCGCGTGCAACCGGCCTCCAGGGCAGCCGCCACAATCAGGGAGTCATAGAAATGGAAGCCATAACGTCCCTGAACCGCGATGCCGCGCCGGTAGCAATTGGAGTCGAGAAAATTACCGCTCATTCGTGATTTCTTTAGTCATATGGGAACGAGAAGGCTAGGCCTCCACGGCCGTTGGTGCCGCGACGACGGCACCGATCATCTTGTTGAACTCCCCTTCGACCTTGACCTTGAAGGCGGATTCGATCTGGTAGACATCGCCGAATTCGGCGAAGGCCCAGCGGCCGTAGGTGCCGAGGTTGTTCACGCCGGGGACCCAGTAGCTGTCCATCGTGGCCTTCTTGTCCTTGGCATCCTCGCCCCGAAAGCCCTTGATCTCGACAATGAGGTGCAGAGGGTCGTCGTCGCCATGGCCATCATCCACCAGGACGATGAAGTCGGGCAGGTAGCGGCGCATCTCGGAACCGTACCGGTAAGGCACCTCGAAGCCCAGATTGTGGTTCTTCACATAGGCGCACACCTGGGGATGGGCCTCCACCACGCGGCAGAACTCCGCCTCCCAGTCGCTATCGAGGATGGCCCAGTTGAGGTGACAGCGGTCGGCGGACGTCTCCCAGCGGTCGATCTTGGAGGTCGTGAAGTTGACATGAACGGTGGAGCCGACCGGGTTGTAGGGGTCGAGCAGGGCCTTGACGGGGCGCTGGCCGATGAAGGCGCGGGTGATGCCGGCGTTAATTCGCTCACAGGCCATATCCGCCAGGGTCTTGTATTTGAGTTGCGCCGGGTAAACACCGCCCTGGCAGTGGAGATAGCCATCGAGCCACTGGCGGGTAATGCGCTTGAGTTGGCCGAAGAGATGGAGCTGGGGCTCACCGTTGGCATCGCGGTAGCGGCTGAGCAAGAGGTGGGATGTCAGTTCGTAGAGCACCTGAGCCTGGCGCACTTCCCCCGTATGGACAAGGTTGAGATCCACGGTCGCGCCGATGATGCCGGCATTGAGCGTTTCAGCGGCACCGACCAGGTCCGGCGTCAATTCCAGGACCGAGTCCGCGTCGAATTGGGACGCCAGCCGATCCTCGGGCAGTTCGGTGCGATAGCCCGCCACGCGGGGAAAGCGGATCTCCAGGGCATCGCGCTCGGGGCGGACCGCCTTGACCTGAATGGCCTGTCGCGGGGGCTGCGGCGGTGCCACCGTGGGGGTGGCATTGAAGTCGAAAGGGATACCCAGGACATCGGCATATTCGACGTTAAAGAGCCCCTCTTCGTTGAGGTCATAGGACTGGCGGCGCAGCGCCCGGCCGATAACCCGCTCGCACAGGAGCTGGGTGCCGAAGGCGCGGACACCCAGGACGTGGGTAACGGTATTGGCATCCCAGCCCTCGGTGAGCATGGAGACCGAGACCACGCAGCGAATGTCGGCCCCGAGCCGGCCAGGCTTGCCAACCGTGTTCATAACTTCGCGCAGGAGGTCTTGATCGGTGAGGTTTTCGGCCTGGCGCGGGTCGCCGGTACGCTCGATGATCTCGCGCCGGAAGCGTTCGATTTCATCGGCGGCTATGGCTCGGAAGTTCTCGTCCAGGGCCTCGCCGGATTCCAGTTGTTCGCTATCGATCAGGAGGGTCCGGGGGCGTGGCAGGGGATCGCCATCCTCGTTGTGGTTGCGGAACAGGGGCAGGCGGCCGGCCTCCAGTTTGCGGGTGCCGTCGTCCTGGTGGCGCTGGAAGCCGGAGATGTAGTCGTAAACCAACTTGGAGGTGGCGGTGTTATTGCAGACGACGATGAAACAGGGCGGGACCGGTACTCCCGCCTGATTCCACAGGAGGTGAGTCTTCTCGTAGTGGCCGTACAGGGCCTCCAGGGCCGTCTGAAGCGGGGGCGGCAGATCGAGCGGATTCAGTGACGCCGCCTTGCCCCGGCCCTTTTTGGGCATTTTCTTGCCGATATGCTCCCAGAGGTTGCGGAACATGGGCATTTCGCCGCCAGGGATGTTGTCGGCGATGGGCACCCGCGGCAACTTAACGATGCCGCTCTCGATGGCATCCATCAGCGAGAAGTCGCTCAGGGTCCAAGGAAAGAGGGTGCCCTCGGCATAACCGGAACCGCGCAGGAAGAAAGGGGTGGCGGAAAGATCGAAGACGCGAGCCAGGCCCTGGTGGCGATTGACGGCCTCCAGGCCGGAGATCCAGAGTCGGGCGGCGGCGCTATTTTTCTCGGCCTCCTTCTTCTCGTCTCCCGTCAAATTGACCTCCTGACCCTGATTCGGCTTCTCGCGGTAGCAGTGGTGGGCCTCGTCGTTGATGGCCAGGATGTTCTTCAGGCCCATCAGGTCGGGCATGACACGCTGGAGCATTTGGCCCTCGGTCTCCTGGGTGTCCAGGGCCTCGCCGCTTCGGCCTTGCAGCAGGAGGCGACCGCCCTTGGAGATTTCCAGGCGCTCGCGTCGCCGGAAGGCGTGGTAGTTGGTGATGACGATCTTGGCGCGCTTGACCTCATCGAGCAGGTCGCTGGGGACCAGCTCGCGGCTGGCGAAATAGCTGTCGGGGTCGCTGGGTTGGAGGACCCGCAGGCGGTCCCGGATGGTGATCCCGGGGGTGACGACGAGAAAGCCGCGCGTAAACTTCTTGGTGCCCCGGCGGCGAACGGCATTGACGGTCTGCCAGGCGATCAGCATAGCCATGACGGTGGTCTTGCCAGCCCCGGTGGCGAGCTTGAGGGCCAGGCGCATCAGCTCCGGATTGGCGTCGTGGTTCGCGTCGGTCAGATGCCTCAGGAAGCGTTCGCCGGCCTTGCCGATCTGAGGCGCGACCTCGGTCAGCCAGATGGCGGTCTCGACGGCCTCGACCTGGCAAAAGAAAGGGCGGATGCCGCTGAAGGGGTGATGGCGCCAATGCTGGAGGAGACGGGCCGTCTCGGGGGTGACCCGCCAATGATTCGGGTCGGGGTCCTGGCGCCAACGATCCACCTCCTGACGAAGGGCGTTGATGATGGCGGTGTGGTCGTAGCGCTGATCCTCGGTACTCAGCCCCATGCCTTCATCGAACGCTATCTCGCTCTGCTTACCAGGGCCGCTTTGTTTCTTGGGCTTGGGGATCGGGGTGATGAACTCCGCGCGACGCCGGGTTTCAAGAATTTTTTGAGTCGGTTGACCGGTGGCGTCCAGTTCCCAATGCCGCTTGGGACAGGCATAGGGGGAATTGAGAATCGGTCTGTCAAAGAAGGGGTTGCCCACGGATGTCTCCTGACAATCGGATCTGGGACACGGCAGCGATCGGCGGTACCGCGAGCCAATCGCCACCTTGGTCCCGCACCCTACCATTCCCGCCAATGCGCTTCCTGGATGGCTCAGGAGGCCATAAGGCTAGAGCATCCGGGCGGGCATGACAAACCAATGAGCTTGAGAACCAGTCCCTTCGACGCTGGCCGCTACTCCGATCCCAATTGCCTGGTGGACTACATTCGCTCTTACAGGGCGGGCCGCTGATCAATCCAGGAGATGACCTCGTCGATCTTGGGCCCTTTGGCCGGGGCGATGCGCTTGGCCTCTTCCAGGGCGGAGCGGGCCTGGCCATAACGGCCCCCGTGAATATAGGCCATAGCCATGCCGACGAAGGCGTCGGCATTATTGGCATCCAGGCTGATGGCGCGCTGGAAGCTCTGGATGCTGCCGGCATAGTCCTGACTCATGAGTTGGGCGCCGCCCAGGCGTTGGAAGGCCCGGGAGGAATTCGGCTCGGCAACCACTGCCTGTTGCAGGGCGGCGAGGGCCTCCGGGAGCTTGCCTTCGTTGAGCAGGGTTTCGCCTTGCTGGAGCAGGCTGGGCTCCTCGGCGGCCAGGGGCAGGGCCAAGCATAGAAACACCGCAGCGAGTAATAAACGGATTTTCATGACACTATCTCCTCCAGAAATGAAAAATCCCGCGGGGGGCACCAGGCCCCGCGCGGGATCTCGTTGGGTCGTGATCTAGGACCGGTCTATTTCAGCGACCCCTTGCCGTAACGAGCCTCGAAACCAGCCCGCACCTTTTCCAGCGATTCCTTGTTCATGCCGTTGAAGTACCAGTCATGGCCCTCGATGGGCTTGAAGTGCTTCTCCAGCAGGGCCACGGCGGCCTTATCGTTCTTATCCTTGGCGCGAACCACTTCCTTGAGTTCGGGGATCCACTCGAAATAGGTGTGCTTGGCCACCTCGTAGATGCCGTGCCACCAGGTGTAGTCCGGGCCCATCATGGCGGCGCCATGGCGGGCGCGACGGCCCTCGTGGTGCCAGATCTCCCACCAGGTCCACTCGATGTTCTCGTCGAAGGGGGCGGGGGTGATGTAGCCCTTCTCCTTGAGTTCGGCCATGACGGCGGCGATTGGCTTGGCGAACTTCTCGTTATAAAGTTCGACCACGTCGTCAAACTGCTTGTAGTGGCCCTCGACCACGCTGGTGGAGTGGCAACCGAAGCAGACGCTCTCCATCTTGGCGCGGCGGTCCTTCCAAGTGATGACCTCGACCACCTTGGAACCCTTGGCCTCGTCGCCGACCTTGGGCAGTTCCTTACCCTCGGGGACGTCGAACTCATTGCCATCCTCCAGCTTCACCAGATTCATCTTGGTGGAGATGGGGGGCCTCAGGGTCCAGGAGATACGCTCGCCGACATTGTGAGTCTTGGGCTGATTGAGGCCGGCGCTCATGTGGCAGGTGGCGCAGGTGGGGGCGGCGGAGTAATCCACTCCGGCGATCCACTTGTCGGACTTGAGATTCATCTCATCAATCTGAGCCCGGTAGATAATGCCGTGCTTGGACTCGTTATAGACCTCGATCTGGGGATGATCGGGTCCCACATGGCATTTGCCGCAGGTATCCGGGGTACGGGCCTGTTCGCGGGAGAAGCGATGGCGACCATGGCAGGCGGTGCAGGAGCCCTTGGAGCCGTCCGGGTTCAAGCGGCCTATGCCGGTGTTGGGCCAACTACCCGGGAGGGGCCGACCCTTGTTCTTGCCCTCGGTTTCGAACTCAAGGAGACCGCCATGACACTGGCGGCAACCGGCGTTGACCGCGGCGGGTCCGCCGACCACCTCGCCCATCAGGTTGTCCAGGGAGGCGAGGATATCGCCGGCCTTGGAGTGATGGGAACCCTCCATCTGCTCGTACTCACCGGCATGGCATTTCGAGCAATCCTTGGGGGTCACCACGATGGAGATAAGGGCGCCCTCGTGGCTGAAGGCATCCTTATCCCCCTCCTTGGCCTCATGACAATCCAGGCAGTTGACGCCATTCTGGCCATGCTGGCTTTTGTTCCATTCCCAGTAGAGGCCAGGGTTCTCGGTCATGTGGCAATCGACGCACTCCTGGCCCGCGGGCGTACCCCAATCGACTCCGACCTGGCCGGGCGGACGTTCCGCTTGGGCAGGCCCGTAAGCCAACAGCAGGGCCATGCCGGCCAGGCTACTGGAAAGCCAAGCGACCTTGCGGCCTTGGCGGCTGATTTTCATTGATGCTCTCCTTTGAGGTGGAACAGGCTCTCCCGGCCGGTTCGAACCGGGTTAGATGCGATACTCGGACCCTTGGGAAAGCACGGCGGCACCCGCTGTTCACATCCTTGATTTACCGCTCCCTGTCCCCTGCGCCCCTATCGCTGTGTTTTTCTTCTGGCGCGCTTCGCACTTCCCCAGGCGGAAATTTATACAGACCCGGGGAACTCGCCTTGATCCAGATCAAATTTGCCCAGGATCAGGCCGCGGACGCGGTGTTGAACTCCGCCAGGGCCTCGGTGGCCTGGCGATCCGCATGGTAGGACGAGCGCACCATGGCGCCGCTGGCGACATTGACAAAACCCAGGGCCTCGCCCGCGCGGCGCAGGCCCGCGAATTCATCCGGGGTCCAGTAGCGGACCACCGGCAGGTGGGAGCGGCTGGGGGCCAGGTACTGGCCCAGGGTGAGCATATCGCAGCCCTGGGCGCGCAGGTCGGCCATGACCGCCAGCACCTCGCCCTCCTCCTCGCCCAGGCCGAGCATGAGGCCGGACTTGGTGGGAATAGCGGGGTGGCGCGCCTTGAAGGCGCCGAGCAAGGCCAGGGAGCCGGCATATTCGGCACCGGGGCGGGCCCGGGGGTAGAGGCGGGGCACCGTCTCCAGATTGTGATTGAAAAGGTCCGGCAGACCATCGCCCATGAATTGATCGAGGGCCAGGGACTCCCGGCCGCGGAAGTCCGGCACCAGGATCTCCAGGCGCGTCCGCGGGGCGCGGTGGCGGATGGCGCGCAGACAGGCAGCGAAGTGGCCGGCGCCACCATCCCGCAGGTCGTCGCGATCGACGGAGGTGATGACCACATAACCCAGGCCCAGGACGGCGATGGACTGGGCCAGGTGCTCCGGCTCATCCGGATCGGGGGCGACTGGGCGACCATGGGCCACGTCACAGAAGGGGCAGCGGCGGGTGCAGACATCCCCCAGGATCATGAAGGTGGCGGTGCCGTGATTAAAGCATTCGCCGAGATTAGGACACTGTGCCTCCTCGCAGACGGTCGTCAGCTTGGCCTCGCGCAGCAAACGCTTGATGCGGGTCACCCCCGGCCCGATAGGCGCGCGGGCGCGAATCCAGGCGGGCTTACGCAGGGGTTCGCCGACCGGCTCCACCTTGACCGGGATGCGCGCCACCTTATCCAAGCCCCGTTGGTGGGTCTCGGGGGTGGCGCGGGACGGGGCAGCGAGGGACGGGGTGTCGGTCATGGGGTTATTCCGGGGGAGTGAGGGGGCGGGGGTGAACGAGGGGTCGCGCAGGGGGCTCGGCTCCTACGATGCCGCCGCCGAGGGGTCGCCCGCAGGGTCTGGATCCTCCCGCACCAAAACCAGCAGTTCCTTGGGCCCATGCACCCCATAGGCCAGGGTCTGCTCGATATCCGCCGACTTGGAGGGGCCGCTGATCAGCAGGGCGTTGGTGGGCAGGCCCTGCCCCACCCAGTCCTCCTCCACCAGGAATTCATGAAAGGTCGAGCGGATGCGGCGGGCGTCCAGCACCACGACATGGATAGGCGGCACCAGCGACAGCAGCCGGGGCTCCTGGATGCTGGGCCAGAGGACCAGGGAGCCCGTCTCGGCGATGCCACCGAAGCAGCCGGTCAGACCCGCATCCGTGTTGGCAAAGAGATCCTGTCGGCAGGTCTCCACCGGCTCGCGATGAGGAATCAGGCGAATGGCCTCGCCGTCCGGCCAACCCTTCTCCAGTGCCTGGCCCAGCTCGGTCGCGGGGGCATAGCGCAGATTGCTGGCGTCCCTGGCGCGCAGCCAGGCGAACAGGCGGAGCGGCCAGTCCGCGCCGACCAGGACCACCTCGCCGCGCACCGCCTCCAGGGCCTCCCGGAAGCGGCTCAGCCGCTCCTGGGGGGACCAATCGAAGCGGCGCACCGGATTTTCGGGCAGGGGGCGCGCGGCCGGGTGCCGGGCGCGCAAACGAGACAGGATGGCGATGCGGGGGTCACTCATGGCGAGAATCAGCAGCCAGCAATATGGGTGTCAGAGCCCGATGGCCCGGGTCGGATGCCAGCAGTTGGTAGGGACCAGGAGGGAACAGGGTGCCGAGCCCGCGATCATTAGCCGCCATTTCGCATTCATTCACCCTGAAAGCCCTCCAGCCGTGCCAACTCATGGAGACTCCGGGGGGCAATGGCGGGCGCGGACCGGGTCCGGGTCCAAGGACCCAAGTGCTTGGGCACCAGCCAGCGCAGCCGGGTGCCCAGACCCGTCAGACCTCGATAGAGGGTCGGGGAGGCGTTGACCCAGCGCCATAGGGTCCAGATCAGCCGGTGCAGGGGCTTGCGGCGGCTGCCCCGACCTACCACCTGGGAGCCCTTGCGACCGCGCACTCCCTCGGCGCGCAAGCGGCGCAGCAGGGCCGGCAGGGGGATGCGCACCGGGCAGACCTCGCCACAGGCGCCGCAGAGACTGGAGGCATCCGCCAACTCGCCCAGACGATCGAGGCCCTGGAGTTGGGGTTCGAGGACGCTGCCAATGGGGCCGGGATAGACGGTGCCATAGGCATGGCCGCCCAGGCGGGAATAGACCGGGCAGTGGTTCATGCAGGCGCCGCAGCGAATACACCGCAGGGTGGAACTCAGTTGGGGGTCGCCATGGATGCGGGAACGGCCATTGTCCAGCAGGACCAGATGGACCTCGCGGGGACCGTCTAGCTCGCCTTCCCGCCGGGGACCGCTGATCATATTGACGTAGGTAGTGATGGGTTGGCCGGTGGCGGAGCGCGTCAGCAGGGTCAGGAGGGGCGGTAATTGATCCAGGCGGGCGATGACCTTCTCGATGCCACAGACCGCGATATGCACCTGGGGCGCGGTGGTGCAGAGGCGACCATTGCCCTCGTTCTCGACCAGGCAGAGGGTGCCGGTCTCGGCGACGGCAAAATTGACCCCGGAGAGGCCGGCGATGGCCTGGCCAAAGTGCTCCCGCATGATGCGGCGGGCGATGGCGGTCAGACCCTCGATATCCTCGGTGTAGGGGTACTCGGGAAAGTGAGCGGCAAAGCGTTGGGCGATCTCCACCCGGTCCTTGTGGATCGCCGGGGCGATGATGTGGGAGGGCCTTTCGTCCCCCAACTGGAGGATGAACTCCCCCAGGTCCGTCTCCACGGCGCGGATGCCCTGGGCCTCCAGATAGTGGTTGAGGCCCATCTCCTCCGAGACCATGGACTTGCCCTTGATGACCCGATCGGCTCCATGCCGGCGCAGGATGTCGCGGACCAGGGCATTACCCTCCGCCGCGGTCTCTGCCCAATGCACCTGGATGCCGTTGCGCTGGCAATTGCGCTCCAGTTCCTCCAGCAGATCCGGCAGATGGGCCAGGGCATGGCCGCGGATCAGTTTGCCGCGCCGACGCAGAACCGCCAGTTCATGCTCATCGGGAAAGGCCTTGTGGCGTTTGAGGACCAGCCCATCCATGGTGCGCCGGATATTGCGGCGCACCCGGTCATTGCCGAGGGCCTGGCTGACGCGGACGGGAAACTCAGGACTCATGGGTGCGCTCCCACAGCAATTCGGCGATGTGCTGGACGCGGGGCCCCGCGTCCGGGAACCGGCGCGCCAGGGTGCCGCCCAAATTGAGCAGACAGCCGCAATCCTGGCTGACCAGGACCTGGGCACCCGTGGCCGCGAGGGCGTCGGCCTTGTCCGCCGCCATGGCCGCCGAGATCTCCGGCTGCTTCACGGCGAAGGTGCCGCCGAAGCCACAGCATTCGTGGGCGTGATCGGGTTCCACTGTCTCCAGGTGGGCCAGCCGCGACAGCAGGTCGGTCGCGGCTTCGGCTACCCCCATCTCGCGGCGCGCCGAGCAGGAATGGTGCAGCACGACCTTGAGGGGCTCGCCCCGGTCGACCGGTCGCCAATCCAGCACCCGCGCCAGGAAATCCGTCAGCTCATAAACCCGCGCCGCCAGCCGCTCGGCACGCGCCTGGTCCGGGGTGCCCGCGAACAGCTTGGGATACTGGACCTTCAGCATGCCGGCGCAGGAGGCGGAAGGCACCACCACCGGAATATCGCGACTCAAGGCATCGAGCTGACAGCGCGCCACCGCCCGGGCCTCGGCGTCGTAACCCGAGTTGTAGGCCGGTTGGCCGCAACAGGTCTGGCCCTGGGGATAGATGACTTCAATGCCCTCCCGCTGGAGCAGCCGCATGGCCGCCAGGCCGGCCAGGGGCATGACCAGGTCGATGAGGCAGGTGCCAAAGAAGTAAACGCTGTCAGGTTTGGGCATGGGGGTTGAAAAGCGCGCTTGTTGGCAACCGTGAATAGGATTGGAATATAGCATAGCCCGATGCCCACCCGTCCCTGCCGCGAGCCGCCCCATGCCTGATCACCCCGCCCCGTCCGACCGTCCCCCCCTCGCCGTCCTGGCCTCCTTTTCCGGAAGCGGCGGGGTGGAGCGCATGCTGGTCAATCTGCTGGGCGGCTTCGTGGCGGCGGGCCGGCGGGTCGATCTGCTGCTGATTCGCGATCAGAGCCCCCATCTGCGTGAGCTGCCGGCGGAGATCAATCGCCTGCCGCTCGGCACCGACCATAGTCTGCTGGCCATTCCGGCCCTGGCGCGCTATCTGCGGCGGCAACGGCCCCCGGCGCTGCTGGTGGTCAAGGAGCGGGCGGGGCGGGCGGCGGTGCTGGCGCGGGGGCTGGCGGGTACCGACACCCGCCTGGTGCTGCGGCTGGGGACTAACCTATCCGCCGCCCTGGCCGGACGCTCGGCCCTGGCGCGCCAGTGGCGCGCCTGGCCCCTGCGCTGGCTGTATCCGCGCATGGATCGCATCGTGGCGGTCTCCCAGGGCGTGGCGGCGGACACCGCTGCCCTGGCCCGGCTGCCGCTGGAGTCTATCCGCGTCATCCGCAATCCGGTCATCACCCCCGATCAGGGACTGCTGGCCGCGGAGCCCTGTCCCCATCCCTGGTTCCAGAAGGAGGGGCCGCCGGTCATCCTGGGGGCCGGCCGGCTGCAACGTCAGAAAGACTTCCCCACCCTGATCCGCGCCTTCGCGCGGGTGAGCCAGGACCGCCCCTGCCGGCTGGTCATCATCGGCGAGGGCAGTGACCGCCAGGCCCTGACAGACCTGGTCAGGCAACTGGGTATTCAACACCAGGTGGATCTCCCCGGTTTCCAGGCCAATCCCCTGCCCTTCCTGGCCGCGGCCGACCTCTTCGTCCTCTCCTCCGCCTGGGAGGGCTCGCCCAACGTCCTGACCGAGGCCATGGCCCTGGGCACGCCAGTGGTCGCGACGGATTGTCCCAGCGGCCCGGCGGAGGTGCTGGACGCCGGGCGCCTTGGCCCCCTGGTGCCGGTCGGAGATATAGCGGCCCTGGCCGAGGCCATGCGCGCGACCCTGGATCGGCCGCCGCCCCGCGAGGTCCTGAAGGCGGCGGTGGCGGACTATGACCAGGGGCGCAGCGCCCGCCACTACCTGGAGGAGTTGGAACAGAACCCGGTTAGCTGATGCCCGGGACAACCGGGGTGGCTCATGAATCCTCGTGCAGGCCCATGGCCCGCGCCTTGCGCGACCAGACCCAGACATACTGAAGACCGCTGATGAGGATGGTGGCGAGACAGGCCCAGGTCAGGGCCGCCACCAGGAGGGCAGGCAGGGGCAAGGGGCCGGCATTGGCGATGACGGCCACCACCAGGGCGATCTGCAGCAGGGTATTGAGCTTACTCGCCCAGGTTGGCGCCGGCCGGATTTCCGCGACCCGGAAGTGATAGAGGGTAGCGCCACCGACAATGATAAGGTCGCGACTGATGGCGGCCACCACGAGCCAGATGGGGATCAGCTTAAGGGCCCCCAGGACCAGAAAGCAGGCGACCAGCAGGGTCTTATCGGCTAAGGGGTCCAGGATGCCGCCCAACTGGCTCTGCCAGTGGAATTGCTTGGCGAGAAAGCCATCGAGTCCATCGGACAGGCCTGCCAAGACGAACAGCAGGAGCGCCCAGCCAAAGGCCCCCTCCAGGAGGAGTAGCACCACGGGCATCACCGCCAGCAAGCGTAGAAAGCTGATGATGTTGGGCAGATCCCTGAGTTTCAAGGCCGTGACATCCCCTGGGTAAACGAGCAGTGGCGAGGATTTTATTCCCCCGGACCCGGCTTTGTCCAAGTACCGGCGGTCAGGGCCAACTGCTAGAATACGGACTGATTCATTATTGGAGCCCGTCATGCCCCAGGACCTCCCTACCCCTAACAAACCCGGGCTGAGTTACCGCGACGCCGGGGTCGATATCGACGCTGGCAATGCATTGGTGGAGCGTATCAAGCCCTTGGCCGCCGCCACCTCCCGGCCCGGCGTCATGACGGGGTTGGGGGGCTTTGGCGCCCTCTTCGAATTACCCCTGGATAAATACCGCCAGCCGGTGCTGGTATCGGGCACGGATGGGGTGGGCACCAAGCTAAAATTGGCCCTGGAACTGGGTCGCCACGACACCATTGGGATCGACCTGGTGGCCATGTGCGCCAACGACATCCTGGTGGCCGGGGCCGAGCCCCTCTTTTTTCTTGACTACTACGCCACCGGACGGCTCGACCTCGAGGTCGCCACCGCCGTGGTGGCAGGTATTGCCAAGGGCTGCGAACTGGCGGGCTGCGCCCTCACCGGCGGTGAGACGGCGGAGATGCCGGGGCTGTACGCCCCCGGTGACTACGACCTGGCGGGCTTTTGCGTTGGCATCGCCGAGAAGGACCAACTCCTGACGCCCGATCGCGTCCAGCCCGGGGACGTCCTGGTCGGCCTAGCCTCCTCCGGCCCCCATTCAAACGGCTATTCGCTAATCCGCAAGATCCTCGAGGTCAGTGGCGCCCAACTCCAGCAGGATCTGGAGGGCATGACCCTGGGGGAGCGCCTGCTGGCCCCTACCCGCATCTATGTCAAACCGGTGCTGGAATTGATGAAGGAAGTGCCGGTCCATGCCATGGCCCACATCACCGGCGGCGGCCTGCCGGAGAATCTGCCGCGCGTCCTGCCCAAAGGTACCCAGGCGGTCATCGACCTGGACTCCTGGGGACTGCCGCCCGTCTTCGCCTGGCTGCAAGCCCAGGGCGGGGTCGCGGAGGCGGAGATGCGGCGCACCTTCAACTGTGGCGTCGGCCTCGTGCTCTGCGTCCCGGTGGCCATGGCCGAGCTGGCCTGCCAGCGGCTGGGGGAATTGGGTGAGTCCGCCTGGATTCTAGGCCGTATCGAGGCCTGCTCGGGACCGCCCGCAGTGATTTTCGCCCAGAGGGCGGCGGCGTGAGCAGTAGCCCCCTGTCCGTGGTAGTGCTGATCTCGGGCAGCGGGAGCAACCTGCAGGCCCTGATTGATGCGGTCCAGAACGGGACACTGCCCATTCACCTCCGCGCCGTCATTGCCAACGAGGCGGATGCCTTCGGGCTGGAACGGGCGCGGCAGGCCGCTATCGAGGGGCGGGTGCTGAGCCATCGGGATTACCCCGACCGCCCCGCCTTCGACGCGGCCCTCATGGACCTCATCGACGGCTTTCAGCCCGGGCTGGTAGCCCTGGCCGGTTTCATGCGCATCCTGACCCCGGGCTTCGTGACCCATTACCGAGGCCGGATGCTCAACATCCACCCCTCCCTACTGCCCAAGTTTCGCGGCCTGCACACCCACGAACGGGCCCTGGAGGTCGGTGAACGCGAACACGGGGCGACGGTGCACTTTGTCACGGAGGAGCTGGATGGCGGCCCGGCGGTGCTTCAGGCGGTGGTCAAGGTGGAGCCCGACGATGATGCCACCCGGTTGGCGGCCCGGGTGCTGATTCAGGAGCACCGCATCTATCCGCAAGTGGTGCGATGGTTCGCCCAGGGCCGTTTGCTGCTGGGCGCGGACGGCTTACCCCGCCTGGACGGCGAACCCCTTCAACAACCCTTACGCCTCGACAACCTGACGACTGAATAGACGACCTAAGGCTCCCGGCCAGAACCAGACGCACGGACAAACCCATGCCACATGTCTTCCAACTCCATCTCCCCAATACCGGCTGGGCCCTGTTCGACATTCTGGCGGAGCCCGGGGTGGGCATCCGTCTCGGCCAGCACGGCTATGCCATCGACGGCTCCATCATCGTCGGCCCCATGATGCACAGCGAGGCCGATATCGATAACACGATCAATCGGCTGATCGCGGAACTGGAGAGCATCCGAGCCCAGGCTAAGCGGGAACTGGAACGGCTGGGCTGAGCAGTGCCCGTCGGGAACAACCTAATCCGCGGTCTTACCGCCGATCTGGCTTGAGCCAACCGCCGCCGAGAACATCTTTTGCATCATGTCCCAAGAGGCCATGGACCCGGCCACGTAGGGCTGGAAGAGCTTAAGGGGATCATAGCCCTCGACGCCCTCTACCATGCGCTGGCGGATGTCATCCAGTATCTGCCGCTGAAAGGCCTCCACATCGGGCAGACCGAGCAGCTTGCGCATCTCTTCCGGGGTCATGTCGATATCGATCTTGAAGTTCATGGGCTGGGCCTCGCTGAGATTGAGAAGAGGGGAACTCGCTAGCCTGAGGTCGAAACCAACCACAAGCGGGTTAACAGAGGGAAAGCCAGCGCAGGGCTCAATGTCGGCTCATGCGCGGATGAGGTTGTTCGATAGGAACGGGTTCATCGACCACCAGGCCCTGCCGGACCCGCCGCCCGATGAGGATACAGGCGCTGCCGAAGGCCTTCTCCGCCTCACGGGCGGTCCACTCCCACTCCATGGGGGAGGCATTGGTGGGGATCTGCCAATGGGCCGTGGTCAGGATCTTGCCTATGGAAATTTCCAGGGTCCAGTCGTGCCAGACGGTATCCGGGTCCTCGTCCTCGTAGAAATCCTGCTCAACCAGGCGCACATAGTTGCCTACGGCACCATCCAGGGACACCAGGTCATTGACTACCAGCTTGTCGTCAACGCAACTCGCATAACCCGTGTGGACGGCGGTGGCGGTGGCCATGAGAGAATGCATCAGCAGGGCCGGGGTCAGCTTGAGGGTTAGCGGGCTTTCCCAGTCCGGCTCGGTAACTTCTTGTTCTTGCAGCATCCAGGAACTCGGCAATGAAATGGGGCCTCTAGGGGCGCGTGAAAAGGACCGGCGGGATTACCGCCATTGCCCACGACTAATGATGAACCATCCGTCTCCAGAGGTAAAACCCATGTCGGTCCTTCTCGACCTCGGCATCTTCCCCATGGACCAGGGCGCAAGCGTCGGGGCCTTCGTCGCCCCCGTGGTCGCCATGATCCGGGCTAGCGGTCACCCCTACCAGCTCGGCGCCATGGGCACCCTCGTCGAGACCGAGGATCTGGAGTCCGCCTTGGTCCTGATCGCCCGCGCCCACCAGGTATTGGCGGCACAAGGCTGCAGGCGGGTCTATGCCACGGCCAAGCTGGATATGCGGGAAGGCCCCTTGGGGCGGCTCGACGCCAAGGTGGCGCGGGTTAACGCCCTCATGGGGGACCTAACCTCATGAGGGTCGCGGTATTTTCCGACGTTCAGGCCAACCTCCCAGCCCTGGAGACCTGTGTCGCCCATATCCAGGGCTGGAATCCGGACCTGGTCGTCATGGCCGGTGATCTCATCAATCGCGGCCCGACCAGCGACACCTGCCTGAGGCGCTTCCAGGAATTGCGTCAGGATCAGGGCTGGCTACCAATTCTGGGTAACCACGAGGTCTGGGTCTTGCGCTGTGGACGCGAACCACCCCTAGACGCCCTCGACGCCCGCCTGCGTGCCCTGGCCGATTTCACCTGTACCCAGATCGCGGGAACCGAGCATTGGCTGGCCGATTGGCCAGACCATCTCTGCTTCGAAGCCGAACCGGGGCGGGGCTGGGTCCATGTCACCCACGGCACCCTCCTCGGTAACCGCGACGGCATCTCGGCGCGAACCCAGGACGCCGATCTCCCGGCCAAGGTGCCCCTTGACGTGAACCTCTTCGTGACGGGCCACACCCACAGGCCCTTGACCCGCCAATTTCAGGGTATCGACATCCTCAACGTGGGCTCCGTCGGCTCTCCCTTCGACGGCGACCCGCGGGCAAGCTATGGCCAACTGGAATGGCGCCATGGCCGTTGGCATACCCGCATCATCCGCCTGGACTATGATCGCGCCGCCGCCGGGCGAGCCTTCGCGGACAGCGGCTTCCTTGACCAGGGCGGCCCCCTGGCCCGCATCGTCCACGCCGAATGGCTGAGGGCCAGGCCCCTGATCAACGGCTGGCATCAGCGCTACGGGGAGGCCGTGCGCCAAGGCCAGATCTGTCCCGACCACGCGGTGGACGAGTATTTAGGGTCCCTGAGTTGATGGCTTGGGTGCCATCGGTGCCGGTTAGGGCCTCGCGCCCTAGCCTGCCGTTGCCCAAATCGCCGAGCCCTTGATCCCCGCCTTCACCTCCTGCCACAGGGCCTCGTAAGCCCGGGTTACGGGATTGGTCGACGGGGCATAGGCCGGCAGAGGCATGCGGGTGATGCCCATGCGCTCCACCTCGGTGGCATAGGGAATGCTCGTCTTGAGGAAGCTGGGGAAGCTTTGAGGCAGGCTCTCCATCAGGTGTAAATGCAAATGCTTGCGCCGATCCACCATGGAGAAAAAAGGCATAAGGTTAGTCTTGCCAAGGCCATCGTGACCCTCCAGGAAGTCCTGCAATTGCGCCAGGGTGCGTGCCGACAAAGTGGTGGGGATCATGGGCACCAAAAGGGCGTGACTGGCGCGAAAGACATTCTCAGAGACCAGCGAGATGCTCGGCGGACAATCCAGGAAGACATAGTCGTAGGCGATCGCCATGGGGGCGAGTAATTTTTGTAACTGCTTGGTCGGACGCTTATTGTCTTCCAGCAACAAGTCCATGTTGCGGTAAGAGAAATCCGCGGGCAAGAGGTCCAGTCGCTCGAAATCCGTGCCCTTCACCAGGTCGTCAAGATCCTGGTGGCCGCTCACCAGGGCCTTGGTACCGCCCTTGACCTTGGGCTTGACACGAAAGTAATAGGTGGCGGCCCCCTGGGGGTCCAGGTCCCAGATCAGGGTGCGATAACCCTCCCTGGCCGACAGATAGGCCAGATTGACCGCCGTCGCCGTCTTGCCAACACCCCCCTTGATATTGTATGAAGCGATGATCTTCATGCGCCCTTCCCCTGCCGCTTCTGGTCCTCAAACAGGGACTTAAACAGACCCTGGTGGTCTTCGCTATCGAAACTGGCGAAGATCTGGGCAAAATCCTCCCGAGCCCGGTGCTGATGTTCCAGCAAGTCCCCCACCAGGATGCCCATGGTAAGCAGGGTATCGGTACTGGCCCCATCCTCGTCGCGCATGCGCTGGGCCATCTCGCGCAGGTGGTCGGCCTGGACCGCCAGGTCCTGGAACTTGCCAAGATTATCCAGCAGTACCTTGAGGAGTTTCACCAGTTGACGCACCTCCTGTTTCGAATAGAGGCTGTCGAAGAACTCGATCAGGTAGCGCAGCTTTTTGCAGCTTTTCCGTAGCTCATGCATGTCCTCCGCCGGGGAGGCGGGGGTCATGGCCCGCCCCTCCTTGCGTACCCGCCGGTACATGGTCCAGATGCGGTCATTCGCTACCGCCAAGACCGGACGCATGGCGTTCGGCACCACGGAGCTTTCGGGGACCGGGGCCTCCAGGAAGGCCCGCCAATCGCGCAGCAGATTCCGGAAACGCTTGGAATCCAGGTGCTCCACCAAGGCCTTCTGTTCCTCGCCATAATGGGCGTGGATGAAGTCGCGCAGGGGTTCCAGATGGGGCCGCAGGGGTTCCGGCAGGCACACCTGATAGGCGTTGAAATCGAGCAGATAGACGTCCAGGTCGCGCACGGGGCCCGTAAACTCGCCAATCCAGCCGAAGACATCCTTATATTGCTCGACTACATCCGGGGCAAAAACATCCTTGATCTGGGTGAGGGCTGAACGGGTGCGGCGCACGGCCACGCGGAAATCATGGAGAAATTCCGAGTCCAGGTTGTCACGTGTGCCAGGTATATTGACCTCGATGGTATTGAGCAGATGGAGCAGGATTTCCTTGGTCGTATCGTCCGCGCGACGATCGGGATCGAGGCGAAAATTGAGTTGGGAACTGTAGTCACCTGGCTTGCGTCCCGCGGATGCCAGGGCCTCCAGCAGGAGCTCGGTGCGGACCAGGGACAGGCCAAGCCCTTCGTTGAGCATCAGCGCCGTGTCGCGAAAATCGGCCTCATAGCCCTTGACGGCGTGAAGCCGCAGGCGGGTGGAGATGGGGCCCTGACGTTCCCGCGCCTTATCGTCGTAACGATTCTGCTCGAGTTCCAGACGAGCGATGGTCTTGTCATCCTCGTTAAGGAGGCGCCAGGTCAGTATGCGGGAATGGACATCCAAGAGGGGCAGCAGGCGACGAATGCCCAAGAGTCGCCCCAAGCGCTCGGTGTCGGGGCCAGCCGGCAGATCAGCGGCGAAACCCAAGTCCCCCTCGAGTTCGCACGCCAAGATAGGGACCTCGTCATTGAGATCGCGCCACATCATGACGCGTTGATGACCGTCGATCCGCTCCTCCAGAACCCCGCCCGCCAGGTACAGACTCCAGTCGAAGGTGTCGTGAAAACGCCGCAGCAGGTGTCGGGGTTCATCCTCGCCAATCCGGCATCTCGCCTCGAGGGCGTCCTTGATCCCCTGAAGATCGGTCCCGTCCGGGACCAGATAGGCCTGATCGAATTCATTCATCGATGGATATGTCGTCCTCGTTTGTTGTTGTAGTGAATCGAATACCATGAAGCATCACTTTCATTATCCAGATAGTACGCGACTTTTCCCGCCACGACCAGCGGACGACCAGGCCACCCGGGAGCTAATCGACTGGACCCCCGGTCGAACTTAGGCGCAGACTGGATGATATCCCAGCCCTGTTCCCAACGCCGCTCATGCCCCACCCCCGCAAAAGATTCGGCCAGAACTTTCTCCAGGATCAAGGCGTCATCGACCGCATCATCGCCGCCATCTCACCCAGCCCCGGGGAGAGGCTGGTGGAGATAGGTCCAGGGCGCGGCGCCATCACTCGGGCCTTGCTGGGCGCGGCCGGCCAACTTGATGCGGTGGAACTGGATCGGGACCTCATCGAGCCCCTGGCCCGTACCTGTGCCCCCCTAGGGCAACTGACCATCCATCAGGCCGACGCCCTGGTCTTTGATCTGAGCCAATTGGTAGCGCCTGGGGACAAGCTGCGCCTGACCGGCAATTTGCCCTACAACATTTCCACTCCGCTCCTGTTCCGCTTCCTGGAACAAAAGGCCTGGATCCTGGACATGCATGTCATGTTGCAGAAGGAGGTGGTGGACCGCATTGTCGCCCCTCCGGGCTCCCGTACCTACGGCCGGCTCTCGGTCATGATCCAGACCTGGTGCCGGGCCGAGGCCCTGTTTGAAATTCCGCCCCAGGCCTTCTTCCCGGCGCCCAGGGTCGATTCAGCCTTTCTGCGCCTGACGCCACTCGATCCCCCGCCCTTCCCACTCCAGGATCCAGGTCATCATCAGCGCCTGGTGACCCAGGCCTTTGCCCAGCGCCGCAAGACCTTGCGCAACACCCTCAAAGGCTTGGCAACGGCCGGGGATTTCGCGACCCTGGGGATTGATCCCGGTCAGCGCGCCGAGGAACTCTCGGTCTCCACCTTTGCCTGCCTGGCCAATCTGACTTGCAAAGGGGCGCCTTCGCCCGAAAATTGTACGCTTATAAACTCCAGCTCTTCAGCCCTTACCCAAATCTTGAATCAAATTTCATCAGGCGAAAAAGATGAGTGACCCAGCGGATCAAGAGGATTACCTAACGGCAGCCGAGGATGCGCCGAGCGAGATATCGCCGCAGGATACCGATGCGTCGGCGGGGGAGCCGACCATGCCGGCCCGCGTCAAGGATGTTCTGCCCGGCATCATTCATCTATTGCCCGTGGCGGCCCGCCCCTTCTTCCCGGGCCAGGCCGTACCCCTGCTCATGTCTGGCAAGCATTGGGCCAAGACCATTCGTGCGGTAGTCGATTCGGATAACAAGATCCTTGGCGTGGTCCTGGTTACCAACGATACGGCCGAGGAGGCCACCACCGAGCAGTTTCATGTCGTCGGCACGGCCTGCCGGGTCCATCGGGTTCATGAACAGGATGGATACCTCCAGGTGTTGGTGGAGTGCGTTCATCGCTTCCGTATCGAAAACTGGATCTCCCGGCGGGCACCTTTTTCCGCGCGCGTCGAATACTTGCCGGAGCCCAGCACGCGCGGTCAGGATGAGATCAAGGCCTATGCCATGGCCGTTATCAATACCATCAAGGAACTGCTCCCCCTCAACCCCCTTTATGTCGAGGAGTTGCGAGTCTTCCTGGATCGCTTCGGACCGGATGACCCTTCCCATCTATCCGACTTTGCCGCCAGTCTGACAACCTCTACCAAGGAACAACTTCAGGAGGTCCTGGAAGCCGTCGATCTGCTCAAACGCATGGAAAAGGTGCTGATCCTGCTCAATAACGAACTGGACCTGGCCCGAGCCCAGCAAAAAATCCGTGAATCGGTCGAGGAGCGGATGCAGAAGCAGCAGCGCGATTTTTTTCTCAAGGAACAACTTAAGGTCATTCAAAAGGAACTGGGGCTAGCCAAGGACGACCGCACGGCGGAACTGGACAAATTCAAGGAGCGCCTCAAGTCCCTGACCCTCACCGATGAGGCCCAAAAGCGCGTCGATGAGGAACTGGAGAAGATGGCCATCCTTGAGACGGGATCACCGGAATATTCCGTCACCCGGAATTATCTGGATTGGATCACGACACTGCCCTGGGGCTGCTATTCCAAGGATAAATTAGACCTGAAACGCGCACGGCGCATCCTGGATCGGGATCACTACGGTCTTGAGGACGTCAAGACCCGCATCCTGGAATTTCTGGCGGTTGGCATTCACAAGGGCCAGATCGCTGGCTCCATCGTTATGCTGGTGGGCCCACCCGGGGTGGGCAAAACCTCCGTGGGACGCTCCATCGCCGATGCCCTAGGCCGCCGTTTCTACCGCTTCTCCGTCGGGGGTATTCGCGACGAGGCCGAGATCAAGGGCCACCGCCGTACCTATATTGGCGCCATGCCGGGCAAATTCCTGCAGGCGATCAAGGATGCGGGCACCGCTAACCCCGTCATCATGCTCGACGAGATTGACAAGATTGGCGCCTCCTATCACGGCGATCCCGCCTCGGCTCTGCTTGAGGTTCTCGATCCAGAGCAGAATTCGGACTTTCTTGATCACTACCTGGATCTGCGCTTTGACCTCTCCAAGGTGCTATTCGTATGTACCGCTAATCAGTTGGACAGCATCCCCGGGCCCCTGGCGGATCGCATGGAGATCATTCCCTTGTCGGGTTACATCGTTGAGGAAAAGCTGGCCATCGCCAAGAAATTCCTCCTTCCCCGTCAGATCGATAAGGCTGGCCTACCCGTGCGGTCGATACGCCTCGATGCCGCCACCCTGCGCGCGGTGATCGTGGGCTACGCGCGAGACGCGGGTGTACGCCGCCTCGACAAGCAGATCGGCAAAATCGTGCGGAAGTGCGCGGTGAAGTTGCTTGAAGGCGTGGAACAACCCATCCAAATAGGTCGGGATCGGCTCAAGGAATATCTGGGCAGCCCCATGTTTCGCGACGAGCGCAAACTGATGGGTCCTGGGGTCGTCACGGGGCTGGCGTGGACAGCCATGGGCGGCGCCACCCTCTCCATCGAGGCGGTGAGGACGCATGGTTTTACGCGAGGTTTCAAACTCACGGGCCAACTGGGTGATGTCATGAAGGAGTCAGCCGAAATCGCCTACGGATACCTCGTCAGCCATGCGGTCCAATTTGGCATCGATCAGGCGTATTTCGAGAAGGCTTTTATTCACATTCACGTCCCCGCTGGCGCCACACCCAAAGACGGCCCTTCGGCGGGGATCACCTTAGTCAGCGCACTGCTTTCCTTGGCGCGAAACAAACCCATCCGTCGCCTGGCCATGACCGGTGAGATAACCCTAACGGGCGCCGTCTTCCCCGTCGGAGGCATACGCGAAAAGCTTATCGCCGCGCGCAGGGCCGGAATCAAGGAAATAATCCTGCCGGCCGATAACCAAGGGGAGTTCGAAGAAGTGCCAGAATATGTACGTCAGGGACTGACCATCCATTTCGCAACCCGCTTCGAGGATGTAGTTCCCTTCCTGTTTTAGATTTAAACCAAGCAGCAGGCCCAGCCAACAGGAACCAGGCTGGGCGGTTGCTTTTGGTTAATTGGAACATCTCGCAGTCTAGACTTAAGCTGAATTCCCTTCCCCCCCAACCCCCTACAACGAAAAACCCCGCCCTGAGTAACAAGGCGGGGTTGAGAAAAGGTCCTGGCGGTGACCTACTTTCACATGGGGAGACCCCACACTATCATCGGCGATACACCGTTTCACTGCTGAGTTCGGGATGGGATCAGGTGGTGCCAGTGCTCCATGGCCGCCAGGGAAAAGGGTCGGGGGCGGGCGGACGGCCCGCCCCCGGGTGAGAGAGATCGTTGGTGTATCAGGCACGTACCCAGCCCCGCGCAAAGCGCTTGGGTGTTAGAGGGTCAAGCCGCACGGTCAATTAGTACGGGTTAGCTGCACGCGTTACCGCGCTTCCACATCCCGCCTATCCACGTCATAGTCTGTGACGGACCTTTAGGGACCTCAAGGGTCCAGGGAGATCTCATCTTGGGAGGGGCTTCCCGCTTAGATGCTTTCAGCGGTTATCCCGTCCGTACATAGCTACCCGGCAATGCCACTGGCGTGACAACCGGAACACCAGGGGTACGTCCACTCCGGTCCTCTCGTACTAGGAGCAGCTTCCCGCAAATCTCCAACGCCCACGGCAGATAGGGACCGAACTGTCTCACGACGTTCTAAACCCAGCTCGCGTACCACTTTAAATGGCGAACAGCCATACCCTTGGGACCGACTTCAGCCCCAGGATGTGATGAGCCGACATCGAGGTGCCAAACACCGCCGTCGATATGAACTCTTGGGCGGTATCAGCCTGTTATCCCCGGAGTACCTTTTATCCGTTGAGCGATGGCCCTTCCATACAGAACCACCGGATCACTAAGACCTACTTTCGTACCTGCTCGACGTGTCTGTCTCGCAGTCAAGCACCCTTATGCCTTTGCACTCAATGCGCGATTTCCGACCGCGCTGAGGGTACCTTCGTGCTCCTCCGTTACGCTTTGGGAGGAGACCGCCCCAGTCAAACTACCCACCACACACTGTCCCTGATCCGGATCACGGACCGAGGTTAGAACTCCAAATCGACCAGGGTGGTATTTCAAGGGTGGCTCCACCCGAACTGGCGTCCGGGCTTCACAGCCTCCCACCTATCCTACACAAGTCGATTCAAAGTCCCGTGTGAAGCTATAGTAAAGGTTCACGGGGTCTTTCCGTCTAGCCGCGGGTACTCGGCATCTTAACCGAGATTTCAATTTCACTGAGTCTCTGGTGGAGACAGCGTGGCCATCGTTACGCCATTCGTGCAGGTCGGAACTTACCCGACAAGGAATTTCGCTACCTTAGGACCGTTATAGTTACGGCCGCCGTTTACCGGGGCTTCGATCAAGAGCTTCGCCTTGCGGCTAACCCCATCACTTAACCTTCCGGCACCGGGCAGGCGTCACACCCTATACGTCCGCTTACGCGTTTGCAGAGTGCTGTGTTTTTAGTAAACAGTCGCAGCCACCTGGTCACTGCAACCCCCATCCGCTTCGGCCGCAGGGCCGTCACGTACTAGGGGCGTACCTTCTCCCGAAGTTACGGTACTATTTTGCCTAGTTCCTTCACCAGAGTTCTCTCAAGCGCCTGGGGATTCTCACCCTGCCCACCTGTGTCGGTTTGGGGTACGGTCCCCTGTTACCTGAAGCTTAGAGGCTTTTCTTGGGAGCTGGGCATCAATCACTTCGCCTCCGTGGAGGCTCGTCGTCACGCCTCGACATTAGCGGCCCGGATTTGCCTGAGCCACCTGTCTACACGCTTGAACCGGGACTACCGTCGCCCGGATGACCTAGCCTTCTCCGTCCCCCCATCGCAGTAACAGCAGGTGCGGGAATATTAACCCGCTTCCCATCGACTACGCCTTTCGGCCTCGCCTTAGGGGCCGACTAACCCTGCGCCGATGAACTTTACGCAGGAAACCTTGGACTTTCGGCGAGGGGGGACTCTCACCCCCCTTGATCGTTACTCATGTCAGCATTCGCACTTCCGATACCTCCAGCATGCCTTACAGCACACCTTCACAGGCTTACGGAACGCTCCCCTACCAAGCACGTAAACGTGCTTCCGCAGCTTCGGTACATGGCTTAAGCCCCGTTGAATCTTCCGCGCAGGCCGACTCGACCAGTGAGCTATTACGCTTTCTTTAAAGGGTGGCTGCTTCTAAGCCAACCTCCTGGCTGTCTGGGCCTTCCCACATCGTTTCCCACTGAGCCATGATTTAGGGACCTTAGCTGGCGGTCTGGGTTGTTTCCCTCTTGACGACGGACGTTAGCACCCGCCGTCTGTCTCCCGCGATTGCACTTCTCGGTATTCGGAGTTTGCATCGGTTTGGTAAGTCGGGATGACCCCCTAGCCGAAACAGTGCTCTACCCCCAGGAGTGAGACATGAGGCGCTACCTAAATAGCTTTCGGGGAGAACCAGCTATCTCCGGGCTTGATTAGCCTTTCACTCCGACCCACAGCTCATCCCCGTCTTTTTCAACAGACGTGGGTTCGGGCCTCCAGCGCGTGTTACCGCACCTTCACCCTGGCCATGGGTAGATCGCCCGGTTTCGGGTCTACTCCCAACGACTGAAACGCCCATTTAAGACTCGCTTTCGCTACGCCTCCCCTCTTCGGTTAAGCTTGCCGCTGAGATGTAAGTCGCTGACCCATTATACAAAAGGTACGCCGTCACCCTCACGGGCTCCGACTGCTTGTACGCATACGGTTTCAGGATCTATTTCACTCCCCTCTACGGGGTTCTTTTCGCCTTTCCCTCACGGTACTGGTTCACTATCGGTCGGTAGGGAGTATTTAGCCTTGGAGGATGGTCCCCCCATGTTCAGACAGGGTTTCTCGTGCCCCGCCCTACTCGTTTTCACCTGACCAGCCATGTCGCGTACGAGGCTATCACTCGCTATGGCGCTCCTTTCCAGAAGCTTCTGCTATGGGTGATCGGGCTTAAGGGCTAGTCCCCTTTCGCTCGCCGCTACTCAGGGAATCTCGGTTGATTTCTGTTCCTCCGGGTACTTAGATGTTTCAGTTCCCCGGGTTTGCTTCGTTCGCCTATGGATTCAGCGAACGATACCGGCCTTGCGGCCGGTGGGTTTCCCATTCGGACATCCTCGGATCAATGCTTGTTTGCCAGCTCCCCGAGGCTTTTCGCAGGCTACGACGTCCTTCATCGCCTCCTACCGCCTAGGCATCCACCGTATGCGC